>NZ_FOPO01000012.1:0-284223 GCF_900113505.1 Pseudomonas sp. NFACC45
ACCGGCCGTTACTTGACGCCCGACCCGAGCAAACTGGCGGGTGGGCTTAACGGATATCGCTACACCCTGAACCCGACGGGGTGGGTGGATCCGTTGGGGTTGGTGGATTGTCCGGGGAAGGGTGGGTGCAGGTCGGCGGTTGGGGAGCGGGATCCGGCGGTTAAGGTCGGGGTGGATGAGGGTGAGCCGGCGCTGCCGATGACGGCGGAGCAGCGGCGGGCTCGGATTGATGAGTTGGGGGAGGCGAATGCTCGAGGGCGAGTCATTCGAATGGAAGAAGAGTACCGTATGCATACCGTTGAAAAACATAGTCCAGAAATATCAGATGCCGCGCTAAAACAGAGGGCTATTGATGGTGCGAATCCGCATACTGGAAAGATCCCAAAAGGCGCTTATGGGAGTTTAAGCTCCCAATTTAGTAATTGGCGGATTCATTTCAATGCACTGAATAAAGCTATGACGCGAGAAAATCTTGGATTGGAACCATTTACGGGGCGGGACCACAAAAAAGATGGCATTGTAAGGCAAGAGTTACCGGGGGCGGGGCGTGGTTATAGGCCAAATAAGAAAGATATGAAAAATCCAAAGCTGAACGAAAACCTAAATTGGTTTGAGGTTAGGTTTGACAAAAATAAAGTGCCGTACACTGGCTTTCCTACGGGGAGGAAATGATGCTGAAAGATCCTTTTCTAAATGAGAAATTCGTTCCTGATCTTATGTGGTTTATTGGTCAGTTCGACGTCTATGATCGTGAAGAAACACGTGGAGCTACTCTGGAAGTCTACAACCCGAATGATAAGTGTGATCGGTCCGAACTGATCGTTAAATATGGCTTGGATCTAGAGTGTTTGTCCTATAGGCATAAATATGTGCTTGTGGCGTATTTGGAAGATAGGCTTAGTGAACAGGATTTTGACTTTCAAAAATTATTTGAGATAGATGAGGATTGTGCAGGTAGCTGGCCTCGTGATGAGTGGTACAACCTGGAAAATCCTCGAGAGTTTTTTCAGGCGGTGTTCGTGTTGGCAAAAGAAACTTGGAAAGAAGATCTTCAAAAAGCAGCCCTAGAAGACTCATCCACCTGGTAATCAGGATATGAGCGGTTTCCCACTTCTTAATCAACACTCCAGCGAATTGCGCTTGTGGCGACAAAGCTTGCTCCCACTGGGCCTGTAGGAGCTGTCGAGCGAAGCGAGGCTGCGATCTTTTTCCAGACAGTTAAATCTCAAGCGAAAGATCAAGATCAAAAGATCGCAGGCTTCGCCAGCTCCTACAAAATCCTGCGGTGTAGCCGTCATCACACCGACAAACCCACCTCCACCAAAGGCACGCGCTCAGCCAACCCATCAACCAAATAAACACTCCCGCCCAAAATCTCCTTGGCATGATGCTTGGCCTGCGAAGCCAGTTCCGCCAACTGGCTCGCATCCAACTCCCCACAAGCCTCCGAGCGTAAATGCACCACCCCGATCGACAGCGACAGCAAGGCAAATTCCTGCCGAACCCCCTGGCGATTCAACGCGGTAAAACATCCGGCCTCCAGATGTTCAGGACGGTAGAAGCGCCGGCAGTGGGTCTGGAAGTCGCTCAGTAGCTGATTCAGGCGTTTGCGCCAGTCTTCCGGACCGAGAACCAGCAGGAAGTCATCGCCGCCGATGTGACCGACGAAGTCGCGGCTGGGGTCGATGCGTTCGTTCAAGCATTGGGCCAGGCACAGCAGGACTTCGTCGCCGCGGCCGTAGCCGTAGATGTCGTTGAAGGGTTTGAAGCTGTCGATGTCCACGTAGCAGATCACCGATTCCTGTCGTTGTTGCAGCAGCCGCGTCAGGCACTGCTGAATCGGCACGTTGCCCGGCAGCAGGGTCAGCGGGTTGGCGTAGCGGGCCTGTTGGATTTTCAGTTCGGTGATGAGCTTGAGTACGTCGATCACCCGGCCCAGGCCCAGGTAACTGCCGTTGAGGGTGATGATGAAGTCTTCTTCGATGCGTTGTCGGGCGCGGCTGGTGATGAGGCGGCTGACCTGTTGCAACGACTGGTTCAGTTCCACCGCCAGGAAGTCATCGCTCATCAGGCGGCTGATGGGTTTGCGGGCGAAGAGGTCGGTGGCGAAGGGTTTGAGCAAGGCGTCCGAAAGCGAATGACGATGGACGATGCCGCAGGGCTGGTCCTGATCATCCAATACCGCCAGGGAGTTGAGGTTGGCCTGGCGCCGAAATGCCTCCAGTACGGTGGCCGTCGGCGTGTCATGGGTCACCGCCGGTTGTTCGTTGAGCAGCGCCCCGAGGTCGTTGACTTCGTCGGTCAACGCCACCGCACCGGCGTCCTGCCGGGGCATCAGCGCCCTGGCGTCACGGGATGGCTGCTCCTGAGGGCGGGCGAGCAGATAACCCTGAACCAGATCGACGCCCATCTCTATCAATACCGCCAGTTCTTCCGGCAGTTCGATGCCCTCGGCAATCACTTGGGCACGGGAAGCCCGGGCAATTTTCAGGATCGAGCCGACGAACTCGCGCTTTAGGGCATCCTGGTGAATGCCATCGATGAAGTGCCGGTCGATCTTCACGTAATCGGGGCGCAATTCGGACCACAACCGCAGGCTCGAATACCCGGCGCCTAGATCGTCCAGGGCGATGGAGAAACCCATGGCCCGATAATGATGCAGGGCGGTTTGCAGGAGTTGGAAGTCGTCGATCGGCGTTTGTTCGGTCAGTTCGATCACCACCTGGCTGGGCGGGATGCCGAAGTCTTGCAGCAGTTGCAAGGTGCGCCCGGTCTGGTGGGCGGCTTCGAGCAAGGATTCGGGGGACACGTTGAGAAACAGCTTGCCCGGCAGTTTCTGTTCATTGAAACGTTGGCAGGCGCTGCGTCGGCAGGCCAGTTCCAGCTCACTGAGGCGTCCGGCCTGGCGGGCTACGGAGAGCAGGGCGATGGGCGAGTGCAGCGGGCTGTTGGAGGGGCCCCGGGTCAGGGCTTCATAGCCGACGATACGCCGTTCGGAAAGGCAAATGATGGGTTGGAACAGGCTGTGTAAACCGCTTTGAGCCAGGATTGAACTCAAGGCACTCAGCTGTTCTGTCGTGGTCATGGCAATCTCTGGCGATAAAAAAAGGACTGGGCGCCACCCGTTCAAGGGGGCGCCCGGTCCTGTATTTCACGACAGAATGATGTCAGTTTGATGACGCTCCGGGGAGCGTCAGCATTAAATGGCCATCACGTCAGTGCTTGGCAATCGCCGTGTTGAGTTTCAGGTAATCGATGAGGATACGACCGGTCTCGCTCAGGTAGGCATCGTCTTCCGGTTTGGTTTTTTCCGGCTCGGCAATCAGGTCTTCATCCTCTTTCTTCAGTTCTTTGAGCGGCGCTTCACCCTTGGCCTTGCGCCGCAGGTTTTCCATGGTCAGTTGCTTGGCTTCGATGTCGGCATGCTGCGCGCGACGCTCGGCTTCGTTGAGGGTGACGGTTTTCTCCAGCATCAACTTTTGCGCCAAAGCCAACTTGTCACGGATGAAGACAAACTCCGCATCCTGGGACGTGCGAGCATCGTGATCAGCCTTGAGTTGCGCCAGGAACGGCTTGAACGGATCCACCGCCGGCTTGATCGCCGGCCGGATGGTGTCCCACGGCATGGCCTCGGGCAGGGCGCTTTCACCGATTTCCTTGGTGTCGATGATCGACGGGTAGTCGATGTCCGGCAGCACGCCCTGATGCTGGGTGCTCTGGCCGGAAACCCGGTAGAACTTGGCCAGGGTCAGCTTCAGTTCGCCATGGTTGAGCGGCTGGATGGTCTGTACGGTGCCTTTGCCGAAGGTCTGGCCGCCGATGATCAGTGCCCGGTGGTAGTCCTGCATGGCGCCGGCGAAAATCTCCGAGGCCGATGCCGACAGGCGATTGACCAGCAAGGCCATCGGGCCTTTGTAGAACGCGCCCGGGTTTTCGTCTTCCAGCACGTCCACACGGCCATCGGCATTACGCACCAGCACGGTCGGGCCCTTGTCGATGAACAGACTGGTCAGCTCGGTGGCTTCCTGGAGGGAGCCGCCGCCGTTGTTGCGCAAGTCGATGACGACACCGTCGACTTTTTCCTTCTGCAACTCGGTCAGCAGCTTCTTCACATCGCGCGTGGTGCTCTTGTAGTTCGGATCACCGGCGCGGAAGGCCTTGAAGTCCAGGTAGAAGGCCGGGATCTCGATCACACCGAGCTTGTAGTCCTTGCCGTCCTGTTTCAGTTTGAGGACGGATTTTTTGGCCGCCTGCTCCTCCAGCTTCACCGCTTCACGGGTGATGGCCACGATTTTGCTGGTCTGATCGTTCGGCGCATTGCTGGCCGGGATGACTTCCAGGCGCACCACGGAGCCTTTCGGCCCGCGGATCAGCTTGACCACTTCGTCCAGGCGCCAGCCGACCACGTCGACCATTTCCTTGTTGCCTTGGGCGACACCAATGATCTTGTCCGCCGGGCCGACCTGCTTGGTCTTGTCGGCAGGTCCCGCCGGCACCAGGCGCACGATCTTCACTTGATCGTTGTCGCTCTGCAGCACCGCGCCGATGCCTTCCAGGGACAGGCTCATGTTGATGTCGAAGTTTTCCGCATTATCGGGTGACAGATAATTGGTGTGCGGGTCGTAGGACATGGCGAAGGTATTGATGTACGCCTGGAAGATATCTTCGGCGCGGGTCTGGTCCAGGCGCGCCAATTGGTTCTTGTAACGCTTGGTCAGGGTTTCCTGGATCTGCTTGGAGTCCTTGCCGGCGATCTTCATGCGCAGCACTTCGTCCTTGACGCGTTTGCGCCACAGGTCGTCCAGTTCAGCGGTGCTTCTGAGCCAGGCGGCGTCCTTGCGATCCACCTGCAAGGTTTCCTTGGTATTGAAGTCGATCTTGTCGACACCTTTGTTCAACTCGGCAAGGGTGTAATCCAGACGCGCCTTCACGCGATCCAGATAGCGCTTGTAGATGATGAACCCGGCGTTCAGGTCGCCGCTCTTGAGGAAGTCGTCGAACTGGGTTTTCCACTTGTCGAATTCAGCGATATCGCTGGCCAGGAAATAGCTGCGCGAGGGATCAAGCAGCTTCAGGTAGCTGTCGTAGATGATGACTGAACGCGCGTCATCGAGCGGCGGCTTGCTGTAGTGATGGCGCTTGAGCAATTCAACGACGTTAAGGCTGGCAATCACCTCGTCGCGATCAGGCTGAAGCTTGTCCCAGCTATTGGCTGCGAACGTATCGCTCGACAGCGGCAACAGACCGAGGCCAATGACAAGCGCGAGGGCGGTGCTGGGGAACAGGTGCTTCATGCTGATTCGACGCAGGGACAATTGATAACGCATATTAGGCCGTCTTTGAAGTCGCCGGTTCCATGTGGCCCGGGCGCATAATGCAAGAAAGCCCGGCGTTACAGCAGCGGGCCCAGTCGAGACTCACTATGGAGGCACCGTGAAAGCATTGCAAGGCGTTGAAGGCCAAGTGGTATGGGCAGATGAGCCAAGTCCGACGTGTGATGTAGGGCAAGTTCGCATCCGCGTGGCGGCCGCCGGTCTGAATCGAGCCGATTTGTTACAAAAGGCCGGGCATTATCCGCCGCCGCCCGGTGCCAGTCAGGTGCTGGGCCTGGAGTGCTCCGGGGTGATCAGCGAGGTCGGACCGGGTTCCTCGTGGCAGGTTGGCGATCGCGTTTGTGCCCTGCTGGCTGGCGGCGGGATGGCCGAAGAGGTGGTGGTCGATGGCCGGCATGTCCTGCCGGTGCCCGAAGGGTTATCCCTGGCTGAAGCGGCCGCGTTGCCTGAGGTTTACAGCACCGCGTGGCTCAACTTGTTTCAGCTGGCTGCCCTCAAACCGGGTGAGAAAGTGCTGTTGCACGCAGGGGCCAGTGGTGTCGGTTCGGCCGCGATCCAGTTGTGCAAGGCCTTCGGCAACCCGTGCTGGGTCAGCGTCGGTTCGGCTGATCGCCTGAGTTATTGCGAGGCGCTGGGGGCCCAGGGCGGGGTGGTGCGCACCGATGGCCTCGAGAGCCTGAACGACTTCGCCCCTTTCGATGTGATCCTCGATCCGGTGGGCGCGAACTACGCCGCGTTGAACGTGAAACTTTTGTCAGTTGACGGCCGTTGGGTGTTGATTGGCCTGATGGGCGGGCGCTCGACCGAACTCGATCTGGCGCAAGTGCTGGGCAAGCGCATCCAATTGCTCGGCTCGACCTTGCGCAGTCGTGACGATCAGTTCAAGGCCGATCTGATCAGTGAGCTGGGGCAGCAGGTGTGGCCGCTGTTCACCGACAAACGCCTGAGTCCGCAACTGGCCAGGACCTTTGCGATCAAGGATGCCGAAGCGGCGTTCGCGGAGCTGGCGACCAATAAGGTTTCAGGCAAGTTGGTGCTGATAATCGATGAGAGCCTGAGCTGATTTCGGCAGCTATGTGTGCCCTGCGGCAGCGGTGTAGGAGCTGTCGAGTGCAACGAGGCTGCGATCTTTCCCCAGGCCCTTGAATCTCAGCGAAAGATCAAAAGATCGTCCGAACGCGGCCCGAGCCTTCGCCAGCTCCTACAGGCCGCTGCCGACATGACTCGCACCTCTGACCGGCACCCACGGGCAAGCCGACCTTTGGTCGGTAGCGCGTATCCGATTCATGTGCCCTGCTAGCGTTAACTAATGGAGGGATGGGGTAACCGCAGCTTTCATTTCACCAACCAGGTGAAGAGGTTGATCATGGCCATCGCCGAATGGCGCATGCAGGGCGTCGAATTCATTGCCTGCAACTGCAACTGGGGCTGCCCGTGTCAATTCAATGCACCACCGACCCATGGCCACTGCCATGCGGTGGCGTCGATGCGGGTGGAACAGGGGTATTTCAATCAGGTGGCATTGGGAGGTTTGTGTTGGGCCGCCACTTTCGCTTGGCCGGGCGCCATCCATGAGGGCAACGGCAGTTGTCAGGTGTTCATCGATGAACGCGCCGATGAGGCGCAACGCCAGGCCCTGCTGACCATCCTCTCTGGTCTGGAGAGCGACCCCGGGGCCAACGTGTTTCAGGTGTTCAGCAGCACCATGAGTGAAATGTTCGAACCGCAGTTCGTGCCCATCACCCTGTCCATCGATGTCGATCAGCGTTTGGCGCACCTGGACATTCCCGGCGTGCTGCAGGCCAGCGGCGAGCCGATCCGCAGCCCCATCGACGGTTCGCCGCATCGAGTCCGCCTGTCCCTGCCTGACGGCTTCGAGTTCCTTGAAGCTGAAGTCGCCAGCGGCAGCTACCAGACGCATGCAGCCCTCAAACTACAATCCCAGGGCAGTCATAGCCACCTCGCCCACGTGCACTTCACCGGTCATGGCATAGAGCCGTAAAGATGGCAGAGCCTCAGGCGGTGACGCAGAGCAAGCGACTGACAGGCGAGCAGTTGTTGTTCTTGCTCTGCCTGCTCGCGTTGACTGCCCTGGCCTGGTTGATACTGCTGCAGATGGCTCGCGACATGAGTGCGCCGGGCGGCATGGCCGATGCGGCAATGGCCGGTATGCTCATGCCCTGGAGCCTGGGCGATGCGCTGCTGATGTTCGCCATGTGGGTGGTGATGATGATCGGCATGATGCTGCCCAGCGCCCTGCCTATGCTGTTGATCTACCAGCAGATGCTGCGCAAGCGCATGCCGGCACCGCAGCGACACCTGGCCCTGCTGCTGTTCTGCAGCGCCTATGGCCTGGTCTGGGTTGGTTTCGCCTTGGGCGCCACGGCGCTGCAATGGGCGCTCGAGCAGCTCACTCTGCTCAGTCCGGGGATGCGCGTCAGCAGTACCGCGTTGGGCGCCGGCCTGCTGCTGGTCGCAGGCGTCTATCAGTGGCTGCCAAGCAAGGCGGTCTGCCTTGAGCATTGTCGCGGTCCGCTGCATTTTCTTCTCAGCTACTGGCGCCCCGACGTGCTCGGCGGCTGGCGCATGGGTCTGGCCCATGGCGCTTACTGCCTGGGCTGCTGCTGGGCCCTGATGGGCCTGTTGTTCGTTGTCGGCGTGATGAACCTGCTCTGGGTCGCAGTGATCGGCGCCTTCATCCTGCTGGAGAAAAACCTGCCGCAGGGACTCTGGCTCAGTCGCATCTGCGGTGTGTTGTTGCTCGGCTGGAGCTTGTGGTTGCTGCTGGGCTAGGCTGACCTGTGGGAGCCTTATTGCCGGGAGTTACCGACACACCTCGCCACAAAAGCCAGGGTGTTCTTCCTGGGACTGCTCAGTGTTCATTTCCAGGTATGGATTGGCCACCCGGCCGATTCGGCATGGGCCTTCAACACCGCATCCGGGTTCACCACATGGGGATAATCCACCCGCTGTAGCAGCGGCAGGTCGTTGCGCGAGTCGGAATAGAAACTCGCACCCTCAAGGTTTTCTTCCTCGGCATCCAGCCAATCCAGCAGCCGTGCGATCTTGCCTTCGCGATAGGTCAGGGTGCCGACGGTCTTGCCGCTGTACACCCCATGGGTCACTTCCAGTTCAATCGCCAGGATTTCATCAATGCCCAGGCGTTCGGCAATCGGCTTGACCAGGTGCGTGCCGGAGGCGGAGATCACCAGGATCCGGTCACCGGCCTTGCGGTGTTCTGCGATGGTCTTGGTGGCGTCGCTGAAGATGATCGGTTCGATGAAGTCTTCCACCCATGGCGCCACCAGGTGTTCGATTTCTTCCGGGGTGCGGCCGATCATCGGTTCCAGGCTGAAGTCCATGTACTCTTCCATGCGCAGCTTGCCGTGGCTGTAGGCGTCCATCAGCTCGTTGTTGCGACGCATGAACGACTCTGGATCGACCCAGCCCAGGCGCCCCATCTGCTCGCTCCAGAGGGTGGCGCAATCGCCGTGGATCAGGGTTTCGTCCAGATCAAAAATTGCCAGGGCCATCAGCGCGTTTCCCTTTTCAAAATCAATTTCAAAATCAATAAAGCCATCAGGCTACCTCACACAGCGCCGTCGAATCGATGGAAAGTGACAGTCGTGTGCCATCGGGGTGCAAATCGGCGGCGGAACGATTGAGTACGTCGACCACCAGCTCTACGCCGCGGGCCTCGACCCGGTAGCGGATCACGTTGCCCAGCAGGCTGTGGCTGCGGATCAGTGCATCGGGCTCGCCGCTGCGGCTCAGTTCTATGGCTTCCGGACGAATGGCGATGCGACCGGTCACTGGCCGTTGCAGCAGTTTGCTGGCGCTGTCGGCGTCCAGCAGGTTGTAGTTGCCGATGAAGCCGGCGGCAAAGACATCGACCGGCGCAGTGTAAAGGGTTTCGGCATCGCCGCTTTGTACGATCTTTCCCTGGTTCATCAGGAAAATCCGGTCGGACATGGTCAGCGCTTCTTCCTGATCGTGTGTGACGAAGATTGTGGTCAGGCCAAGTTCGCGTTGTATCTGTCGGATCTGTTCGCGCAAATGTTTGCGAATCCGCGCATCCAGGGCCGACAGCGGTTCGTCCAGCAGCAACAGGCGCGGGCGGGTCACCAGGGAGCGGGCCAGGGCCACGCGCTGGCATTGGCCGCCGGAAAGTTGATGGGGGTAGCGAGCGGCGAAGTCGTGCAGCTCCACCAGCCGCAAAATCTCCAGCACCCGCTGACGGCTGTCCTCGGTCGCAACCTTTTGCATGCGCAGGCCGAAGGCGACGTTCTGTTCCACGGTCATGTTGGGAAACAAGGCGTAGCTCTGGAACACCATGCCGATCCCGCGTTTCTGCGGGCTCAGCGGGACGATGTCCTGGCCGTCCAGCAGGATCTGACCGGCATCCACTGTGGTCAGGCCGGCGATGCAGCGCAGCAGTGTGGACTTGCCGCAGCCGGAAGGGCCGAGGAGGGTGACGAACTCGCCCTTGTGGATTTCGCAATTGATGTCGCTGAACACTGGTGTGCCGGCATAGCTTTTTTGCAGGTGTTGGACGCTGACGTAGCTCATTGGCTTTTGTCCTTGTTCAAGATGTTGGCCGCCCAGGTCAGGACCAGTACGAAGAAGAAGTAGGAAATCACCAGCGCACTGGTGAAGTGACCGCTGCTGTTGCGCATGTTGTTCAGATACACCTGGAGGGTTTCATAGCGGGTGCCGACGAGGATGTTGGCAAACACGAACTCACCGAACAGGAACGAGAAGGACAGCAGCAACGCCACCATCAAGCCCTTGCGCAGGTTCGGCAGCACCACCAGCAAAGCCGCCTGGAAGGTGCTGGCGCCGAGCAGTTGGGCGGCATCCATGAGGTCGCGCAGGTTGATCGCTTGCAGGTTGTTGGTGATCGCCCGGTACATGAACGGCAGGGCGACGGTGAAGTAACAACCGATCAGGATCCACGGCGTGCCCACCATCGCCAGCGGCCCGGAACCGTAGAGTTGCAACAGCCCCACCGACGACACCACCGGCGGCACCGCGAAGGGCAGCAGGATGAGGATGTTCATCAGCGCGTCGAGTTTCGGGAAGTGGTAATGCACCACAAACAGCAGCGGCAGGATCAACACCACCGAGAGCACCAGTGCGCCGACGCAGACGATCAGCGATTGGCCGAAGGCGTTGAGAAAGCGCGGATCGCTCCACAACTGCACATACCATTTGAAGGTGAAGCCGCTGGGCAGCACGGTGGCCGACCAACTGCTGGCGATGGAGTAGATCAGCGTGCCGGCCAGGGGCAGCAGCAGGATGGCGAACAGCAGGTACACCACCACCCGATGATAGAGCCCGGCAGAGCTCGATTCAGCGCGAGACATGGTAGCTCCTCTTGAGCAGCAACTGATGGACGACGGTCACCAGGGTCATCAACGCCACCAGCACCACGGCCAGGGCACTGGCCATGTTCGGGTCCAGGGAAATGTCCCCGGAGACCATGGCGGCGATGCGAATCGGCAGAACGTTGAAATTGCCCGTGGTCAGCGCATACACCGTGGCGTAGGCGCCGAGGGCGTTGGCCAGCAGGATCACGAAGGTGCCCAGCAGCGCCGGGGTCAGCACCGGCAGGCCGATGTGCCGCCAGTACTGCCAGCCTTTGGCGCCCAGCAGCGCGGCGGACTCGCGCCAGTCCTCGCGCAGCGCATCGAACGCCGGATAGAGCAGCAGCACGCCCAGGGGAATCTGGAAGTAGGTGTAGAGAATGATCAGCCCGGTTTTCGAGTACAGGTTGAAATCTTCAATGATCCCCGCCTGCTTGAGCATGATGGTGATGCTGCCGTTGAACCCCAGCAAAATGATGAAGGCAAAAGCCAGGGGCACGCCGGCGAAGTTACTGGTCATGTTGGCGAAGGCGTTGACGAAGTTGCGCAGGCGCGAATCGACCCGACGCAAGGAATAGCTGCCGAGTACGGCGATGATGATGCCGAACACGCTGGACCAGAAGCTGATTTCCAGGCTGTGCTGGATCGCTTGGCGGTAGAACTTCGAACTGAAAATCTTGCTGAAATTGGCCAGGCCCCAACCGAATTCTTGCGATTCCAGGCTGTTGACCAGCACCCACAGCAGCGGGGCGATCTGGAACACGATGAAGAAAATCGCGAAGGGCACCAGGCACAACGCTGCCAGCCATTTGCCGCGCGTCATGGCATTCACTTGAGCAACTCCTGGCAATAGGGTTTGTCGTGGGCAACACCGAGCAGTTGGCAAATGCTGCCGCACAGTTCGGTCTGCCTGGGCGCGGCATCGGGGTTGAGGCTGAAGCCGCTGCCCAGGACAAACAGTGGCACTTGCCGTTCTTCAACCAGCAGGCCGTTGTGGGAGCGGTCGTTGTTCATGCCGTGGTCGGATGTCACCAGCACCTGATAACCGGCGTCGAGCCAGGCTTGCAGGTAAACCGCCAGGTTGATGTCGGCCGAGCGGGCGCTGTTGCGGTATTGCGGGCTGTCGAGGCCGTGCTTGTGGCCGGCATCGTCGATGTTCATGGGATGCACCAGCAAAAAATTCGGCAGGTAGCGCTGACGCAGGTGTTCGGCGTCGGCGAACAGATGAGAGTCAGGGTAATGGTCGTTCCAGTAGAAATGGCCGTGTTGAATCGGCAGATCGGGGTTGTCGGTATGACGATCGCGACCGGCCACGAACGGCGAAGCGTTGTAAAGCTCGCTGACCCAGTGATAGGCCGCGGCTGCCGTGCTCAAGCCGCCTGCAGTGGCGTAGTGGAAGATGCTGCGCTGGTTCGACAGGCGCGAGACGTTGTTGTGCACGACCCCGCTGTCGAGCGGCACAACGCCGGTGAGAATGCATTCATAGAGCGGACGGGACAGGGCGGGCAGTTCACATTCCAGTGTGTAGAGCGCCGCGCGTCCTGCGCTGACATAGGCCTGCAAATGCCCCATGGCATGCCGGGCGACCTCATAGTTGAGGCCGTCGAGCACCACCAGGATGACGTTGTGCTTCATGGGTACCGGGACTCCAGCAGGTATCGATTAGATTTCGGGTTTATCTGGATCCATTGTGGGAGCGAGCCTGCTCGCGATGGCGGCCGACCTTCAACAATGATGTTGAATGACCTGCCGCTATCGCGAGCAGGCTCGCTCCCACAGTTGGATGATCTTCAGATATCCGAGTGGGGCATCACCCCTTTACTCCATATTGATGATCACTTCTTCCTGCCACTTCTGCGGCAGTTCCTTGGAGGTTTTTTCCCACGCATCCGCATCCTTGATCGGGGTCACGCCTTTGTACTGTTCGTTGGGCAGCAACTTGGCCTTGACCTCTTCAGGCAAGGTCAGGTGCTCGGCGCGGATCGGACGGGCGTTGCCCTTGGCCAGGTTGATCTGGCCGGCGTCGCTGAAAATGTACTCGCGAGCCAGTTTGGCGGCGTTCGGGTGCTTGGCGTATTTGTTGATGATGGTGGTGTAGCCGGAGATGACCGAGCCGTCGGACGGAATCAGTACGACGTAATCATCCGGATTGGCCATCTTGGCCTTGTAGCTCAGACCGTTGAAGTCCCAGACCACACCGACTTCGACTTCACCCTTTTCCATGGTGGCGATGGTCGGGTTGGCCATGGACAGGCGCCCTTGTTTGGCGATATCGGCGAACATCAGCAGCGCCGGCTGAATGTTTTTCTCGTTGCCGCCATTGGCCAGGGCTGCGGCCAGCACACCGTTGGCGGCTTGGGCGGCGGTGCTCACGTCACCAATGGAAACTTTGTATTTGCCGGTTTTCAGGTCGGCCCATTTGGTCGGCACTTCGGAGCCATGCAGTAGCTTCTTGTTGACGATGAAAGCAATGGTGCCGGTGTAGGCCAGGGCCCAGTTGCCGTCCTTGTCCTTGGCCCAGTCCGGAACCTGTTCCCAGGTGCTCGGCTTGTAGGGTTGAACCACGCCTTGCTTGACCGCGATCGGGCCGAAAGCGGCGCCAACGTCACCGATATCGGCGCTGGCGTTGTCTTTCTCGGCGGCGAACTTGGCGATTTCCTGGGCCGAGCTCATGTCGGTGTCGATGTGTTTCAAACCATAGATTTTGGCCAGGTCATCCCAGGTGGCTTTCCAGTTCGCCCAGTCATCGGGCATGCCGACGCTGTTCACGGTGCCTTCCGCTTTCGCAGCGGCTTCCAGTGTTTTCAAATCGGTGTCAGCGGCCATGGCAGCAGTGCACATGGCAATGGTCGAGCCTAACAGTGATGCCAGGAAAAACTGTTTCATCCGAAGCTCCTATGGGCGTTTTCAACGCTGCGATTGCGGTTGTGTTGGTCTAGGTCAGCAATACCTGAGCCAATGTAGGCGAGCCCTGTGACATTTTGATGTCGGTGCAGGAAAGGTTAGCCCGTGTCAGGCTGGGGCAAAGTGGCTGCCAACTAAGCGTAGACCATGGTTAACCGGCTGATATGCAAGGACTTGGCCGCTAACTTGCAGGCATGACAATGAACCGTTCGGCGGTTCTGTCATCTACCAGTCATGTGCAGTGCCTAGGCTTGCAAGCATGAGAAACGGATGGATGCTCCATCGATTTCGCCCCGAAAGAGTGCTGGTCTAGTCCAGATAGGTAACGTTGATGCGCATCGAAACAACCAAAGCGGTGACAACCATCGGGCAAGTCCTGCAGGAGCAGCTCGACCACGGCTTACTGGCGCCCGGCAGCAAGTTGCCGGCCGAGCGCAAGCTCAGCGAATTGTTCGGCACTACCCGTATCACCGTGCGTGAAGCGTTGTTGCAGCTCGAAGCCCAGGGGCAGATCTATCGCGAGGAGCGCCGTGGCTGGTTTGTCTCGCCGCCACGCCTGGCCTATAACCTGATGCAGCGCAGCCATTTCCACGCCATGGTGACCGCCCAGGGGCGAGTGCCTTCCACTCAGGTGATCTCGGCCCGCCTGCAGCCGGCTTCGGCGGCAGTGTGTGCCTGGCTGCAATTACCGGCGCTGTCCAGTGTGATCCAGATCTGCCGTGTGCGGCGTATCGATGAGCGGCTGGTGCTGTATGTCGAGCACTACCTGAACCCGCAGTACTTTCCGGACATCCTCGAATTCGACCTCAATCAGTCCATCACCGAGTTGTACGCCCGTCATTACGACTTGCACTACGGTCGGGTGAAGTTCGAGATTGTGCCGACCTCGCTACAGCCTGAAGCGGCGGCGGCGTTGAAAGTCTCGGTTGGCAGCCCTGGTTTGCGGATTGCCCGGGTCAATTATGACCAGCATCAGCGGCTGATCGATTGTGACCTGGAGTTCTGGCGTCACGATGCGATTCACGTTGGGGTAGACGTGCCGGAACAACCCCCGGCTGCCTGAGGTGAGGTCAGATCGACTCGTTGAGTTTGGCCAGGATCCTGAACACCACCGTGGCGAGGATCAACAACATGCCGATCCACATGGCAAACACCCCGACGTTCTTGTCTCGGAAGTTGAAGCCGATGGCCAGCAGGATCATGCCGGCGATGATGGGCACCAGCATGGCGTTGAATGCAGACATCGGGATCATGGCGACGGCCTTGTCGGGGGGCGATAAGGTCAGTTTAGTTGGGGTTTTGCCGGGGTGTGATGATGTGGGTCATGGCCACCTCGAATCTTGAGGCGGACATCATTGTGGCGAGGGAGCAAGCTCCCGCTAGACCTGTAGGAGCTGCCGAAGGCTCGGGCCGCGTTCGGACGATCTTTTGATCTTTCGCTTGAAACTCAAGTGTCTGGGGAAAGATCGCAGCCTCGTTGCACTCGGCAGCTCCTACAGGTCTAGCGGGAGGAAGCGCCCTCGCCACAAAGGCTCAAGGCAACTCACGACAGGCATAAAACGCGCTCAACACCTTCACCAAATGCGCCAGGTCGTGACTGCCGCACAGTTCGCGGATCGAGTGCATGGCGAACGTCGGCAAGCCGATGTCCACTGTGCGTACACCCAACTGACTGGCGGTGATCGGGCCGATGGTCGAGCCGCAGCCCATGTCGCTGCGCACCACGAAGCTCTGCACCGGTACTTCCTCGGCCATGCACAGGTGACGGAAGAACCCGGCGGTTTCGCTGTTGGTGGCGTAGCGCTGGTTGGTGTTGACCTTGATCACCGGCCCGGCGTTGAGTTTCGGGCCGTGGTTGGCGTCGTGTTTGTCGGCGTAGTTGGGGTGCACGCCGTGAGCGTTGTCCGCGGAAACCAGCAGGGATTTCTGAATGGTCCGTACGAACTCTTCACCTTCAGGCAGCAAACGACGCAGGGTCTGTTCCAGCATCGGACCGTCGGCGCCACAGGCCGAGCAAGAGCCGACTTCCTCGTGGTCGTTGCACACCAGCACGCAGGTCTCTTCGGTGTCTGCGTTCAACAAGGCTTGCAGGCCGGCGTAGCACGACAGCAGGTTGTCCAGGCGTGCGCCGGCAATGAAATCGCCATGCAGGCCGATGAGCGCGGCGCTTTGGGTGTCGTAGAAACTCAGCTCGTAATCGAGTACCACGTCGGCGTTCAGGCCGTGCTCGCGGGCCAGTTGATCGGTGAGCACGGCACGGAAGTCGACGCGCTCGTCACCGGCGAACTGGGCAAGGATCGGTGGCAACTCATTCTGTGGATTGATCGCCCAGCCCTGGTTGGCTTCGCGATTGAGGTGGATGGCCAGGTTCGGAATCGTGGCGATCGGCGCCTTGAAATCGATCAACTGGCTTTCGACCTTGCCATCGCGGCGGAAGGTCACGCGCCCGGCCAGGGACAAATCGCGGTCGAACCACGGCGCCAGCAACGCGCCGCCATAGACTTCCACGCCCAGTTGCCAGAACCCGTGGCGTTGCAGTTCCGGCTGGGGCTTGACCCGCAGGCAGGGGCTGTCGGTGTGGGCGCCGACCAGGCGGATGCCGTCGTGCAGCGGCGAATTGCGGCCCAGCTTGAAGGCGATGATTGAAGAGTCGTTGCGCGTGACGTAGTAACGGCCGTTGGCCTCGGTGGTCCAGGTCTCGCGTTCGTCAAGACGCTGATAACCTTCCGCCTCCAGGCGTTGGGCAAGGCTGGCGGTGGCATGGAACGGGGTGGGAGAGGCCTTGAGAAAGTCGATCAGGCCCTGGTTCAACTCTGCGCGCATAAATAACTCCAGACAGCAATGCGCGGGAGTTTACCGTATTGGGGGGCGATGGGGAGGGTGGCCAGTGATTGATATCTGCGTTGAATGTGCCGCCCCCATCGCGAGCAGGCTCGCTCCCACAGGGGGCTCAGGGTGAACACAAATTTTGTGTACGCCTGCAATCCAATGTGGGAGCGAGCCTGCTCGCGATGCAAGCGCCGCTATTTTTCAGAACGGCGCCGGGCACTCGAAGCGCAGGCGTTCGCCGCTTTGCGGGTGGGTGAAGCTGAGCATGCTGGCGTGCAGGCACAGCCGTGGCCGCGCAACGAGGGCCTGGGGATGGGCGTAGAGGCCGTCGCCCAGCAGCGGATGACCGATGGACAGCATGTGCACGCGCAACTGATGCGAGCGCCCGGTAATCGGCGTCAGTTCGACCCGGCACCAGTCGCCGCAACGCTCCAGCACGCGCCAGAAGGTCAGGGCGTGCTTGCCGTGCTCATGATCCACCACGTGGCGCGGTTTGGTCGGTGGGTCGTAGCGCAGGGGCAGGTCGATGCTGCCGCTGTCCAGCTCCGGTTGGCCCCAGCACAATGCTGTGTAGGCCTTTTCGGTTTCCCGGTCATGAAACTGCCGAGACAGTTCGCGATGGGTGTCCGGGTCTCGGGCCAGCAGGATGATGCCAGAGGTTTCCCAGTCCAGCCGGTGCACGATTCGCGCTTCCGGGTAGCCGTTTTCCTGCAGGCGGGTGATCAGGCAGTCTTTGTTATCGTCGGCCCGGCCGGGCACGGACAGCAGCAGGGTCGGCTTGTCGACCACCAGGACGGCGGCGTCCTGATGGATGATGCGGATGTTGGACAGGGGCATTCAAACAGTCTCGTAACAAACGCCAACGGCGGCTCGGGCCTATCGCCGTCCTGTATGTAGGAGCTGGCGAAGCCTGCGATCTTCGAACTTACTTGAGTCTCAAGTGCAAGATCAAAAGATCGCAGGCTTCGCCAGCTCCTACACACACAGAGCGATGAGGCCCGAGCCGCCGTGGCTCCCGCAGGATCTATCAGCGATCCGGCAGGGTGATATTGAGTTCCAGAATCGAGCAACTGCCCTGGCTTTCCAGCGCCACATGCACATCATCAGACCCGATGTTGACGTACTTGCGGATCACTTCCACCAGTTCTTTCTGCAAGGCTGGCAGATAATCAGGGGTACTGCGCTGGCCGCGCTCGTGCGCCACGATGATCTGTAGACGCTCTTTCGCGACCGAGGCGGTACTTGGCTTTTTGTTGGCACGAAAGAAGTCAAAAAGATTCATTACCTACCTCCAAACAGGCGCTCGAAGAAACCTTTCTTCGTTACATCGAGGAATCGATGCTCTACGGTTTTGCCCAGCAGGCGATCGACCGCGTCGCTGTACGCCTGACCGGCGTCGCTCTGGTCGTCGAGAATTACCGGCACGCCCGAGTTGGAGGCCTTGAGTACCGCTTGGGATTCAGGAATCACACCCAGCAGGGTAACAGCGAGGATTTCCTTGACGTCTTCGACGCCCAGCATTTCCCCATCGCTGACGCGTTGCGGATTGTAGCGGGTCAGCAGCAGGTGCTCCTTGATCGGCTCTTCGCCGTTCTCGGCGCGACGGGATTTGCTCGCCAGCAGGCCCAGCATGCGATCGGAGTCGCGTACCGACGAGACTTCCGGGTTGGTCACGACGATCGCTTCGTCAGCGAAGTACATGGCCAGGTGGGCACCTTTCTCGATACCGGCCGGGGAGTCGCACACCACGAACTCAAAGTCTTCCTTGAGTTGCATCAGCACTTTTTCCACGCCTTCCTGGGTCAGCGCGTCTTTGTCGCGGGTCTGGCTGGCGGCCAGCACGTACAGATTCTCAAGGCGCTTGTCCTTGATCAGGGCTTGTTGCAGGTTCGCTTCACCGTTGACCACGTTGACGAAGTCATAGACCACGCGACGCTCGCAACCCATGATCAGGTCGAGGTTACGCAGGCCGACGTCGAAATCGACGATGACTGTTTTATGGCCGCGCAGAGCGAGGCCGGTACCGATAGCGGCGCTGGTGGTGGTCTTACCCACACCACCCTTGCCGGATGTAACCACGAGAATCTTGGCCAAGGTGTTTCACCCCTAAGGAAAAAGGACTTTTTCAGCCCCTGAAAAACATCTCTGAAACTGCTGCAATTGGACAGGCTTGGCTGGAATCGGATGCTGGACGGGTCTACCTCCGGTAAACACTGCCTTATCCTTTTTCCTACGTCGTTTAAGCCGTTTTCGCTACGTTTTAGAGATGCTTGGAAAATGCGGCAGTATCCGTTAAAGCCGAATGATGTTCAACACGTCGCCCGACAGGCTGACCTGGACACCGGCCCCCCACAGCGGGTCGCGACGCAGATCCTCGGAAACCTTGTACTGTCCGGCGATAGAGACCAGTTCAGCGCTCAACTGCTGACAGAAAATCCTGGCTTTCGTATCGCCCTTGACACCGGCCAGGGCACGGCCGCGCATCGGGCCGTATACATGGATGTTGCCATCGGCCAGAAGTTCCGCGCCCGGGCTGACCGAGGACACCACGACCAAATCGCCACCCTGGGCATAGATCTGCTGCCCGCCACGTACCGGAGAGGTGATGACCCGGGTCGGCTTGATGGTCGGTTCTGGCGGTTTTTCCGGCTTTTTCCGGGGCTCGGCCGGACTTAGCTCCAGCACCCGTTCCCGGGCGCCGGAGGGCGGCAGCACCGGAATGTCCACGGCGATGGCGGCGGCGATGTCTTCGATACGGCTGGCCCGGATCGCCAGGGTGCGCAGGCCGTGCTGGCGGCAAACCCGCATCAGGCCCGGCAGATCCACGGCGCCTTCGCCGGCCGGCAGCTTGTCCAGGGCCAGTACCAACGGGGCATTGCTGAAGAAATTCGGGGCCTGGGCGACTTTGGCCGCCAACTGCCGGTCAAGGCTCTCCAGGTCGTTGCGGGCCAGCTCCAGCACCGTAATGGCGAGCATGCTGCCCTTCAGCTGGAACACGGGATCTTGGTCTAGCGGTTCGGTTTGGCTCATGGTCGGCGTACAACGGCTTGTCACTAAAAGTGCCGAGACTTATAACGAGATCGTCCCCGGGCCGCAAGCCGGGTCGAACGATGTAGAATGCGCGGCCCATGTCTTTATGGAAGCTGTAATGGATCGCCCGCGTTTTCGAGCTGCATTTTTTCATCCGCGTTTCTGGCTGCTGTGGTGCGGTCTGGGGCTGTTGTGGCTGATTGTTCAGTTGCCCTATCCGCTGCTGCTGCGCGCCGGTCGTGTATTGGGTGCGCTGATGTATCGTGTGGCCGGCGACAGACGGCGCATCGCCCAGCGCAATCTGGAACTGTGTTTTCCTGAAAAGTCCGCTGCCGAGCGTAAGCGCCTGCTCAAGGAAAATTTTGCCTCCACCGGTATCGCCTTCTTTGAAATGGCCATGAGTTGGTGGTGGTCGCGCTCGCGCCTGGCGAAGCTGGCCCATGTCGAAGGTCTGGAGCATCTCAAGCAGGCCCAGCGCGAGGGCAAAGGGGTGATTCTGATGGCGCTGCACTTCACCACGCTGGAAATCGGCGCGGCCTTGCTCGGCCAGCAGCACACCATCGACGGCATGTACCGCGAGCACAAGAATCCGCTGTTTGACTACATCCAGCGGCGTGGGCGCGAGCGACACAATCTTGATTCCCTGGCGGTGGAACGTGACGACGTGCGCGGCATGCTCAAGCTGCTGCGGGCCGGTCGGGCGATCTGGTATGCGCCGGACCAGGACTACGGCGCCAAGCAAAGCGTCTTCGTGCCGCTGTTCGGAATCCAGGCCGCGACGGTTACGGCCACCAGCAAGTTCGCTCGCCTGGGCAAGGCACGGGTGGTGCCGTTCATCCAGGAGCGTCTGGCTGATGGCAGTGGTTACCGTTTGGTGATCCAGGCGCCACTGGAAGATTTTCCAGGGGAGAGCGAAGAGGCCGATTGCATCCGTATCAATCGGTGGGTGGAGCAGTCGGTCAGCAGATGCCCCGAGCAATACCTCTGGGCTCACCGGCGCTTCAAGAGCCGTCCGCCGGGCGAGCCGAAGCTGTATGACAAACGCGGTTAGGCCTGTCGTCCACTTATTGAACACGGAGCGTTGCGATGACCCCACTTGAACCGGTGACAGGTTTGATTCTTTCCGGCGGCGGGGCGCGGGCAGCGTATCAAGTGGGGGTATTGGCAGCGATTGCCGAATTGTTGCCGGACGGGGCGGATAACCCGTTCCCGGTGATTGTCGGCACCTCAGCCGGGGCAATCAACGCGGTCAGCCTGGCCAGCGGGGCGATGGACTTCAAAACGGCCATCGAGCGCCTGACTGCCTTCTGGCAAGCGGTGCGCAGCCATCAGGTGATGCGCAGCGACTGGTGGGGCGTGATTGCCCAGGCAACCCGTTTCATCAGCCACAGCTTGCTGGGCCTGGGCGCGCGGTTACCGGTGGCGCTGATCGACAGTTCGCCGTTGCGCGAACTGCTCCAGTCTCAATTCCACGCCTCCGGTATCGAACAGGCGATCGCGCAGCAGCAATTGCGGGCCGTGGCGGTGACTGCGTTCGGTTATGAGTCCGGCCAGGCTGTGACCTTCTACCAGGGCCGCGGCACCATCGGCGCCTGGTTGCGGCATCGGCGAATCGGCGTACCGGCGCTGTTGTCGGTGGAGCACCTGCTCGCCAGTTCAGCGATCCCCCTGCTGTTCGCGCCGGTCAGGATCGGCCCGGAATATTTCGGCGACGGCGCGGTGCGTCAATCGGCTCCCATCAGCCCGGCCCTGCACCTGGGGGCCAATCGCGTGCTGGTCATCGGGGTCAGCGGCAATCCGCGTGGCCTTGGTTCGTCAGAGCCGTTGCAGCGCAGTTACACCGGCCAGCAACCGACGCTGGCGCAGATCGGTGGCCACATGCTCAACAGCACGTTCATTGACAGCCTGGAAAGCGACATCGAGTTGTTGGAGCGTCTGAATGGCTTCAGTCATCTGCTGCCCGATGACGTGCCGGCGCATGCGCTGGGCGCGGCGCCGGTGGAGGTGTTAGTGATTTCGCCGAGCCAGCCGATCGACGAAATCGCCGCCCGCCATCGCCTGGAATTGCCCCGCGCGCTGCGCATGTTCCTGCGCGGGCCGGGCGCAACCAAGACCAGCGGTGCCGGGGTGCTGAGTTATCTGCTGTTCGAAGCGGGCTATTGCAGTGAACTGATCGAGTTGGGGCGCCAGGATGCCTTGGCCCAGCGCGAGGCGTTGAGCCGGTTTTTGCGGTTGTCCTGAAGATTGATGCAAGCAGTCCCACCGCTATCGCGAGCAGGCTCGCTCCCACAGGGGATTTGTGGTGGATGTGAATCTTGCAGCCACCCGGAAAAAACTGTGGGAGCGAGCCTGCTCGCGATGACGGCGGCATATCCAACAGCTATTTAGCCTGACCCACCGCCATCGCGAGCAAGCTCGCTCCCACCTGGATCCTTGTGTTTCCAGAGTTCAGGTGAATCAATCAGAAGTGATACTTGAGCAAGAAGCTGGTATTGCTCTGATCGGTCTTGAAGCCCTCGCTGTCTTTGATCCCGTATTTGTTCTTCCAGTAGTCGTATTCCACACCCACATACAACTGTTTGGCGCCCAGCTTCAGTGCCTTGCCCAAGTCATATTTGATCTGCGGGTTGATGTGCAGGTTGGCGTGGTAGGTGCCTTTGGAGTTGCTGTCGTTGTCCACCACCCAGTCGATGAAGCCGTCGATCAGGATGTCGGATGAGCCCACCGGGAGGGTGTAGGCCCAGGTCGGTGTAATCTGCCAGACGTTGTCGCCAGCGCGCGGACCTTCGGTCTGGCGGTTGTAGAAATTCAACTGGAAGTAATCGAAACCGGGGATCGCCAGGTCGAAGCCCGGACCGATCAGGTAGGACTCGTTGTCACCCTCACCGAACTCATAGGTCATGGCCAGCAACACATCTTTGATCGGACCCAGTTCCAGCTTCTGGTCGAAGATTTTGCCGAACGACAGGCGTGGGCTGAACTCACCGTAGTAGGTGTTCGGGCCGGAATTGCTGTCGTCCTGGCCGTTGTAGAAGATCCGGTCGAGGAAGAAGAAGTTGTCGCCGTATTTCCAGGCATCGGCGTGCTCGAAGGTCACGGTTTGCTGGATGCGCGGGTTGACCTGGAAATCCTTGCCATAGAGGTAAGTCAGGCTGTTGTTCTGCCATTGGAACAGGTCGTCGGCCATCGCTTGGCCGGCGGTCAGCAAAGATCCCGCAAGTATCAGGCTGGTGCACGTATGTTTCATTCGGTTTGCTCCCAAAGGTAAGTGGTACTGCTTTTTTTTTTAAGATCAGCGCTCTGGTGTGGCGCTTTTTTCTACGGAAAAAACATCCGTTCGGTCAGCTTTTTGTTTGTGACAAGCGCTGACAGCAAGAGCTGAGCCAAGACCGGGATAAATCGGAAAAATGGCTTGTTCAGTGGTGTGAAGCGGTCGAAAAAGTGTGTTCAGCGGGAGCCGATATCTGCCAACACTGCAATAGTTGGCGTATCGGTCAGGATCTGCTGGTTTTATGCGGTACCGGATTCAAACGGCCGCGCAGGATACGGCCCTGCATTCATGGGCTCAAGTGCCCTGCAACGGCGCATTCGTGGCAAATTTGGGGCGTGATGGCGGGGCTGGGTCATCTGATGCTTTCCTCTTGTTTTTATTGTTGAGGCGCAGGCAGTCGCTGACGGGCGACCGGTGGTGTGCCGGTCTGCCTGTCAGCGGTATTACGTGTAGCGGGTGATGTCAGGTTTGATGTCGGCGGGACTCAGTTGGTCCGCGCCCCCTGGGTGATCCACGCGCCGATCAGGTCGCGTTCCTGTTGGGTCATCTGGGTGATATTGCCCAGAGGCATGATCTGCGTCGCCACGGCCTGGGCCTGGATGCGCGCGGCTTGTTGCTGGATCTGTTGCGGGGTATCGAACATCACACCGCCCGGCGCGGCGCTGAACAACGGGCTGGTGGGTTTGGCCGAATGGCAGACCGAGCAGCGCTCCTGAATCACGCTATGGACTTTCTCGAAGGAAGGACCTTGGACATTGGCGGCCTGGGCCGGCGTCGATGCCGGTGCGGCCGCGGGCGTTGCCGGTTTCGCGCCGCCGCCCACTGCCGTTTCCGGCAACGGTTGGTACTCGATCACGCCAGGGGCTTTGGCGACTTCCGGCGCTGTGGCCATGGGTTTTGGACCCGTGACATAAGCCAGGCAGATCATCGCCAGCGCGCCGACCGGCAGCGTCCAGGCATACTTGTTGCTGTCGTGACGGGTATTGAAATAATGCCGCACCAACACCGCCGCCACGGCGATCCCAGCCAGGATCAACCAGTTGTACTGGCTGCCATAAGTGCTCGGGAAATGGTTGCTGATCATGATGAACAGCACCGGCAGGGTGAAGTAGTTGTTGTGGCGCGAACGCAACAGGCCCTTGGCCGGCAGTGCCGGATCCGGGGTGCGGTTCTCGGCAATGGCTGCCACCAGCGCGCGTTGGGCCGGCATGATGATGCGGAACACGTTGCCGACCATGATCGTCCCGATAACTGCCCCGACATGCAGGTAGGCACCGCGACCGCTGAACACCTGGCTGAACCCGTAGGCCGCGGCGATCAACAGCACGAACAGGATCAGGCCGAGCAGGGCAGGGCGTTTGCCCAGGGCCGAGTCGCAGAGAAAGGAATACACGAACCAGCCGACGAACAACGAGCCGATGCCCAGGGCGACGCCTTCGGCCCCGCTCAGGCTGCTGCCCGGTGCCAGCAGGTACAGGGTCGGGTTCCAATAAAACACCAGGCACAGCAGGGCGACGCCCGACATCCAGGTGAAGTAGGCTTCCCATTTGAACCAGTGCAGATTGTCCGGCATGGACGGCGGCGCGAGTTTGTATTTCTCCAGGTGGTAGATGCCGCCACCGTGGATGGCCCACAAATCACCGGCCAGACCGCTTTTGGGGTTGACGCGATTGAGGTTGTTTTCCAGCCAGACGAAGTAGAACGACGCGCCGATCCAGGCCACGCCAGTGATCATATGAACCCAGCGCACACTCAGGTTCAGCCATTCCAGCATATGTGCTTCCACAGTCTTTACCTCTCGCCCGTCACGCTTGTTTTCGCGTGATCGGACGCTTCTCTTATTGGTGGGGGGCGAGGATCAAACACTCATCCTCTTTGAAGAAATGCTCATCGCAGTTATTGCCTGTGCCACTGCGATCAACCACCAGGAAGTCATCCCGCTTTTCGATCGTCAGCACCGGGTGGTGCCAGACGCCGCGATGGTAATTGATGCCCTGCCTGCCGTTGGTGACGAAGGCGCGGGCCAAACCTGATACAGGTACATCGCCAAGTGGCGCGACCACGATCAGAAAGGGGTTGCCGAGCAGCGGAATAAACGCCTGGCTGCCCAGCGGATGGCGCTCCAGCATGCGCACGGTCAACGGCATGTCCAGCGCATCGGCGCGGAAGATGCTGATGATCGCCTTGTCGTCCGGCTCGGCGGTTTCAACCGTCGCCAGGCGATGGAAGCGCATGGTCGAACCGTTGTTGATCATGAAGTGATCGCTGCCGTCGGTTTCGATCACGTCACCGAACGGGGCGAAGGCTTCTTTGGTCAACGGTTCGATCTTGAGTGTGCGCATGCTGGTCTTCTTATCTTTGAAATGTATTTTCAGTTCACTGCATTCCCTGTAGGAGCTGGCGAAGCCTGCGATCTTTTTGATCTTGCCCTTTGAGAAACAAAGATCAAAAGATCGCAGGCTTCGCCAGCTCCTACAGGCTCAGCATTACTTCGCGACCTTGCCGAGCACCCGCAGGCGACTCACGCCACCATCCGGGAACACGTTCAGGCGGATGTGGGTGATCGGCCCCAAGGCTTTGATCTGCTCGGCGAAGGTGTGTTCGGCGTGCATTTCCAGCTTCTGGCTGGGCAGTAATTCGCGCCAGAACAGCGACTGGGTTTCGATCTGGCTGTCGGTGCCGCCCTTGACGAACGCGCCCTGGATCGAGCAACTGTCCGGGTAGTTACCCTTGAAGTGCAAGGTGTCGACGATGACTTTCTCGATCTCGCCGGCATGGCCCAGGGCGACGATTACCCAGTCATTACCGGGGGTACGACGACGGGCGGTTTCCCAGCCATCGCCCATGTTCACTCCGCGACCGGGGTTGAGGATGTTGCTCATGCGACCGAAGTGTTCGTCGGAACAGGCCAGGGCGCGACCGCCATTGAGGGCCGCGGCCAGGTCGATCTGTTCATTGTCGCCCACGGCCGACCAGTCGCGGTACGGAATGCCGTAGACCCGCAGGCGGGCCACGCCGCCATCGGGGTAGATGTTGAAGCGCAGGTGGCTGAAGGCCTGGTCATTGCTGATTTCATGGTAGTGGTGGCTGTCGCCTTGCAGTTCCACGGCCGACAGCACTTCAGTCCATTGGGTATGTTCGTCTGGCTCGCCCGAGGCCAGGAAGCAGGCTTCCAGGGACGCCGACGGCGGGTAGTTACCGGTGAAGAATGAAGTGTCGATGTCCACGCCCTTGATCGAACCGGGCACGCCCAGGCGGATCACCGCGCTGTCGTAGCCTTCGAAGCGCTTGCGGCGCGACTCCCAGCCGTCCATCCACTTGCCGTTGTCATCGAATACGCCCTCCTTCCATACGGCCGGTGTCGGCTGGAACAGACGGTTGGCGTCGGCGAACCAGTCATCGGTGACCGAGATGATCTTGGTGCCCAGGCGGGCGTCGGCCAGGTTGACGAACTTCTCGAAGGGTACGGCGTAAGCTTTCATTCTTCTTGTCTGCCTTTAGTAAGTTGGCTGGGGATGCTTGCAGGGGCCTGGGTCTCAGGGCTGCGCGCTAAAGAATCAGTAATCGGAACAACGCGATCTTGTTGATCTCTGCCAGCGCGCATTTGAACTCGGTATCTGCCGAATGGTGGATGCGCGTTTCGAACGCCGCGAGGATCTGATGCCGGTTGCTGCCTTTTACCGCCATGATGAAGGGAAACTTGAACTTGGCTTTGTAGGCCTCGTTCAGCTCGGTGAAGCGTTGGAACTCATCGCTCGAGCATTGGTGAATACCGGCGCCAGCCTGTTCGTTGGTGCTGGCCTCGGTCAGTTGGCCCTGAACGGCGGCTTTGCCGGCCAGGTCCGGGTGTGCGTTGATCAGTGCCAGTTGGCTGGCATGATCGGCGCACAGCAGGATGTCGCTCATGCGCTGGTGCAGGGTCTCGATCTGGTCGATCGAGGGGTCCTGGCCCAGGTCGAAAGCCTTTTCGGCGACCCATGGCGAATGTTCGTAGATGTCAGCGAAGGCTTTGACGAACGCTTCGCGGCTCAAGGTCGAAGGCTTGAGGGTCTGGAATGCGGTCATTTTGAAGCCCCTGATTTCGAAGCGCCCGGATGCGGGTGGGTCTGCTGCCAGTGGCGGGCGATGTCGACGCGACGGCTGAACCAGACATGCTCATGACCCTTGGCGTATTCAAGAAACCGCTTGAGGGCTGCGAGGCGGGCAGGACGGCCGATCAGGCGGCAGTGCAGGCCGATGGAAAGCATCTTCGGCGCCTCGCTGCCTTCGGCATACAGCACGTCGAAGGCATCCTTGAGGTATTGGAAAAAATCGTCGCCCGTGTTGAAACCCTGGACCTGGGTGAAGCGCATGTCGTTGGTGTCCAGGGTGTACGGAATCACCAGGTGCGGCTTGCCGTTGGGGGTGTTCGGTTCCCAGTAGGGCAGGTCGTCGTCGTAGGTGTCGCTGTCATAGAGAAAACCGCCTTCTTCCATGACCAGCCGGCGGGTGTTGGGGCCTGTGCGGCCGGTGTACCAGCCCAACGGGCGTTCGCCGGTGATTTCGGTGAGGATGCGGATCGCTTCGAGCATGTGCTCGCGTTCCTGGGCTTCATCCATGTATTGATAGTCGATCCAACGATAACCGTGACTGCAGATTTCGTGACCGGCGGCGACCATGGCACGGATCACGTCAGGGTGGCGCTGGGCAGCCATGGCCACCGCGAAGATCGTCAGCGGAATATCGAATTCCTTGAACAGCTTGAGGATCCGCCAGACACCGGCGCGGCTGCCATACTCGTAGAGCGATTCCATGCTCATGTTGCGCTCACCCTGCAGCGGTTGTGCCGAAACCATTTCCGAGAGAAACGCTTCGGACTCCTTGTCGCCATGCAGCACGTTGCGCTCGCCGCCTTCCTCGTAGTTGAGCACGAAGGACAGGGCGATGCGGGCGTTGCCCGGCCACTGAGGGTGGGGAGGGTTACTGCCGTAACCGATCAGGTCGCGTGGGTAGTCAGCGCTCACTGCAGTTTTCCTTCTTGTTCGAGCCATGTAGGTGGCGCCCTGGGGGATGAGTCACAGGATGGCGTCACAGCGATGGATTGATTGTATACAACTTTATGTGCGCTTTGTAAGCCTGAATTTTTGCATTTTTCATCGCCGTCCCTTGCGGGTCTACACTGCAAGAAACCTGCCCACTTGGTCAGCTAAATCAGGACAATCCATTGTATAGGCTGGTTTGATTGCCGATCGGGTCAGAACCCGCCGCGAATGAGGAAAGGGATAAATTTCTGTTTTTTATTGTGTACAATTTTCGTTTGAAGTGTCTTAATTCGCTCATCGCCGCAGCGTTTCGCGCTCCGAAATGGTGCGGCCTGTCTTTCAACTGATTCAGGAGGCGTCGGGCCGGACTGCTTGCAGCGAGGCGCGCACAATCAATGGGACGTTTGACTACTCACGTTTTGGATGCCGCGCACGGCTGCCCGGGCAGCTCGATCAAGGTCGAGTTGTACCGCGTCGAAGGTGCGCAACTGCAATGGGTCGCCAGCGCGCTGACCAACAGCGACGGCCGTTGCGATGCACCGTTATTGCAAGGGGATGACTACCGTAGCGGCGTCTATCAGATTCAATTCCATGCCGGCGATTACTACCGCACCCGTGGCGTCCAGCTGTCCGAGCCGGCGTTCCTGGATGTGGTGGTGCTGCGCTTCGGCATTTCGGCCGAGCAGGAGCACTACCACGTGCCCCTGCTGATTTCGCCCTACGCTTATTCAACGTATCGAGGCAGCTGATCCCCCAAGTCGTTGCCTTGTCCTGGAAGCGACTGCGCATGTAGCTTCTTTGGTTTTTCGCCCGCTCACACTGCGGGCTTTTTTTTGAGCCATGTATTTACAGCCTGGCATTGTCATCCCGGATGATAAAAATCGTGTCTGCAACGCCTGGACGAATTTCCGTACCGCCCTTGAGCCAGATGATTTTATTGGCACTGTGGGCATCGTTGACGGCTTTCGCAGCGACTCCGCCGACCTGGGTTTCCAGACGCAGGTCGGCGGTCTTGGGATCCATATACATGGGAAGGGAAATCTTCGGAATTCTGGTGCGGTGCAGGCTCATGAAAAATACATAGTCATGCCCTGTGCGGCGAAATACCAATGCTGGAAAGCTATTGAACGAGTTGGGCTCAATGACGGTGTAGCCATTACGCGTCAGAAGGGCGGCCATAAAGCGTTTGAATTCCACTGGCGAGTACGACGTCAGATAAAGAAGCCACTGTCGCTGGAACCGCAGGGGATCAAAATCCAATCGATTCAATGTTCCTGTTGAGGAAGGATGGGGCAGGGCTATCGAGCGGGCAGCGCCTCGGGATGCCGAAGAGGTGGGAAGAATCGGAAGCATCAGTAGTGGATCGGACCATTGCGGATGTGGCGAGAGGGTCGCGTTTTGCCAACTGCTGTAAATCTGCCGGAGTGCGGTCAAACCCGCAGCGTCGGCGAACGGCGAGTCATTGCTCAGTTCAAATTGCTTTCTTGCGATGTTTTCCAGGGTGACCGTGGTGACTTCTGGAAAAAAATCCCGGACGTAAGCGGTCAGTGGTTTTTCAAAGGGTAGTCTGGCGTCAATTTCCCAATGCTGGTCCGGCGGAACTTGTATTGCGCCTCGGGGTTGTTCGTCAGGCACATGCCTGAGGGTGGCTTCGAGCAGGTCAAAATCATAAATGGGATGGGCGGGTGACTGAATGTAGGTGATTGGGGATTCTCGCGCGTCGGTACGTGTCACCACCTTATAGTGAACATTGTCGATGGTGAGCAATTCGGACAATGTGAATCTTGGGTCAACCCCCCAGTTCTTCCTGAATGCCCGTGTAGGCGGGAGATTGGAGTCTGCGTGCTGTGTCACGTCGAGGTGCGCAATTCGACGCCATAGGAGGCTGCCCTCCACTTGTTCCAGGCGTGGTCCAGAGGCAACAAGTTCAGTGCCTGCTCGGGCTCTGTAGTTCTGTTCGGAGTCGCGACCAAGCAGCACCGTCCCACCTTCTTCAAGCTCAACGTAGGTGCGTGTCTTGAACGTGCGGATTCCAGAGGTTGCGTCCGGCTCCGATAACAGGGGTATCAGCTCGGGTGAAAGGTAATAATTGTCCAGCGATACCGACAGGGAGCCATCACGGATAGCTGTCGCGGATGTGATTTCGGATACCTGAATAGTCGGGTGCTGCGATTCAGTTGCATCAAGTTGTCGTCCGGTTGGCGAACCGGATGCCTGATCGGTGTCCGCGCCTCTCGTGGGATTGCCGAGTATTGTGTCCAGCGACGTATCGCGACTGGAGTGAGGCGTATCAGGGGACGACTTTGTAAGAGAGGGGCGGGTGTTTCGTCTTGGACTCATTGAAAATGTCTGCTCTTGAGTTTGAATATGAATGATTCATGTAGGTATCAAGCTCATGGCCTGTCGTATAGCCGGAGGCTGACAGGCCCTGGGTTCAAGAATGTTCGTGGAAAACCAGCAGACAGGTGCACTACATATGTATGGCGTGTGAAAGAAACCGTCGAAGACGTTTTTCAAGGTCAGGTAGGTTCGGGAGACGCCTCAGCCAATGAGAGGAACCAGCTCAATTGCGAGAGCCTTATGCCGAAGACTGCGCTCAGCGCCAACGCCCGCGCAAACATCACTGAGTTGTCCAATGTGAAGCTTTCTATCAGCTCCACGCACTTCTCCCGCAACAGACGAAGTGCGTCATCACCCAGGGGGGGCGACTGATTGAGCCCCTCGCGAGCCAGATCCTGATAGATCTTGAGGGCGTGGTCACACAGGTCTGTTTTTCTCAGGTTCGCCACTTCAATGACTCGGGACTTATCGGTGTCCAGGATCCATTTGCGGGTTCTGAGGTTGTAGCTCAATGTGCCGGGAGAGCCGTCTTTGAGTGCAACGTGAAGCACCTTCAGTTCTTCGGATGTCAGGCTCGACAGTTCGCTGGGCAATGCGGTGTTGGGGTCGGTTAACGGGGTAAAATAGCGGCCATCAAGCGCTTCTACATAAACCCGCTCAAACAGGCTGTCGACAGCATAAACAACGCCTTGTGCAGTGATGACTCGTATCGGGTCGACAAGGTCTTCAGCTTCATAGACGGGAAGATGGATAGTCGTTCCACCCATTTGAAGCAGGTTGGAGGACAGTTTTATCTCGACTTGACCCAGGCGCGTGGCATCCAACTCCCATAGGGAGGCACGGGGTAACCGAGGATTGGCGCCGGCCAATGCACCCGGCGTGGACAGGCGCAGTGTCATGTTCGGGCTCAGGTGAACAAGGTAGGTGGAGCCTTCGCCAATCAGGACTTCGATACCCGTCTGTTCTGTGGGCGATGTCAGCATGGCGCAGGTTGCCCATCTGCGCATGTAATAAGGTTTTTTGTCCAAGGGTGGTAGATAGGCGTATTTCTTTTTGGTAGGCGTCAATGGCAATGGAGCGTCTGTTTTCCATTCCACCGGATCTTTACCGATGAATGTTTCGTCCAGCAACAGGCCGTAGTCGGGCGAGGGTTGGACCAGGCGGTAGGACGAGCCGTCGTTCATGGTGAGGATAAAAGTATGATGCGAACCCAGGGTGGAAAATGCACGCCGGCCGGTCTTCGGGTTTTGCGCGCTATAGCGCTCATCGGAACTTGCCAGATTTTTCAATACGACTCGGCGAGCACCAAAGTGTAAGGTCAGGCCACATTCGCCGTATTTGATACTGTCCCCTTCATCTTTCTGAGTGACATGAGCCTTGTAGTAGGCCTCGATACGACTCAGCTCGGCGTTGGCGTAGTCCAGATGAAGGGTGGTGGAAAACTCGCTTTTTTGTTTGACCTTGAGTGTGGTCAGTTCATTGAGATGTGAAACATAGTAGCTGGTGTCTTTGTCATGGCTGATCTGCTGCTCGCTTCGATCGGGCAGGATAGCCGGGTTTCGGGGGGTGCCGGGTTGCACCACGACTGTTTCAATGTCGAGCGGGCTGCTTTCGATCGTGTCGGGCAGGTCGGGTACCAAATGGTAGCCATCCTGAGTGATGAACGTCAGCCTGTTGTTTTGTAGGGTTCTTGGAAAATCAGAGTCTTCATAGACTTCCCTGATGGTGACTTTGCAAAACGCCCGATCGCTTGCATCAAAGCATGAAGTAATGACCAGATGACCTTCTTCAATTCGCCAGCTTTCAATCAAGTCAGCTCTCCACTCCAGTGCGATGACGCTGTTGTCCACGCCATCTTCGGTGATGGAAACGTGGCCGGGTTTATGAGCGATGGCATAGATATCCTCGCCAGGTCCGCCGTCTGCGTTACGGTTATTTCCATTGAGAATATAAATTCGGTCGTCTCCCGCGCCGGCTTCGATTGAATCATTGCCGCGGGACTTGATGATGTTTGGGCCGGCTGTCCCTTTGATGATGTTGGCACCGCCCTCAGGGATTTCTACGTTTTCAATACTTTCAAGGTCCGCATGGCGATGATGCTTGCTCTGCGTGTCATGACTTGCTTGAGTGATGATGGACACTTGCCCGGCGTCCAGATCGACCTGATAACCCAGGCGTGGCTCGTGGTGACTGCGGCTACGGCCCGATAACACGAGAGTGTCATTGCCCAAGCCACCTGCCAGTTTATTAGCCGAAGTTTCACTGAGGGCCTCTGTCGAGCCTTCGAAGATAAACACGTCGTCTTTTGTGCCACCGGTGAGTTTTTTATGACCCGCCCCGTAGTGAAAGACGTTCGGCTTGTTTTCGACGCCTTCTACAGTGTCGTTGCCGCCGCCTATGTACCAGTGGATAGCTTTATGCTCCGCCGACGCCTCAATGACTGCACCCGGCGTCCGAGCAGTAACCCCTGTGCGTGCATCGACCCGGTCGTCGTTGTCTTTGATCTTCGGACGGACTGTCGTCGCCCGATACCTGGCACCGGTCCACCAGTTCCAAGTGTTGTAGGGCACCGGTTCGAGTTCCACGGTGAATGTACCGTTTACGATTGCCTCGGTGCTGTCTCTTAGTGGGCCTTTGAGCAAGTGCGAGGCATTGGCCTGCAGCAGCTTTGTATGTTCGGCGGTAGCCTTGGTGATGGTGTAGCGATCCTGGATATCTTTATCAGGGCCCATTGCCCAGAAGGCGAACCAACCGGTGCGCAGACGCTCGTGTACGGTGAGTTCTATATAGTCATCGATTTCATCGACTTGACGAATCGCGCCCCAGATTTGTGAGCCCACCACCAGGATAAGCCCGGCGGCAAGGCCCGCAGGACCGGCTGACCCAAATCCCGCCAGCGCCGCTATGCCAATGGTTAAGGTCATCGCGGCGCTGGTGACGCTCAAGGCTGCGCTGACATAGTGATCGGTGGCTTCTTTGCCGGTGGCGTGGGCGGCCGCTTTGAAAGAATCGACCGCGGCGATGACATCGAAAGGAAGTGTCAGGACGCTGGCAATCAGCCCGCTTCCACGAGCGAGGCGCGTGGCAAAGGTCGTTTTGGCAAAATCCCCGAGGGAGCGTTGGCCGGCCCTGATCATCTGAGAGGCTTGTCTGGTCACCGCAGCTTCGACACCGATAGAAGCGACTTCGGCGGCCACGCTGGTCCCATTGAAAATGGTCTGGTAGGCGTCCTTGTTACGGATGGCGTCTTGCAGGCCTCGCAGACCGCTGTAGATGCCGAAGGCCTGAAGTCCAAGCCCTGTAGGGATGAGGATATTGCTCTTGGTCGTATTTGCCCAACTGAATGCTCTATGGCTAAGCCCTTGTATATCGAGCTTTTGGGCAGAATTCAGGAGTTTCTCCAGCGTTCTTCGATGGCTGGCAGGTTCGGCCTGGGTTTCGGGCGTTTGCCTCAATAATGGGGGCGCGGCGGGTAAGCGCTGGCTCGCCATTTCAAACAGCAACGTGGGTAACCGATAGTCGTTTGCGTCGGCGGTTAGTTTGAGCCGTGTTTCAATATTGCTTGCGTTGAATTGTAACGAGTTCACGAAAAAGCGATTGGGACTGCGGAAAAAAGTATTGTCGCCGTTCAGCGGCTGTCCATCGGTGGTTGCGCCCAGCGCATCCAGGGCTGAACGGGTGACAGTCACGGAACCGATGTGCATCGGGCCGTAAAGTTTATCGACGATTTCAAGTTGGGTTTGTCTATGTTTGTGCTCCGAACTCAACTGCGTCCCATCGGCAGTCTTGAAATCGAGTGTTTCCATGGCGTGTTTATTTGTACGCACGCCTAAATCGGTAATGACTACGGCATAGTCGTCGGGCACGGAGCCGGGCTGGAAAATCTGGGCCATTGTGAACGTCCTTGTTCAACGATGATTGAGTGGCCCTATATGTAAGATGCTTCCTGGCGGGGTGTATATCGATGGGTTGTTTCTACGTTTTGCGAAAGCCTCGAATAGAAAATGAGGCTGTTTCGCAAAATCAGGGACTCAGTGAGTGGACATCAAAGAGGCCGCGCCTGCACCGCCAAAGAGTCCTGCACTGACGCGATTGAACCAACTCTGGCCTTTACCCGTGCGCAGATACCGCGCCGCGCCGTGGGCACCGAGGCCGTAAGCCAGCTTGCAGAGCAGATCAAGAGCGGTCCAGGTGGCGATCATGATCAGCAGTTGCGGCAGGAACGGTTGTTCGGCGCTCAAGAATTGCGGCAGGAAAGCGGCGAAGAACAGAATGTCCTTGGGATTGCTGGCACCCAGCACGAACGCCCGGCCGAACAGGGCGCGAAAGCGTGGGATGGCAGCGGCCTGGGGCACTTCGGCACCCTGGGACGGCTGGCGCGATTGCTGCCAGCTCTGCCAGGCCAGATAAAACAGGTACAACGCGCCGACCATCTTCAGGGCGCTGAACAGCTGTTCCGACGCCAATAACAGAGCGCCGAGCCCCAGCGCCGATGCGCTCAGCAGGCAAATCGAGGCGATCACGCCACCCAGGAACGCCGGATACGAGCGGCGCAGGCCATAGTTCAGGCTGTTGCCGATCATCAGCAACGACAGTGGGCCGGGGATGAGGATCACCACCAGAGCGGCGCCGCTGAACAACAGCCAGGTTTCCAGATTCATTGCTTTGCTCCTGATGCAAGAACGCCTCACCCGACGGGGTGAGGCTGATGAATAATCCCGTGCCTACAAGAAGATGAACTTGGCGATGAAAATCGCGCAAAGCACCCACAGACTGACAGAAATTTTCTTGTGTTTACCGGTGCCGGCCTTAAGCACCACATAGGTGATGAAGCCCAACGCAATACCGTCGGCGACCGAAAAGGTCAGGGGCATCATGATGGCCGTGACGATGGCCGGGATGCTGTCGGTCGCTTCGTCCCATTCGATGTGGGCCATGCCCCCCATCATCAGCATGGCGACATAGATCAAGGCACCCGCGGTAGCGTAGGCGGGGATCATCCCGGCCAGTGGTGCGAAGAACATCGCGGCAATAAATAGCACACCGACCGTCACCGCGGTAAGCCCTGTACGGCCACCCGCCGCGACACCGGCGGCGCTTTCCACATAGCTGGTCACCGGCGGCACGCCGACCATGGCGCCGAACACGCTGGAGGCGCTGTCGGCTTTCAGGGCCTTGGACAGGTTCTCGATCTTGCCATCAGGTTTGACCAGCCCGGCACGCTGGGCAACGCCCATCAGGGTGCCGGCGGTGTCGAACATGTGCACGAACAGGAAGGCCAGCACGACGCTGATCATGCTGACGTTGAATACACCGACCACATCCATCGCCATCCAGGTGGGCGCCAGGCTCGGTGGAGTCGACATGACCCCGTTGTATTGCACCAGTCCCAGGCCCCAGCCGGCCAGTGTCACGGCAATAATGCTGATTAGGATCGCGCCGAACACGCGGTGATAGCTGAGCACGGCGATCATCAGGAAACACACCGCAGCCAGTAACGGGCCGGGCTCGTGCAGGGAGCCGAGCTTGATCAGGGTAGCGGGGCTGTCCACGACGATGCCGGCGGTCTTCAGGCCGATCAGTCCGAGGAACAACCCGACTCCCGCGCCCATGGCATAACGCAGGCTCACCGGAATGCTGTTGAGCAGCCATTCACGCACCCGCGACAGGGTCAGGAACATAAACAGCACACCGGAAATAAACACCGCGCCCAATGCGGTTTCCCAGTTGTAGCCCATGGTGCCGACCACGGTGTAGGTGAAGAACGCGTTCAGGCCCATGCCCGGTGCCAGGCCCACCGGCCAGTTGGCGTAGAGGCCCATCAACAGGCAACCCAAGGCGGCGGCGATGCAGGTCGCGACGAATGCGGCGCCGTGATCGATGCCGGCGTCGGCCATGATGTTGGGGTTGACGAAGATGATGTAGGCCATGGTGATGAAGGTCGTCAGACCGGCAATCAGCTCGGTCTTCACCGTGGTGCCATGCAAGCTGAGTTTGAAGATGCGCTCCAGCCAGCCAGTGCGTAGTGGCGGCGAGAGGTCCAGCGTCCGGGCTTCGGGTTTGCGGCTTTCCACAGCGAGTACTCCTCAAGAGTTTTATTGTTATTTCCAGCACGCCCGCCCCCTGAGGGTGGCGGCGTCGCTTTGAGGCAGGTAAGGCTGGCGAGTTTTTTTGACCTGATGGTCAGGAACCCGCACGAAGCGAATTATGCTTTTGTATACAAATAAAGCAAATAATGTTTTTGATGTTGTCGACGAAAAGTCTGGGGAATAGGGATATATCGACTGTGAGGACGCCATCGCGAGCAGGCTCGCTCCCACAATGGATCCCCATGCGCACAAATTTTGTGAACGACGCCGCTCCCCTGTGGGAATGAGCCTGCTCGCGGTGGCGCCGGTTCTGACGCTACAAATCCCTCAGCTCGCCGAACCCTTGCCCAACCCCAGATTCACCGCCAGCCACCCATTCACCGCCGTGTCTCCAGCCTCGGCAAACACGCGCTCCAGCAATTTCACCTGCTCACGACGCAACGCCTGTTCGAACCGCTCGCCCTCGGCCGTCAGCGCCAGCAGCCGCTTACGTTTGTCGGTTTCGGACGCAACACTGTTCACCAAATGCATTTCCATCAACTGGCGCAACGGCATGTTCAACGCCTGCTTGCTCACGCCGAGCAGGGTCAGCAACTCCTTCACGCTCAAGGATGGATAGCGGGCGATAAAAAAAACGATGCGCTGATGCACCCGGCTCAGCCCGCGACGCTCAAGCATTTCATCGGCCTTGGCGGTAAACGCCTGGTAACCGAAGAAGAACGCTTCCATGGCCATCTGCTGGGAGGTCGGGTTTTTAAGGTCAATCATGTTGACGTATCCACGGAGGTCGGAGTAATTTCGGTCAACTAGTTTGACTCATTCTCCCAGCGACCCGCTACAGGTGACTCCCATGGCTTTTTCCGAACGTGTCTCGCGCCTCAAAAGTTCTTTGATTCGAGAAATCCTCGCCGCGGCGCAGCGCCCTGAAGTGATGTCGTTCGCCGGCGGCCTGCCGGCCGAAGCCATGCTGCCGAAAGTCGAATGGGAGGCCATGCCGGTGTCCATGGGCCAATACGGCATGAGCGAAGGTGAACCGGCCTTGCGCGAAGCCCTGGCGGCACAGGCGCGGTCATTGGGCCTGGCGTGTGAGGCCAGTCAGGTGCTGGTGGTCAGCGGCTCTCAGCAAACCCTCGACCTGGCGGCCAAGCTGCACATCGATGTCGGCACCCAAGTCATGCTGGAAGCGCCGACCTATCTGGCCGCGTTGCAGATTTTCCAGCTGTTTGGCGCCGACTGCATCACGGTGCCCCTGGAGACCGATGGGCCTGATCTGAAACAGTTGCGAACCCGGCTGGAACAGCATCGACCGGCGTTCATCTACCTGATTCCCACCTTCCAGAACCCGTCGGCGGTGCGCTACAGCGAGGCCAAGCGCGACGCGGTGGCGGCGTTGCTGGATGAGTTTGGCGTGACCCTGATTGAAGACGAACCTTATCGTGAGCTGACCTTCGACGGCGCCAGCGCCACGCCGATTGTCAGTCGCTTGCGCAAGGCCAGCTGGATCTACACCGGCACGGTGTCGAAAACCCTGTTGCCCGGGCTACGGGTGGGTTACCTGATCGCCAGCCCGGATCTGTTCCCACACCTGCTGCGGCTCAAGCAGTCGGCGGACCTGCACACCAATCGCATCGGTCAATGGCAGGCATTGCAATGGATCGGCACCGAGCAGTATCGCCATCATTTGAGTGAATTGAGAGATTTCTACCGGGATCGTCGCGACCGGTTCCAGACCGCACTGCACAAGCATTTTGCCGACATCGCGGATTGGAACGTGCCCCAGGGCGGGTTGTTTTTCTGGCTGACACTCAAACAACCGCTGGACACCCGCACCTTGCTCGACGCCGCCCTGGCTGCCGACGTGGCGTTCATGCCGGGGGAGCCATTCTTTCCCGAGCCGGACATGCATCCGGGGCACCTGCGTTTGAACTTCAGCCACATCGACCCGGCGCGGCTGGATGAAGGGCTCAAGCGGTTGGCGGGGGTGGTGCGGGAGGCTTTGGCGGTAAAAGCAGCCTGACTTATGTGGCGACTGGACTTGCCCCATCGCGAGCAGGCTCGCTCCCACAGGGTTCAGAGTCGATCACAAAACCCAGTTACCCACAGTTCCATTGTGGGAGCGAGCCTGCTCGCGATAGAGCCCGCAAATACACCATAAAACTATCAGACTGCCGCAAACCGCTGATCCAGATACTCAATGATCACCTTGGACTCATACATCCAGGTGGTTTCACCGTTCTCTTCAATACGCAGGCATGGCACTTTGATCTTGCCGCCTTGCTCCAGCAGCGTCTGGCGATCCTGCTCGTTGTTTTTTGCATCCCGCAAGGCCACCGGCACGTTGAGGCGGTGCAGGGTGCGGCGGGTCTTCACGCAGAACGGGCAGGCGTGGAACTGATAGAGCGTCAGGCTGCGGGCGGCCTGATTGACTTGCGCCTGGGCCTCGGCCGGACGTTGCTTCTTGCCGGGGCGGGTGATGAAGTCGATGAAAATAATCAGCTGGCCCAGGCCAACTCGCAGCGCTTTGACGATCACGGTATTAAGCCTCGCGACAGGGAAGAAGAGGGCGCGCAGCTTACCTGATTTTTCACGGGCAAAAAAAACCGGCGATCAATGCCGGTTTTTTTCATGCAGGGGTTACTTGATCAGGCTGAGGAACTCGCTGCGGGTCGCGGCGTTTTCGCGGAACTCGCCGAGCATCACCGAGGTGATCATCGAGGAGTTCTGCTTCTCCACACCGCGCATCATCATGCACATGTGCTTGGCTTCGATCACCACCGCCACGCCCAAGGCACCGGTCACCTGCTGGACCGCGTCGGCGATCTGGCGGCTGAGGTTTTCCTGGATCTGCAGGCGACGTGCGTACATGTCGACGATGCGTGCGACTTTCGAAAGCCCCAGCACCTTGCCACTCGGAATGTAGGCCACATGGGCCTTGCCGATGAAGGGCAGCAAATGGTGCTCGCACAGCGAGTACAACTCGATGTCCTTGACCAGCACCATTTCGCTGTTGTCGGAGCTGAACAAGGCACCGTTGGTGACTTCTTCGAGGGTCTGTTCGTAACCGCGGCAGAGGTACTGCATGGCCTTGGCAGCGCGCTTGGGCGTGTCGAGCAGGCCCTCGCGGGAAACGTCCTCGCCCAGTTGGCCGAGAATCGCGGTGTAATTCTGTTCCAGAGACATGAAACTACCTGTGGGATTTTACGCAAAGGGCAAGGGTACGGTGGCGGACACGGCGCTGCAAGCTCGGCAATCGGGCGCTACTCGTCGCGGCCTTCCATCATGGTGCGCTTGAGCATCACGTACACCGCCCCGGCGCCTCCGTGTTTTGCCTGGCAGGAGGTGAAGCCCAGCACTTGCGGGTGCTGGCGCAGCCAGGTGTTGACGTGGCTCTTGATCATCGGCCGCTTGCCGTCCAGTCGTACGGCCTTGCCGTGGGTGACGCGCACGCAGCGGATTTCGAAGCGGGTGGCTTCGGCCAGGAAGGCCCAGAGGGTTTCCCGGGCCTTTTCCACTGTCATGCCGTGCAGGTCAAGACTGCCTTCGAAGGGGATCTGACCAACCTTCAGCTTGCGCATCTGGCTTTCCTGAACGCCGTCGCGAGCCCACATCAGCTCGTCTTCAGGACCTACGTCGATCACGAACTGGTCGGACAAGCCATCCACCGTGGTGGCATCGGTGCGCACCGTGGCGGCCTGGCGCAGCTTTGCGATTTGTGCGCGATCCGCCTTGGGTTTGCCGGTCTCGGCACGGTCGTGCTTGATCGGTTTAACGCCCTGGATCGCACTTTTGAACAGGGAAAAGTCGTCGTCTTGCATGTCAGCCTCCGCGAAGGCCGGCCAGTTTACCCAACTCCTGCGGGATCCGGCGCGACAAAACGTCGGGCGGCGGGTCAGTCGTGCTTTTTCATCAAGTGAGGAGCCATGGCCAGCTCCAGGGATTGGCGGGCCCGACGGCGGCAAAGACGCCACAGCCAGACGCCCAAAAGCAGTACCAGCAAGCCGATCACCAGAATGATCGTGGAGCCGAGCGCGGTTGCGTTCAACTCGCCTAGGGCGGGCGGGCGACCCAGCAGGCTGGCGGCACCGGCCATCGCCAGCAGTACACCGAGCGTTGCCAGGAGCGCCGCGAGCGCGGCACCGAAACGCAAGCGCCAGTTGCTCGGGCCTTTGGGCCGCAAGCGACGTGCGTCAAAACCATCGGATAACTTCATTCCGACCTTCCTCAATGGGTATCGGCCCTTCGACCGGAAGATGTTCGGGTTGTTCCTGACACTACGGCAATTGCGGCAAATGAGAGGCTTTTGCGGATAAGCGGCGCAACGGGCCGCTTATCGAAGGGGTGTCAGATGAAATCGCGGGTCAGGGCCAGGGTGGCGAAGTTGTCCGCCATGATCGCCATCTCGGTCTGGTGCACGTGTTCGGCGCTCAGGACACCGCCCTTGTGCGGCAGATCGCGAGTGGCGCAGGCGTCTTCGACCAGGGTGCAACGAAAGCCCAGGTTCTTGGCGGCACGCACGGTGGTGCTGACGCTGGAATGGCTCATGAAACCGCAAACGATCAGGTCCAGGGGGCCGAGGTCCTCCAGGCGCTTTTTCAGTTCGGTGCCGTGAAACGCGCTGGGCAGCAGTTTTTCCACCACGGTTTCGTCGCCCTGGGGTTCCAGGCCGCTAATGAACTCCCCGCGTTCGCCCTGTGGATCGAACAGCCCGCCATGGGTGCCCAGGTGACGCACATGCACGATCGGCCGGCCGGCGGCACGGGCCGCGCCGAGCAATTGCTTGATGTTCGCGACCGCTGCATCCATGCCACTCAACGCCAGGGGGCCGGCGAGGTATTCTTTCTGGGCATCGATGATGATCAGCGTCGCTTGACTCAGATTGGCCGCCGCGTAACCGCGACCGCTGAGTTGAAACATCGTTTTTGGAACGGACATTCTGGGGCTCCTTCGAGTGGGGCTTTTGCGACATTCTCCTCTGGCTGAGCGGTTCTGTGAATCGCTTCCATCGCAAGGGCCGTCGTTGCTGGCCTACAGCCTTGTCAAGATGTCCGTCTTGTTCAATAGTCGGCGCGAAAAACGGATAAATCCTACATCTGCCCAGGCCTTTTTCGTTCGTGTTTGAGGCGTGTTTGAGGCGTGTTTTGGTGAGGGGAGTGTTTGGCTGGTAGACTCGCCAGTCGTTTTTTCTGGAGTTTGCCGCCGTGATCACTTCCCGTCTCCGTACCCTGCGCGACCATATACGTTGGGCCGTCAGCCGTTTCCATGGAGAGGATCTGTTTTTTGGTCATGGCACCGACAATGCGTGGGATGAAGCCCGCCAGTTGGTGTTGGGCGCGTTACATCTGCCGTGGGAAATTGCCGATAGCTACCTGGACTGCCGTCTCGAGGACGAAGAGCTGGTTCATGTGCAGCGCCTGCTGCGCCGACGTATCGCCGAACGTATCCCGGCGGCCTACCTGCTGGGTGAAGCCTGGTTCTGCGGGATGTCTTTCATCGTCGACGAGCGCGTGCTCATTCCACGCTCGCCCATCGGGGAGCTGATCGAAAACCGCTTTGCGCCCTGGCTGGGACAGGAACCGGCACGGATTCTCGACCTCTGCACCGGTTCCGGCTGCATCGGCATCGCGTGCGCTTTTGAGTTCCCGGAGGCGGAGGTGGTGCTGGCTGACCTGTCGTTCGAAGCGTTGGAAGTGGCCAACCAGAACATCGAGCGTCACGGCGTCGACGAGCGCGTATTCACCGTCCAGGGGGATGGTTTCGAGGGATTGCCGGGCCAGCGTTTCGACCTGATTGTGTCGAACCCGCCCTACGTCGATGCCGAAGATTTCGCCGACATGCCCCAGGAGTACCAGCACGAACCGGAGCTGGGTCTGGCCTGTGGCGATGATGGCCTGAACCTGGTACGCCGGATGCTGGCCGAGGCCGCCGACCATCTGACCGAGAAGGGCTTGTTGATTGTCGAGGTCGGTAACAGTCAGGTTCACGTCGAGGCGTTGTACCCGGAAGTCGATTTTGCCTGGCTGGACTTCGAACGTGGCGGGCACGGTGTGTTCATGCTCAGTGCTGAACAGTGCCGTCAGCATCAGGGGTTGTTTGCTTCGCGGGTTTGACCTAGTCGATCTGGCGGAACTGTCCTTGTGGCGAGGGGATTTATCCCCGCTGGGTGCGAAACACCCCTAAAACCAGCCACCTGCGGAGTATCAGAATTCTTGCAGGGGGCTGCTGCGCAGCCCAGCGGGGATAAATCCCCTCGCCACAGGGTTATGTGTCAAGCAGCCGGCAATCAGTGCCGCGTCGCAATCCAGATCAACAACCCAGCCTGGAACATGGCAAATGCCACCAGGCAGGTAATGGTGAACCGCAGGCCGTTGTCTTCGCGTTTGAACTTGGCGACCTTTTCTTCCTGCTGCTTGAGTTTGACTTCCTGCTCCGCCAGGTTCTGCTCGGCTTGTTGGAGCATCTGCGCGGCTTCGAGAATTTCCACGAACTGCAGTTTTTCGGTGTTCCAGTCCCCCAGCAGATTACCCACCTGCGCTGGCTTGACGCTGCCTTTGAGGTGCTGGGCGTCGGCGTAGACCACTTCGAAACCGTGGGCTTTCAGGAAGTGGTCGCGGCGCAGGCGGGTGTCTTCGTTCAGCGCGTCCTTGTTATTCAGATCGCTGCCATCGACCCGGTAGCTCGACCAGCGCTTCTTGGCCCAGGTAATGCCCTGTGCGGCGAGGAAGCGGCCAATGCCACGGTTCAGCGGCTCGACCTGCAAGCTGTCCGGGGAAAAATACAGGCGTTTTTCGACGTGATCGGCCCAGACGTCCAGATGATTCTGTTCCTTGCGCACCCGTTGGCCCGGCAACTGGATGCTCATGCGCAGCAAACTGCGCTCCTTGCTGTGGCGCTCGACGTAGCTGAACTCGACAAACCGCAGCGGTCGCGCACCCGTGGCTCGGTCGGTCTTGAGCGGTGCCAGGCGGAGCATTTTATGGTGCTCGGCCTGCACATCCGCCCAAGGCAGCTCCACCACTGGAGCGGCGGGCGTTTCGGCGGGGGTGTCGGGTGAAGTTTGAGTGTCAGTCATAACGGCAAAATCCTGTCCAGGCCGGCTGATCGGCAGCCATAGCGCTGTCCGACACCGGTCTATCGGCCGTTTTTGCCAGGACTGGAGGGGAAAAACCGTCTATCGAGCGGGTAATGAGCTAATAAAACCGAGGATTTTCGTACCCAATTCGGCCGCCAGGGGCAGGTTTGGATTTTTGTAGGAAGCCAATTGCTCTTTCATCTCCTTGGGAACGATGCGCATGACGTGGTTCATGCCCGTGATCAGCGCCAGCTCGGCATCGGGTTTGGCGGCTTGCAACTGCCTGGCGTCATCGACGCTGACTTGAATGTCATGGCTGCCCTGGATAATCAATGCTGGCATCTTCAGCGCCGCGAAAGCCTGGGCCGGCGCCTGGCGGAACAGCGAGATCAGGTAGGGCTGCACGCTGGGGCGAAAGATGACCTGCAGTTGTGGCGGTACGTTCTGGTCGAGGCGACCGGCCTTGAGGCTGTCCAGCAGTTCATTGGCGCGCGCCATCAGGGGGGGAGGCAGGCGGCTGCTCAGTTGTTGACGCAGCACCTGATCGATCGGCCGGGCACTGCCGGACAGCGAGATGACCGCGGCTGCATTGGCCTGGGGGGCGGCGAGGCTGGCGATCAACGCGCCTTCGCTATGACCCAGCAGAATCAATGGACCCATTCGCGGATCGGCAGTCAGTTTGCGGCTCCAGGCCACGGCGTCGGCCACGTAGGCTTCGACGCTCAGGTTGCGTTCGTCCGGGGTCGCCGCAAGGCTGGCGGCCACCCCGCGTTTGTCATAGCGCACGCTGGCGATGTTGTGTTTGGCCAGCACCCAGGCCAGGCGTTTGAGGCTATCGTTGCGCCCGCCCTCGGGGTTGTTTCCGTCACGATCTGTAGGACCCGACCCGGAAATGATCAGGACAACCGGCACCGGTGCGTCGGACTTGGGTAACAGCAGCGATCCGAAAAGCTCGCCGTTACCCGTGTCAAGGCTGATCGGTCGTTGCAGGACGGTGGCCTGGGCCAGGCTGGAAAGCAGGCCGGTAAACAGGGCAAGGCTTAAGGCAAGCAGCTTTAACATCATTACGCCATTGGTTACGAAGGTGCCGGTTGGACTGGCGTCCACCGATAAGGTTCGAGGATGAACTACTGAGGGAGCCTGCGTATACTGGCGCCCATCACGAATTCAGCGATTTCACGGAGCACCCTGCATGTCCGGCAATACCTACGGCAAGCTGTTCACCGTCACCACCGCGGGCGAAAGCCATGGCCCGGCGTTGGTCGCCATTGTCGACGGCTGCCCGCCGGGCCTGGAGATTTCCCTGGACGATCTGCAGCGTGACCTGGACCGGCGCAAGCCGGGCACCAGCCGCCACACCACCCAGCGCCAGGAAGCCGATGAAGTCGAAATTCTGTCCGGCGTGTTCGAAGGACGCACCACCGGCTGCGCCATTGGCCTGCTGATCCGCAACACCGACCAGAAGTCCAAGGACTACTCGGCCATCAAGGATCTGTTCCGCCCGGCCCACGCCGACTACACCTATCACCATAAGTACGGCGAGCGCGACTACCGTGGCGGCGGCCGCAGTTCGGCCCGGGAAACCGCCATGCGCGTGGCGGCCGGCGCGATTGCCAAGAAGTACCTGGCCAGCCAGGGCATCGTGATTCGTGGCTACATGAGCCAGTTGGGTCCCATCGAAATCCCGTTCAAGACCTGGGAGTCGGTGGAGCAGAACGCCTTTTTCTGCCCCGATCCAGACAAGGTGCCGGAGCTGGAGGCCTACATGGACCAACTGCGCCGGGACCAGGATTCGGTCGGCGCGAAGATCACCGTGGTGGCCGAAGGTGTGATGCCGGGCCTGGGCGAGCCGATTTTCGACCGCCTCGACGCCGAACTGGCCCACGCGCTGATGAGCATCAACGCGGTGAAGGGCGTGGAAATCGGCGCCGGTTTCGCTTGTGTCGCCCAGCGCGGCACCGAGCACCGTGACGAACTGACCCCGCAAGGTTTCCTGAGCAATAATGCTGGCGGCATCCTCGGTGGCATTTCCTCGGGCCAGCCGATCGTGGCGCACCTGGCCTTGAAGCCAACCTCCAGCATCACCACGCCGGGGCGCTCCATCGATATCCATGGCAACCCGGTGGACGTCATCACCAAGGGCCGCCATGACCCGTGCGTCGGCATCCGCGCCACGCCCATCGCCGAGGCGATGATGGCGATCGTGCTGATGGATCACTTGTTGCGTCATCGCGGCCAGAACGCCGACGTGCGGGTCAGCACCCCGGTGCTGGGCCAGCTTTGATGGTTGGCCTGCCGACCGCCGTGGCCTGACGACCATGGCGGCTCTGCCGTACTGGCGGCTCTCCAGTTTCTATCTGTTCTATTTTGCGCTGCTCGGCTCGACGGCGCCGTTTTTGGCGTTGTATTTCGATCACCTGGGGTTCAACGCGGCGCGCATCGGCGAGCTGGTGGCGATCCCCATGCTGATGCGTTGCGTGGCACCGAATATCTGGGGCTGGCTGGGGGACTACACCGGCCAGCGCCTGGCGATCGTGCGCTTTGGTGCCATTTGCACGCTGCTGACGTTCTCGCTGATCTTCATCGACCAGAGCTACGCCTGGCTGGCCTTGGTCATGGCGCTGCACGCGTTCTTCTGGCATGCGGTGTTGCCGCAGTTCGAAGTCATTACCCTGGCCCACTTGAGCGGGCAGACGTCGCGCTACAGCCAGATCCGCCTGTGGGGCTCCATCGGCTTCATCATCACCGTGGTCGCGCTCGGCCGGCTGTTTGAATGGCTGAGCCTGGACATCTACCCGGTGGCGCTGGTGCTGATCATGGGCGGCATCGTGCTCGCCAGTTTCTGGGTCCCCAATGCCCAGCCGACCCAGGGGCCGCGGGTGGCGGGGGAGGGTTTTCTGCGGCAGTTGCGTAACCCTGGCGTGCTGGCGTTCTATGGCTGCGTGGGGCTGATGCAGGTCAGTCACGGGCCGTATTACACCTTTCTGACGCTGCACCTGGAAGGCCTGGGTTACAGTCGCGGGTTGATCGGTATGCTCTGGGCCATTGGCGTGGTGGCGGAGGTTTTGATCTTCCTGCTGATGAGCCGGATCCTGGCGCGGTTTTCCGTGCGTCGGGTGCTGCTGGTGAGTTTCCTGCTGGCGGCGTTGCGTTGGCTGCTGCTGGGTTCACTGGCCGAGTTTCTCTGGGTTCTGTTGTTTGCCCAGGTGCTGCACGCGGCGACCTTCGGCAGTTTTCACGCCGCTGCCATCCATTTCGTGCAACGTAGCTTCGGCCCTCGCCAGCAAGGTCAGGGCCAGGCGTTGTACGCCGCCCTGGCCGGCATGGGCGGGGCGTTGGGCGCGTTGTATTCCGGCTACAGCTGGAACGCCCTGGGTGCCAGTTGGACTTTCAGCATCGCCAGCCTCGCAGCCTTCGCTGCAGCCGTTATCATTGCCACACGTATGCAAGAGGACAGGCCATGAGCCTTACCCGTGAACAGCTCGCCCGGGAAATCATCGACGCCGGGCGTTTTTTATATGGCCGTGGCTGGTCCCCGGCCACCAGCAGCAACTATTCGACCCGGCTTGCCCCTGACCAGGCCTTGCTCACCGTGTCCGGCAAGCACAAGGGGCAACTGGGCCTCGATGATGTGCTCGCCACCGACCTGGACGGCAACAGCCTGGAGCGCGGCAAGAAACCCTCCGCCGAAACCCTGCTGCACACCCAGCTGTATCGCTGGCGCCCGGAGATCGGCGCGGTGCTGCACACCCATTCGGTGAATGCCACGGTGTTGTCGCGCCTGACTCACCAGACTTTCATCGATTTTGAAGACTACGAATTGCAAAAGGCCTTCAGCGGTGTGTCGACCCACGAATCCTGTGTCCGCGTGCCGATTTTCGACAACGACCAGGACATCGCGCGCCTGGCCGGCCAGGTGCAGCCGTGGCTCGAGGCTCACCCCGATTGCGTCGGTTACCTGATTCGCGGTCATGGCCTGTATACCTGGGGGCCGAGCATGAACGATGCCCTGCGCCAGATCGAAGCGTTCGAGTTCCTGTTTGAGTGTGAGCTCAAGACCCGCGCACTCCTGAACCGTTAATTTGCTGGAGCCCTAACCATGAGCAGCCTGTCCGTCTACCACGTCTCAAGCCCCGACATTCCGAACAAGGTGCTGACCCACTTCGAAGACATCGCCGCGACTCTGGCCGATAAAGGTGTTCGTTTCGACCGCTGGGAAGCGGCGACGAAAATCCAGCCCGGCGCCGGCCAGGACGAAGTGATTGCCGCCTACCAGACCCAGATCGACCGGTTGATGAGCGAGCGTGGCTACGTCACGGTCGACGTCATCAGCCTCAACAGCGATCACCCGCAAAAAGCCGAGCTGCGGGCCAAATTCCTCGATGAACATCGCCATGCTGAAGACGAAGTACGATTTTTCGTCGCCGGTCGTGGCCTGTTTACCCTGCACATCGACGACTACGTCTACGCGGTGCTGTGCGAAAAGAACGACCTGATCTCGGTGCCCGCGGGCACGCCGCACTGGTTCGACATGGGCGAGCATCCGCATTTCGTTGCCATTCGCCTGTTCAACAACCCGGAAGGTTGGGTGGCGAAGTTCACTGGCGACGACATCGCCAGCCGTTTCCCGCGCCTGGAGGACTGAGCCTGTGCCGATCAAAGCCATTCTCACTGACATCGAGGGCACCACCAGCGCGGTGAGTTTCGTGTTCGATGTGTTGTTTCCCTATGCCGCCAGACATCTCCCGGATTTCGTTCGCCAGCATGCCGACCGCGCCGATGTGGCCGAGCAATTGGCAGCGGTGCGTCAGGACACCGGTGAGCTGGGGGCTGACCTGGAGCGCGTCATCGCGATCCTGCTGGAGTGGATCGCCGAAGACCGCAAGGCCACACCGCTCAAGGCGTTGCAGGGCATGGTCTGGGAGCAGGGGTATCAGGCGGGGCAGTTGAAAGGGCACGTCTACCCGGATGCGGTGCAGGCGCTACAGCGCTGGCATCAGGAAGGTTTCCAACTGTTCGTTTATTCCTCGGGCTCGATCCAGGCACAGAAGCTGATTTTCGGCTGTTCCGAGGCGGGCGATCTGTCGCCGTTGTTCAGTGGTTATTTCGACACCACATCAGGGCCCAAGCGGGAGGTGCAGTCCTACCAGCGCATCAGCGCGGCGGTGGGCGTAGCGCCGGGGGAGATTCTGTTTCTGTCGGATATCGTCCAGGAGCTGGACGCGGCTCGTGATGCCGGCATGGCGACGTGCGGATTGGCGCGCGAGGGCGGTGAACTGCAAGGGCATGTCACGGTGGACAGTTTTGCCCGGATTGAACCTTCAGCCTTTTGATACCTGTGGGAGCGAGCTTGCTCGCGAAGGCTGCGTGTCAGGCGGCATATCGGTTAGCTGACACACCGCCTTTGCGAGCAAGTCCGCTCCCACACGATTCTGCAAAGAGAATCAGGCGCTGTGATAGGTCGGTAGCGCAAAACGATGCTGGCTTTGCAGCATGGCGATCTGTGGCAATTCGCTGGCTTGTTCCGCCAGGTCGCGACGGATGGCGCTGATTGCCCAGGACAGTTGGTCCCCGGCGTGCAACTGGGCGTAGGAAATTGTGCGTTTAAACAGTTTGCCTTCGCTGTTGCGCAAGGTCAGCAGGATACCGCCATCCGGGCGGGCCTGGGTGGTCACTTCGTAGTTGGAAAACAGGGACGCAAACTTTTCTTGAATCATGTTCATATTTGACTGCTCCAGGGTGGTGGCAAACCGTGGAGAGGGTGTTGCAGTGTCTGTGCCAGCGTTGGGCTTGATTAAAAATCGTTATAAAACAATCGGTTAACATTTCCCCTCATTTTTGCTTTCGTGCAACTTGCATGAATGGCCACCGTGCATCCTGCATTTTGCGTGGTCGGGCGATCTTTTGTTGAACCAATTGAATTTCTGGCGCTCTTGTTCCGCCTGTCTGGAGGGGTGGATACAAAACATTGCAAAAACCGCATGTACAGCGCCGGAATCGCTGGCGTAATTTCGACCGCAATTGAGCTCCAGCCCGACAACAAGAACCCAGACCCACGAGGTCAAACGGGAGTGACCATGAGTCGTACACCCAGCGACGCCATTACCTGGGGCAAGATGCTGCGCAAGCTACCCACTATTGCCAGGGCCATTCCCCGTATCGTCAGAGGCATGAAGCTGGCCAACGTCCAGGACCCGACCCAGCCTTGCGGCCTGGGCTGGTGCTTCGAACAGGCCACCCAGCGCAATCCCCAAGGGCCGGCGTTGCTGTGTGGCGACACGGTGTTGAGTTATGCACAAGCCAATGAACAGGCCAATCGCATCGCTCATTACCTGTTGGCGCAGGGGATCGGCAAGGGCGACTGCGTGGCGATTTTCATCGAGAACCGGCCACAGTTGTTGGTGACGGTGCTGGCGGTGGCGAAAGTGGGTGCGGTCAGCGCCATGGTCAACACTTCACAGACCGGGGATGCGCTGGTGCACAGCCTGGCGTTGGTCGCCCCGGTCGCAGTGGTGGTCGGGGAAGAACGGGTCGCGGCGTTCAACGACGTGCGAGCCCGCACTTCGCTGTCAGGCGAGCGAACCTGGTGGGTAGCCGACCAGGACAGCGCTGCCGTGCCTTGCGGTTTCATCGACCTGATAAGCAGCAGCGCCAGTCACCCAGGCGAAAACCCGGCCAGCAGCCAGCAGGTTTTTTTCAACGACCCGTGTTTTTATCTCTACACCTCGGGCACGACCGGCTTGCCCAAGGCAGGGGTGTTCCGTCACGGGCGCTGGATGCGCACTTCCACCAGTTTCGGCCTGATCGCCCTGGACATGCAGCCTGCGGATGTTTTGTATTGCACGTTGCCGCTGTACCACGCCACGGGGCTGTGCGTGTGCTGGGGGGCGGCGATCTGTGGCGCCTCGGGATTTGCGATCCGGCGCAAGTTCAGCGCCAGCCAGTTCTGGAGTGACGTTCGCCGTTACCGGGCCACTACCCTTGGCTATGTCGGTGAATTGTGTCGCTACCTGGTCGACCAGCCCGCCAGTGCCGAGGACCGGCGGCATGAGGTCAGGAAGATGATCGGCAACGGCTTGCGCCCCGGGGCATGGTCGGCCTTCAAGACACGTTTTGGTGTCGACCATATCTGCGAGCTGTACGCGGCCAGCGACGGCAATATCGGCTTCACCAATGTGCTGAATTTCGACAACACCGTCGGGTTTTCCCTGATGGGCTGGGAGCTGGTGCAGTACGACCATGACAGCGGGGCGCCGTTGCGCAACCTGCAAGGCCGAATGCAGAAAGTACCCAAGGGCGAAGCGGGCCTGCTGATGGCGCGCATCGACGACAAGGCGCCGCTGGACGGCTACACCGATCCGGCCAAGACCGAAAAAACCATCTTCAAAGATGTCTTCGTGCCTGGCGACCGTTATTTCAATACCGGTGACCTGTTGCGCAACATCGGCTTTGGCCATGGGCAGTTCGTTGATCGCCTCGGTGACACCTATCGCTGGAAAGGCGAGAACGTTTCCACCACGGAAGTCGAAAATGTATTGCTGCAGCACCCGCAGGTCGCCGAGGCGGTGGCCTATGGCGTCGAGATCAATGGCACCAATGGCCGCGCCGGCATGGCGGCGATTACCCCGTCCGAATCCCTGGCGACCCTGGATTTTGCTGAGCTGTTGCAGTTTTTGCAGTGCAAATTGCCGGCCTATGCGGTGCCGTTGTTCTTGCGCATCAAGGTAAAAATGGACACCACCGGCACCTTCAAATACCAGAAAAACCGTCTCAGGAGCGAAGCCTTCGACCCGTGCGCCACGGGCGATGAGCCGGTCTATGCCTGGCTGCCCGGCACCGCGACCTATGTGCGGGTCGACCGGCAACTGGCGGCGCAGATTCAGCAAGGGCAGTACCGTTATTGATTCTGGCTATGCACGGTGCAGAGAAAAAAGGGATGACAGGCCTGGAGTCCCTCGGGAAACTAGCCGCTTTGCGAAGACTTAAGTGGAGTTCCCCATGTCCGATACAAGCCGCCAGATGACCCCGGAAGAGGCTGCGGAGTTTGCCGAACAGGTGTTCAATGTCGCGCGCCAGGGCGACGCTGCGATGATGGCCGCCTTGCTGAGCAAAGGCCTGCCGCCCAACCTGCGTAATCACAAAGGCGACACCTTGCTGATGCTGGCCGCTTACCACGGGCATGTGGAGACAGTGAAAGTGCTGCTGGAAAACAAGGCCGATCCGGAAATCCGCAACGACAACGGCCAGAGCCCGATTGCCGGCGCAGCGTTCAAGGGCGACCTGGCCGTGGTCAGCGCGCTGGTGGATGGCGGGGCGCAGGTGGAAGGCGCTTCTTTCGATGGTCGCACCGCGTTGATGATGGCGGCGATGTTCAATCGTGTGGAAATCGTCGATTACCTGATCAGCAAAGGCGCCGACCCCAAGGCCAAGGACGCCAACGGCGTCTCGGCCCTGGATGCAGCCCGGACCATGGGCGCGGTGGATACCACGGCGCAGTTGGAAAAGTTGCTGGCCCTGTAGGAGCTGCCGAGCGAAGCGAGGCTGCGATCTTTTGAGCTTTCGCTTGAGATTCAATGGCCAGGGAAAAGATCGCAGCCTCGCTTCGCTCGGCAGCTCCTACAGACCGATGTGATGCGCTATCCTGCGCGCCCTCAAAACCCAATCGCCACAGGATTTCCCCATGAAAGCCGCACTCGTCGAACTCATCAGCAAAATAAGCTCCGGCTGCCTGGGCGATGCCGACGTTGCGAAAATTGCTGACGAAGCGGCCCAGGCCTACGCCGACCCGGCGGCTTTTCTGGCGGCCAACCCGGACATCAACTACGACGACAGCTTCCCGATTCCATTGGGCGAATGGGTGGTGGTGGGGAGTCTGCCGGACACCGTGTTGTTCCAGGCCGACACTTATGTAGACCTGTTCGAACAGATCGTCGCCTCGTTCGGCCCTGGCGTGGCCTTCAATCTCAAGCCCAAGCAATTGGCGAAAACCGAAGCCCTGACGGCGCTCAATCGCATCCAGATCCAGATGAGCAGCCTGAACAAGGAAAACGGCGGCTATGTGCTGATGAATTTCAGCCAGTTGCTCGACGATGAACTGCAGATGGTTCTGGTGTACGGCAACGACGTGCCGCGCGTGCTGGAGCTGTGCGCCGAAGTCGGCATTGCCGCCGCGCCGGCCCTGGAAGCATTGAAGGTTGCGATCCACGTCTGAAGCAATAAAACGGAACCCTCGCCGGGCCCCCGCTATCCTAAGTGTGCATATCACCATCTGGGAGCGACACCATGGGTTCCACCTTCAACGGCCTGATTGGCCTGATCATCCTGGCGCTCGATATCTGGGCGATCATCAATGTGCTCAAGAGTGGCGCAGGAACGGGGGCAAAAGTCCTGTGGGTGCTGTTGATCCTGCTGTTGCCAGTGCTGGGCCTGATCATCTGGGCAATTGCCGGGCCGCGAGGCAACGTGCGGATCTGACCGCTCTTTGACGTTGCCCGGCAGGCTTTGCCGCCGGGCATTGCGACCCTGCCGCGGCGGTATCAGGCCGTCGCCAGTGCGTGTTTTTTCGAGGCCTTCAGGAAACTCAGCAGGGCCATCAGCGGGAAGGCACTGCCGACGATCACTACCCACAACCAGCCGCCGTGCTCGTACACCGCGCTGGCAATCGATGAGCCAAACGCGCCGCCGACGAAGATGCTGGTCATGTACAGCGCATTGAGACGACTGCGGCTTTTGGCATCGAGGGCATAGATGGTGCGCTGGCCCAGGACCATGTTCATCTGCACACAGAAATCCAGCACCACACCGGTCACCGCCAGGCCAATGACGCTGTAGAGCGGATGGATGAACGCTGGCAGAAAACTCAGGCTGGCCAACAGCATTGCCAGCAACGAAGCCATGCGGGTATGGCCGGCATCCGCCAGGCGACCGGCAATGGGCGCGGCGATGGCGCCAATGGCACCGACCAGGGCGAACAGGGCGATTTCAGTTTGCGACAGGCCATGATTGCGCGACAGTTCCAGCGGCACGGCGGTCCAGAACAGGCTGAAGGTGGCGAACATGCAGGCTTGGTAAAACGCCCGTTGCCGTAACAGCGGCTGCTGGCGCAACAGGGTGCCGAGCGAGCCCAGCAGTTGGCCATAAGAGGCGCTGTGGTCGGGTTGGCGCTTGGGCACAGTCAATGCCAGAACGATGCTGATCGCCGCCATCAAGGCTGCGGCGATCATGAACATCGCCCGCCAGCCGAAGTGATCGGCCACCACGCTTGAGATCGGCCGCGCCAGCAGGATCCCCAGCAGCAGGCCGCCCATGATGCCGCCCACGACCCGCCCTCTGGATTCCTCCGGGGCCAAGTGCGCCGCCAGCGGGATCAGGACTTGCACCGATACCGAACTGAACCCCACCAGCAGCGAAACCAGCAGGAACACGTTGGGCTGATCAGTGAACGCCGCCGCCAACAGACTGGCAATCGCCACGACGGTGGTGATGATCATCAGGCGACGGTTTTCCAGCAGGTCCCCCAGCGGCACCAGGAAAAACAGGCCCAGGGCATAACCGATCTGGGTCAGCGAGACGATCAGGCTGGCCATGGTGCTGCTCAGGCCCACATCGGGCGCGATCAGTTCGATGATGGGCTGGGCGTAGTAGATGTTGGCGACAATGGCGCCGCAGCAGAAGGCGAAGAGCAGGACCATGCCGCGAGTCAGGCTTGTGCTGGCGGGTATGGTGGGTGAGTGGGCACTCATGGCAATCTCGTCAGTGAATGGGAAGAGTGGCGTGAGGCTAAAGACTTAGCGGGCTCTGGAACAGGCTTTGTGGCTGATATCGGACATGCTTGCCATTGATGATGGAGGCCGCCTCAAGGGGCTGTGAACATTGAAAGTGCCTTCTATTCCAGTTTCTTGAACAGCGCATTGCCGCAACGCGAGCAGAAAGCAGCACCATGATCGTGGTTGTTTTTACTGCAGACCGGACAATCATGCTTGAGCTGGTCACCGCGCATGGCCGTGGCCAGTTCAGCCGTGAAAATACCCGTCGGCACGGCGATGATCGAGTAACCGGTGATCATCACCAAGGACGAAACCACCTGGCCCAATGGCGTCTTGGGCACGATGTCGCCAAACCCCACGGTTGTCAGCGTGACGATGGCCCAATAGATGCCCTTGGGAATGCTGGTGAAACCGTTCTCGGGGCCTTCGATGACGTACATCAAGGTGCCGAACACGGTCACCAGGGTCGATACGCTGACCAGGAACACGATGATTTTCTGCTTGCTCCCCCGCAGCGCCGTCATCAGGTAGTTGGCTTGCTTGAGGTAGGGGCTGAGCTTGAGCACGCGGAAAATCCGCAGCATGCGAATGATACGAACGATCAGCAGATACTGGGCGTCGCTGTAGTACAGCGCCAGGATTCCGGGCACGATCGCCAGCAAGTCCACCAGGCCGTAGAAGCTGAATGCATAGCGCAGGGGCTTGGGCGAGCAGTACAGGCGCAGACCGTATTCGACGATGAAGATGAAGGTGAACCCCCATTCGATGGCGGCCAGCAGGGAGGCGTAGTTCTGGTGCACGCTGTCGATGCTGTCGAGCATCACGATCACCAGGCTGGCGAGGATGATCAACAGCAGTGTGCTGTCGAAGCGTCGGCCGGCCACGGTGTCGGTCTGGAAAATGATCACGTAGAGGCGTTCACGCCAGTTGCTGCTATCCATAACCTTCGCCTGAACCAATAGTCAGCGAAGCCTAGGGTGATTGTCCCGCAAAGCGCAAGGCGCAGTGTCGAGACTGGCCGGTTGCCACACCCGGGCCGTGGCATGAACCAGCCAGCAGGCCAGGATGAAGGGGGCGGTCAGTGGTGCCAGACCGAGGGCGAGAAAGCCGGGTGTGAGCATGACCGCCAGCACAATGCCCGCCAGCGGCAACCATCGCTGATGGCTTTGTTGGCTGAGGGCCAGCGCCACCAGGGCCGGGTTATAGCCGCCGAGCCCCGACAGGGCTTGGGTCGTGTCGTGATGCAGCAGGGAGAATGCCAGGCCTGCGGCGCAACCCAGCAGCGCCCACCCGGCGGCGCGTGGGTTGGCAATCAACAAGCCCACAGCGATCAGCGCGCCGGCCAATGGCTGGTCGAGAAACATGACTTGGCCCAGTCCCCTCCAGTAAGCGGCCATAAGATTGGCCATTGTCAGTTCAACCAAAACGGGTGACGGCGGTGGTGGTGCGAAACTCAGCAGCAACCAGGCCAGTGCCACGAACGGCGCGGTGTAGGCGGGCAGGCACTGAGGGCCACGGCTGCGCTTGAGCCACTGCTGAGTCAACATCGCGCCGAGGCCGCCGCTGGCAATAATCAAGGGCGGTAACACGGCTGACCAAGGTATGGCGAGACTCAATAGCAAACCCAGCAAGATGCCGTTGTAACTGAACAGCCCAGCCTGTCGGTCAACCTTGGCATAACCGCGTCGCTGGGCGGTGAGTAACCCGGCCACGCCGCCCAGCAACGCGCCCCCCAACAAAGCGGGGGCGGTGCAGAGAATCGCCAGCAGGCACAACAGGCCACACAGCGGATGCCGCTGGAGGAAAATCTGGCTGAAGCCGTTGAGTAGGGCGGTGGCCCAGTCGGGGCAGTGGGTGTTGGGCATGGTTGGGTGTGTCTGATGGACCGGGTTGGTTTCATCGCGAGCAGGCTCGCTCCCACACTGGATCTGTGGCGTTCACAAAACCCCTGTGGGAGCGAGCCTGCTCGCGATGAGGCCGATACAGGCGCGCTAAATCAATGTCTCGATGCGCAACGAATTGGTCGACCCCGGCTGCCCGAACGGCACGCCGGCGGTGATCAGCAGGGTGTCGCCGCGCTGGGCCATGCCCTGGGCCTGGGCGATTTCCAGGGCGGTGGAGCACACTTCGTCCACCTGGCGCAGCCGATCGTTGACCACCGAATGCACGCCCCAGGCCACCGTCAGACGGCGGGCGGCCTGCAAGTTGGGCGTGAGGTTGAGGATCGGTACCGTCGGCCGCTCCCGCGCCGCCCGCAGGCTGGAACTGCCCGATTCGCTGTAGTTCACCAGCACCGCCACCGGCAATACGTTGCTGATACGCCGGATTGCGCAACTGATGGCGTCCGACACCGTGGCGTCGGCCTTCGGTCGGCTGACATCCAACTGCGCCTGGTAGTCCGGGCCGTTCTCCACCTGGCGGATGATCTTGCTCATCATCTGCACGGCTTCGAGGGGGTAATCGCCGGAAGCGGTTTCCGCCGACAGCATCACCGCATCGGCGCCTTCAGCCACGGCGTTGGCCACGTCGGTGACTTCGGCTCGGGTGGGCGCGGGAGAAAAACGCATGGATTCGAGCATCTGCGTGGCCACCACCACCGGTTTACCGAGGGCGCGGCAGGTGCCGATGATGTTCTTCTGGATCTGCGGCACGCTTTCGGCCGGCACTTCGACACCCAGGTCCCCCCGGGCAACCATGATCGCGTCGCTCAGTTCGGCGATCTCCCGAAGCCGGGTCACCGCCGACGGTTTCTCGATCTTGGCCATCAAAAATGCCTTGTCGCCAATCAACGCACGCGCCTCGCGAATGTCCTCGGGGCGCTGCACGAACGACAGCGCCACCCAGTCCACGCCCAACTCCAGGCCAAAGCTCAAGTCGCGACGATCCTTGGCGGTCAGCGGGCTCATGTCGAGCACGGCCTGAGGCACATTCACGCCTTTGCGGTCTGACAGTTCGCCGCCATTGAGCACCTGGGTGTCGATGGCATCGGCGTGCTTGGCGGTCACACGCAGGCGCAGCTTGCCGTCGTCCAGCAGCAGGTCCATGCCGGGCTCCAGGGCCGCGATGATCTGTGGGTGGGGCAGGTTGACCCGCTGTTCATCGCCGGGCGTGGCGTCCAGATCCAGGCGCAGGGCCTGGCCGCGTTGCAGCGCCACTTTGCCGTCGGCGAAGGTGCCCACGCGCAGTTTCGGGCCCTGCAAGTCCATCAGAATGCCCAGTGGGTAGTTGAGCTGTTGCTCGACCTCACGAATCCACTGGTAGCGCTGGGCGTGATCGGCATGCTCGCCGTGGCTGAAGTTCAGGCGAAAAATATTCACACCGGCCTGCACCAGTTCACGGATGTCATCGATCCCACGGGTAGCGGGGCCAAGGGTCGCGAGAATCTTGACCTTTTTATCAGGCGTCATGTTTGGGGTTCTCAAGAATCAGGATGGCGCGAAAGTCGTTGACGTTGGTACGCGTCGGCTCGGTGACGATCAACGCCTCCAGCGCGGCGAAGTAGCCGTAGCCGTTGTTGTTGTCCAGCTCGTCGCTGGCGCTCAGGCCCAGTTCGGCGGCACGGCGATAGCTGTCCGGGGTCATGATGGCGCCGGCGTTGTCTTCGGAACCGTCGATGCCGTCCGTGTCGCCGGCCAGGGCGTAGATGCCGGGATGACCCTTGAGGCTGTCGGTCAGGCTGAGCAGGAACTCTGCGTTGCGTCCGCCCCGGCCATGGCCGCGCACGGTGACCGTGGTTTCGCCGCCGGAGAGGATCACGCATGGCGCCGCCAGAGGCTGTCCGTGCAGGGCGATTTGCCGGGCGATACCGGCGTGGACTTTGGCCACTTCCCGGGATTCGCCTTCCAGGTCGCCGAGGATCAACGGGCTGAAACCGGCCTGGCGGGCTTTCACCGCCGCCGCTTCCAGTGATTGTTGGGGGCGGGCGATCAATTGGAAGTGGCTGCGGGCCAGGCTCGGGTCGCCGGGTTTGACGGTTTCCGATTCCGGGCTTTGCAACCAGTTGCGCACCGAAGCCGGTATTTCAATGTTGTAGCGCTTGAGGATCGCCAAGGCTTCGGCCGATGTGCTGGGGTCGGCCACGGTGGGGCCGGAGGCGATGACCGTGGCGAGGTCGCCGGGCACATCGGAAATCGCGTAGGTGTAGACCGTCGCCGGCCAGCAAGCCTTGCCCAGGCGTCCGCCCTTGATCGCCGAAAGATGTTTGCGCACGCAATTCATCTCGCCGATGGTGGCGCCGGACTTGAGCAGCGCCTTGTTGATCGATTGCTTGTCAGCCAGGGTGATGCCAGCGGCCGGTAGCGCCAGCAGCGCCGAGCCACCGCCGGACAGCAGGAAAATCACCCGGTCGTCTTCGTTAAGGTGGCTGACCAGCTCCAGCACCCGTTGGGCTACCGCCAGGCCCGCCGCATCAGGCACCGGGTGCGCGGCTTCCACCACTTCGATCTTCTGGCAGGGCGCGCCATGGCCGTAGCGGGTCACCACTAAACCGCTGACTTCGCCTTGCCAGCAACGCTCGACCACCTGCGCCATGGCCGCTGCGGCCTTGCCGGCGCCGATGACGATCACTCGGCCGCTGCGGTCGCTGGGCAGATACTGTTCAAGGACATGCTGCGGATGGGCGGCATCGATGGCTGCGGCAAACAGCTCGCGGAGCAAATGTTGCGGATCGACCGACATGGCGGACTCCCGATATTTTTGTTGTTAGGCAGGGCAACTCGATTTCCTGTGGGAGCGAGCCTGCTCGCGATAGGGCCTGACATTCAGCATCAATGTTGACTGACAATCCGCTATCGCGAGCAGGCTCGCTCCCACAGGGTTTTGTGACGCATCAGTTATCGCGAATAGAGAAATTCGCCATGTGCTCCAGGCCCTTGATCAGCGCCGAGTGATCCCAGTGGCTGCCGCCGATGGCTGCGCAGGTGCTGAACACTTGCTGGGCGTTGGCGGTGTTGGGCAGGTTGATGTTCAGCTCCTTGGCGCCTTGCAGGGCCAGGTTCAGATCCTTCTGGTGCAGGCTGATGCGGAAGCCCGGATCGAAGGTGCCCTTGATCATGCGCTCGCCGTGTACTTCCAGGATCTTCGAGGAGGCAAAACCGCCCATCAACGCTTCGCGAACCTTGGCCGGATCGGCGCCGTTTTTCGCGGCGAACAGCAGGGCTTCGGCCACGGCCTGGATGTTCAGCGCGACGATAATCTGGTTCGCCACTTTCGCGGTCTGGCCGTCGCCGTTGCCACCCACCAGGGTGATGTTCTTGCCCATGGCCTGGAACAGCGGCAGGGCGCGCTCGAAAGCGGCGCTGTCGCCGCCGACCATGATGCTCAGCGTGGCAGCCTTGGCGCCGACTTCACCACCGGACACGGGGGCATCCAGGTACTGCGCGCCTTTTTCATTGATCTTGGCCGCGAAGGCCTTGGTGGCGGTAGGGGAGATCGAGCTCATGTCGATGACCACCTTGCCCGCGCCCACGCCCGCCGCCACGCCATCGGCGCGAAACAGCACGTCATCGACCTGCGGGGTGTCCGGGACCATGACGATGATGAACTCGGCTTCCTGGGCGACTTCTTTCGGGTTGGCCAGCGCCACCGCGCCGCCGGCCAGCAGATCGGCGGGGGCCGGGTCGTGGTGCTGACTCAGAAGCAGGCTGTGCCCGGCCTTTTGCAGGTTCAATGCCATGGGCAGACCCATGATGCCGGTGCCGATGAATCCGATTTTAGCCATGAGAAAATCCTCTTGTTGTGATCGCTGCTCGTAGGAGCTGTCGAGCGAAGCGAGGCTGCGATCCTTTGATCTTTCTCCCGGGACTCAAATGTCAGGGGAAAGATCGCAGCCTCGTTGCACTCGTCAGCTCCTACAGGAAAATTGGGTCAAACCGCGTTATGGCTTTTCAGCCAGCCAAGGCCCGCTTCGGTGCTGGTCAGTGGCTTGTATTCACAGCCGACCCAGCCTTGGTAACCGATGCGGTCCAGGTGTTCGAACAGGAAGCGGTAGTTGATCTCGCCGGTTCCCGGCTCGTTGCGTCCCGGGTTGTCCGCCAATTGCACATGGTTGATCTGGTCCAGGTGCGCCGAGAGGGTCCGGGCCAGGTCGCCTTCCATGATTTGCATGTGGTAGATGTCGTATTGCAGGAACAGGTTGGCGCTGCCTACTTGCTCGCGGATCGACAGGGCCTGGGCGGTGTTGTTCAAGTAGAAACCGGGAATGTCGCGGGTGTTGATGGCTTCCATCACCAGCTTGATGCCTTTGGCCTGCAGTTTCTCGGCAGCGTATTTCAGGTTGGCGACAAAGGTTTTCTCCACCAGGGCCTTGTCGCAGTTCTGCGGACAAATCCCGGCCAGGCAGTTGACCTGGGTGTTGCCCAGCACCTGGGCATAAGCGATTGCCAGGTCAACGCCCGAGCGGAACTCTTCAACCCGGTCCGGCAGACAAGCAATGCCGCGCTCGCCCTTGGCCCAGTCGCCGGCCGGCAGGTTGAACAACACTTGGGTCAGGCCATTGGCCTGGAGCAGCGCCTTGAGCTCGGCGCTGCTGTAGTCGTACGGGAACAGGTATTCGACACCCGTGAAACCGGCCTTGGCGGCCGCTTCGAAACGGGCGAGGAAATCCTGCTCGGTGAACAGCATGGACAGGTTGGCTGCGAAACGCGGCATGGTGGGTCTCCTGTAAATATTTTCAAAGTCCCTGTGGGAGCGAGCCTGCTCGCGATGACGGCTGTACGGCCAACATCACCGACACTGACCCACCGCTATCGCGAGCAGGCTCGCTCCCACAGGAGGATTCAGCACTCAATCGAGCAACGAAATTGCGGTCGGTGCATCGTTGCCCACGAGTGCCAGGTCTTCGAATTCGTTGACGGCGTTGATCTCGGTGCCCATGGAAATGTTGGTCACCCGTTCCAGGATGATCTCGACGATCACCGGCACCTTGAATTCCTCGATCAACTCCTGGGCTTTGCGCAGCGCCGGCTGGATGCCGGACGGTTCGAACACCCGCAGCGCCTTGCAACCCAGGCCCTCGGCCACGGCGACGTGGTCCACGCCATAGCCGTTGAGTTCCGGCGCGTTGAGGTTGTCGAAGGACAGTTGCACGCAGTAGTCCATGTCGAACCCGCGCTGGGCCTGGCGGATCAACCCCAGGTAGGAGTTGTTCACCACCACGTGGATGTACGGCAGCTTGAACTGCGCGCCGACCGCCAGCTCTTCGATCATGAACTGGAAGTCATAGTCCCCCGACAACGCCACGACCTTGCGGCTCGGGTCGGCCTTGACCACCCCGAGCGCCGCCGGGATAGTCCAGCCCAACGGGCCGGCCTGGCCGCAGTTGATCCAGTGGCGCGGTTTGTAGACGTGCAGGAACTGCGCCCCGGCGATCTGCGACAACCCGATGGTGCTGACGTAGCAGGTGTCCTTGCCGAAGACCTGGTTCATTTCTTCGTACACACGCTGGGGTTTGACCGGCACGTTGTCGAAGTGCGTCTTGCGCTGCAGGCTGGCCTTGCGTTGCTGGCAGTCCTGCAGCCAGGCGCTGCGGTTTTTCAGTTTGCCGGCGGCTTGCCATTCGCGGGCGACTTCGATGAACGCAGTCAGTGCCGAGGCAGCGTCGGAAACGATGCCCAGGTCCGGGGTGAACACGCGGCCGATTTGGGTCGGTTCGATGTCCACATGAATGAAGGTGCGCCCTTCGGTGTAGACATCCACCGAACCGGTGTGGCGGTTGGCCCAACGGTTGCCGATGCCCAGTACCACGTCCGACTTGAGCAGCGTCGCATTGCCATAACGGTGGGAGGTTTGCAGGCCGACCATGCCCACCATCAATGGGTGATCGTCGGGAATCGTGCCCCAGCCCATCAGTGTGGGAATCACCGGGATACCGGTCAGTTCAGCGAATTCCACCAGCAGCTCGCTGGCATCGGCGTTGATGATGCCGCCGCCGGCCACCAGCAATGGGCGTTCAGCCTGATCGAGCATGGCCAGGGCCTTTTCGATCTGCACGCGATTGGCGGCAGGTTTGGCCAGCGGCAGCGGTTGGTAGGCGTCGATGTCGAACTCGATCTCGGCCATCTGCACGTCGAACGGCAAGTCGATCAGCACCGGACCCGGCCGGCCGGAACGCATTTCAAAGAAGGCCTTCTGGAACGCGTACGGCACCTGGCCCGGTTCCAGGACGGTGGTGGCCCACTTGGTCACCGGCTTGACAATGCTGGTGATATCCACCGCCTGGAAATCTTCCTTGTGCAGGCGGGCACGGGGCGCTTGGCCGGTGATGCACAGGATCGGAATCGAGTCGGCCGAAGCGCTGTAGAGCCCCGTCACCATGTCGGTCCCCGCCGGGCCCGAGGTGCCGATGCACACGCCAATGTTGCCGGCCTTGGTGCGGGTGTAGCCCTCGGCCATGTGGGAGGCGCCTTCAACGTGGCGAGCGAGGACATGATCGATGCCACCCACCTTTTGCAGGGCAGAGTACAGCGGGTTGATCGCGGCACCCGGGATGCCGAAGGCGGTGTCCACGCCTTCACGGCGCATCACCAGAACGGCGGCTTCGATTGCTCTCATTTTGCTCATGGTTTTGTGCCTCTTACGTTTTATAATTGTATACAAGTGGCTTTGCGCAGAGTTTATTCACGGCGGACGGCGCAGGTCAATCCATTTCCTCAAGCACCTGTTTCATTCGTCGGAAGGCCGTAAATACGGCGGTGCTTCGTCGCTATGGTCGTGTTGTTGGAATTATTGTATACAAAAATATGTTCTATTGTGTTCTATTATTTGCGTCTGGTTTTGCCGAAGGCATTGCCTGGAACGCTTCCCACAACAAAAGAGGACAGCACTCATGAGCGCTTTAACCTTGAAAGTCGCCATCAACCTGACGGGGCAAGCCCTTGCCGCAGGCCGTGAAATCAGCGCTGCACCGCTGACCATTGCGGTCCTGGACAGCGGCGGCCACCTGATTGCCTTGCAACGCGAAGACGGCGCCAGCCTGCTTCGTCCTCAGATCGCTATCGGCAAGGCCTGGGGCGCCATCGCCCTGGGCAAGGGCTCGCGCCTGCTCGCCCAGGACGCCCACCAACGCCCGGCCTTCTTCGCCGCGTTGAACGGCCTGGGGCAGGGCAACGTCGTGCCGGCACCGGGTGGGGTGTTGATCAAAGGCGAGGATGGGCGGGTGCTGGGTTCCATCGGCATCAGTGGCGACACCTCGGACATTGATGAGCAGGTGGCGATCAGGGCTGTGGAGGGGGTGGGGTTGAAGGCGGATGCGGGGGTGGCTTGATGCTGCGGTGACGCGACTGCCGCTTTCGCGAGCAAGCCCGCTCCCACAGGTTTTGGTATGGACACAAAATGTGTGAATACCGCAGATCAAGTGTGGGAGCGGGCTTGCTCGCGAAAGCAATCGAGCAGACACATCCAGCTAAAAGTTTGACCATGATGCTGCATTCACAGCGCTAGCCTTTCAAAACTTCACTGGGAAAGGAGGGCAATGGATGCCTTTACGTTCAGCTTCACACCGTCTGCGCATCGGTCGCTATGCAGAGCAAAACCGCATCTATTTACTGACAGCCAATACGCGCGGTCGCGAGCCTGTCTTTAAGGACTATGGTTTGGGCAGGATAGTCATCCGTCAATTCAAGGAGGTACAGGAGCACGGCATTGCTGATTCCCTGGCTTTTGTCGTGATGCCTGATCATTTCCATTGGTTGATCCAACTGTATCGCGGATCCTTGGGGCAGTTGATGTGCCAGGTGAAATCCTTAAGTGCCAAGGGGGTCAACGAGGCGGTTGGCAGGACGGGGAATCTCTGGCAGCAGGGATACCATGACTGTGCATTACGGCGGGAGGATGAATTGATAAAACTGGCTCGGTATGTAGTTGCCAACCCGTTGCGGGCAGGTTTGGTGGAGCGACTTGGCGAATATCCGCTTTGGGATGCCATCTGGGTATGACTTGAAATCGAGTTGCCGCCATTCGCGAGCAGGCTCGCTCCCACAAGGTATCTCAGTTGTTCACAAAATTTGAGTTCACAGCAGAACCCTTGTGGGAGCGAGCCTGCTCGCGATGAAGGCGATGCGCTCCCAAGCCTAGCGATCCACCTCACACCCCTTCAACACCAGCCGAATAATCGTTTGCGCCGCGGCCTCATAATCCGTTTCGTCCAGCTTCGCCTTGCCGGTCACTGCGGAGATTTGCCAGTCGAAGTCGGCGTAGGTCTGGGTGGCCGCCCAGATGCTGAACATCAGGTGGTTGGGGTCGATGGGGGCGATTTGACCTCGGTCGATCCAGGTCTGGATGCAGTCGATGTTATGGCGGGCCTGGGCGTTGAGCTGTTCCACCAGGTCGGCGCTCAGGTGCGGGGCGCCGTGCATGATTTCGCTGGCGAAGACTTTTGAGGCGAAAGGCAGGTCGCGGGAGATGCGGATCTTGGAGCGGATATAGTGGCTCAGCACTTCGCCGGGCACGCCGTCGGCGTTGAACGGGGTCGAGGCCTGAAGGATGGGCTCGATAATACTTTCCAGCACCTCGCGGTAGAGGTTTTCCTTAGATTTGAAATAGTAGTAGACGTTGGGTTTGGGCAGGCCCGCCTTGGCCGCGATATCGCTGGTTTTGGTCGCCGCGAAGCCCTTGTCGGCAAATTCTTCGCTGGCGGCACGCAGGATCAGTTCTTTGTTGCGCTCGCGGATAGTGCTCATAAACCCAGGGGTTCCTTGCCTGTTCTGGCGGTGGCGCATGGTAGCACCGGCCTCGCGAAGCGCTCAAGAATGCCCCGAGGCCACGTCGGGCGCGCTATGCTGCGCAGCATTATTGTTCAAGGAGTTCTTCCATGGCCGGAAGCAGTTTGTTGTTACTGATCGACGATATCGCCACGGTGCTCGACGATGTTGCTTTGATGACCAAAATGGCTGCCAAAAAAACCGCTGGCGTGCTCGGCGATGACCTGGCGCTCAATGCCCAGCAGGTCTCAGGCGTGCGTGCCGAGCGGGAAATACCGGTGGTCTGGGCGGTGGCCAAGGGATCGTTCATCAATAAACTGATCCTGGTGCCGTCGGCGTTGGCTATCAGCGCTTTCGTACCCTGGCTGGTCACGCCATTGCTGATGGTGGGGGGCGCCTACCTGTGTTTCGAAGGGTTCGAGAAACTGGCCCACAAGTTTCTTCACAGCAAGGCGCAAGACCAGGCCGAGCATGCGCAATTGGTCGAGGCCGTTGCCAACCCGGCGGTCGATCTGGTGGCCTTTGAGAAGGACAAGATCAAAGGCGCCATACGCACCGATTTCATCCTCTCGGCGGAAATCATCGCCATCACCCTCGGCACCGTCGCGGATGCACCGCTGACCCAACAAGTGATCGTGCTGTCGGGCATCGCCATCGTCATGACCGTCGGCGTCTATGGTCTGGTAGCCGGCATCGTCAAGCTCGATGACCTGGGGTTGTGGCTGACGCAGAAGCCGGGGCAACTCGCCAAGAGCATCGGTGGCGCCATCCTGCGCGCCGCGCCCTACATGATGAAAAGCCTGTCGGTGATCGGCACGGCGGCGATGTTCCTGGTGGGCGGCGGCATCCTGACCCATGGCGTGCCGGTGGTGCATCACTGGATCGAAGGCCTGACAGCCAGTGCTGGCGGCGCCGGGTTCATCGTGCCGTTGCTGCTTAATGCAGTGGCGGGGATTGTCGCCGGGGCGGTGGTGTTGGCGGGTGTGATGGTGGTTGGCAAGGTCTGGAAAGCGCTGAAAAGCTGAGTCTGGCAATACAAAACAACTGTGGGAGCGAGCCTGCTCGCGATGAGGGCCTGCCATTCAACATTTATGTTGGCTGGTAGACCGCTATCGCGAGCAGGCTCGCTCCCACAGTGGGTTTTGGGGTGGCCGGGAGTTACTCGGCAATCTGCAACTTGCGCGACTCGGTATACACGTAACGCACCTTCTCATATTCGAATGGCGAGTTCAGTTGGCCATAGCGGAAGCTGGTCTGGTGGCGCTTGTCCACGGCGCGCAGGAGCAGCAGTTCCGGGTGGTTGGCGCTGACTTCTGAAACGTTGAGGAAGTTGATCGCCGATTCAGCCGTGTAGTCCACCAGCAACCCCGAGGTATCACGCAGGTTTGAAGGGCCAAAGATCGGGAGGACGAAGTACGCGCCGCCGGGCACGCCATAGAAGCCCAGGGTCTGGCCGAAGTCTTCGCTCTGGCGCGGCAGGCCCATGGCGGTGGCTGGATCCCACAGGCCAGCGATGCCGATGGTGGTGTTGAGCAGCAGTCGCGCCGTGGTTTCCATCGAACGCTTGCCCTTGAATTGCAGCAGGCTGTTCATCAGGTTCGGCACGTCTCCCAGGTTATTGAAGAAGTTGCTCACCCCGGTGCGCAGGAAACCAGGCGTGATGTAACGGTAGCCATCGACGACTGGCAGGAACACCCACTGATCGAATCGATAATTGAAGTGATAGACGCGGCGGTTCCAGGACTCCAGCGGGTCATAGACGTTCAGGGCGTTGAGGGTCGAACGCTCGAACTCACGCTGGTCCAGCCCGGGGTTGAACTTGAGCTTGCTCAACGGCTCCTTGAAACCGTCGGAGTCCACCACCACAGGCGCGTTGGCCTTGCTGTTATCGGCGTGGACCATGCCGGCACTCATTAACGCAGCGATAAGCAGGAGATATTTAGCCACGGAAGAACTCCAGCATGGCGTCGCTGTTGACGCGGTAGTTTAGGTTGCCGCAGTGACCGCCCAATGGGTAAACCGTCAGCCGGTCGCCAAAGGTCTTGCGCAAGAAGCCCAGATCGCCCGGGCCAAGGATGACGTCGTCGGCGTTGTGCATGACGGCAATCTTCGGACTGTCATGCAGGTAATCCTTGAGCGCATACAGGCTGACCTGATCGATCAGTTGCAACAGGCTGCCGCCGTCGGTGCGCGCGCGCCACATCGGAATCACTTGCTCTGTGAGGTAGCAGTCGAAGTCGCATTGCAGCGCGCGCTTGAGGAACGGCGTCAGGCTGGTGCTTTCGGTAATCGGGAATTTGGGCGGGATGATCAGGCCGCGACGGTTGATCAGGTCCGAGGTGAATGCAATGTCGGCCGCCGAGAAGCGGAACGAGGTGCCGATCAGCATCGCCATCTGCTCATTGCTCAGGTGTTGTTTGGACTGCTGGAAGTCATAGAGCAGGGCATCGTTGAGATCGATGTAGCCTTTCTGCTGGAAGTAGCGGGTCAGCTTGTTGAGCACCAATTCATAAAAAGTGGTGGTGTTGTTGATGCCCTTGACTTCGGTCTGGACCAGTTTGTCCAGGTTGGTGATCGAGGTGTAGAGGTTGACTGGAGGGTTGAGCAACAGCACTTTCTTGAAGTTGAAGCTGCGTCGGGTTTCGTCCAGATGGGCGACGAAGGCCGCGTCCAGGGCGCCGAGGCTGTAGCCGGTGAGGTAATACTCGGTCACCGGCAACTTGGGGTTCTGCGCCCGCACGGCCTGCATCACCCGGTACATGTCTTCGGCGTCTTCCTTGGTGATGCCGGGTGTGGCGAAGCGTGAAGCGGCGCTCATGAAGTCAAAGCTGGTGGGCGACGACAGCTGCACCACGTGGTAACCGGCCTTGTAATAGAGGCGCTTGAGGTATTCGTTGAGGCTGCTGTCGTATCGCGCACCGGTGCCGGCGATCAGGAAGATCAGCGGTGCGGGCTTGTCCTGGGTCGCCATGCGGTAGGTGAGGCTTTTCACCGGCCAGAAATTGTCCGGCAGGATGAACTCGCGTTCCGGGCGCAGGGTCAGGCTATGGTCAGCCTGGTTGATGTCCTCGATCGGGGGCAGCTCCGGGCGCAGGTCCGGTGGCGTAGTGGCGATGGTCGCCTCGAACGGGTTGGTCAAGGGGTAGCCATAGCTGGCGGCATCGATATCCACCGCCAGCGCGGACGCACTCAGAATAAGGCCGCCGACGAGGGCAGCGAAGCGCAAGGAATGGAGCATGACTGGATCCCTTAGAGGAAGATGCCGAATGAAGTTCGCAGGCTATGACCGCCGAAGTGAAGCCAAGTGCCATGACGCACACAAAAGAGGCACAAACGGGGCGCGATAGTAGCGGGACGATACACGTTTGCGTGGGGGAGCGGCTAGTTATCTGGCGGCTTGCCGGATTCTGACAGGGCACGCAGGACAGCTTTTTTGTGGGGCCGAATGGCTGAGGCAGATAGCTGGCGTTCTGATGTCGTTTCTCGTTGCTTCAACGTCGCAGGCAGAGCAGGTTCCAGATCGGCGCAGGTTGATGATCAACGAGTCAGTACTCCACTGACGTTCGAACCGGTTTTGCAGGCGAGCGTGATGGGGGCGCTGTGCACCATAACAATACGTTGACGCCGCTCGGCATCCGTCGGGCGCAGCACTTTCGGGGAAGTAACGATGAGAATGCGACGACTCTTGGGCGCAGGTGCCGCACTGGTACTGGCGATCAGCTCCACACTGGCCAGCGCCGAAACCAAAACCCTGAGCATCGGTTATGTCGACGGTTGGTCCGACAGCGTCGCGACCACCCATGTGGCGGCCGAAGTCATCAAGCAGAAACTGGGCTATGACGTGAAGCTGCAAGCGGTTGCGACCGGGATCATGTGGCAAGGCGTAGCCACTGGCAAACTCGACGCGATGCTCTCGGCCTGGCTGCCGGTGACCCATGGTGACTACTGGACCAAGAACAAGGACCAGGTGGTCGACTACGGTCCGAACTTCAAGGATGCAAAAATCGGCCTGATCGTGCCGGAGTACGTCAAGGCCCAGTCCGTGGCCGACCTCAAGACCGATGACAGCTTCAAGAACCGCATTGTCGGTATCGACGCCGGTTCAGGTGTCATGATCAAGACCGAGCAGGCCATCAAGGATTACGACCTGACCGGGTATCAACTCAAGGCCAGTTCCGGCGCCGGCATGATTGCCGAGCTGACCCGTGCCGAGAAGAAAAAAGAATCCATCGCCGTCACCGGTTGGGTGCCGCACTGGATGTTCGCCAAGTGGAAACTGCGCTTCCTGGAAGACCCGAAAGGCGTTTACGGCGCGGCTGAAACCGTGAACAGCATCGGCAGCAAGGAGTTGGACGCCAAGGCGCCGGAAGTGGTCGCGTTCCTGAAGAAGTTCCAGTGGAACTCAAAAGACGAAATCGGCGAGGTCATGCTGGCGATCCAAGAAGGTGCCAAGCCGGACGCTGCTGCCAAGGATTGGGTTGCCAAGCACCCGGACCGCGTGAAGGAGTGGACCGGCAAGTAATCCGCCCGGTTTAACATCCTCGAAACCGCATGACTTGGCGTCATGCGGTTTTTTTGTGCCTGCCGGTTTTCAGCCCCACCCAAGTCCTTGTGGGAGCGAGCCTGATCGCGATGGCGGTGGATCTGTGGGTACAGCTGTCGAATGTGCCGCCGTCATCGCGAGCAGGCTCGCTCCCACAAGGGGTAACAGTGCGCGTCATCAATCGGCGTCATGTCGTTCTAATACTAAGGTCGTCTGGAACCTGGCCTTCAGCCGCATAGAGTAGAGCTGTTCCAATTTAATCTGTGCTGCGAGGATAAAAACAATGAACGACAGCATTTACCTCTCGATTCAAAACAGCCCGCGCTTCAAGGAGCTGGTGAGAAAACGAGAAAAGTTCGCCTGGATTCTCTCGGCGATCATGCTTGGGCTGTATTCCGGCTTCATTCTTCTGATTGCCTACGGGCCGCATGTTCTCGGGGCCAAGATTTCGCCCGAGTCCACCATTACCTGGGGTATCCCCATCGGTGTCGGCCTGATTCTTTCGGCCTTCGTCCTGACCGGTATCTACGTGCGACGCGCCAACGGCGAGTTCGACGACCTGAACAATGCGATTCTCAAGGAGGCTCAGCAATGATCCGGCGTCTAATGGCTCTGTTGAGCGTCGCAGCTTTCGCACCGGGGGCCTGGGCGGCTGAAGCCCTGACCGGTGCCGTGCAGAAACAACCGCTTAACGTCGCGGCTATCCTGATGTTCGTGGCCTTCGTTGGCGCGACCCTGTACATCACGTACTGGGCGTCCAAGAAAAACAATTCGGCGGCCGACTACTATGCGGCCGGCGGCAAGATCACCGGCTTCCAGAACGGCCTGGCAATCGCGGGCGACTACATGTCGGCGGCGTCCTTCCTGGGCATTTCCGCGCTGGTGTTCACGTCCGGTTATGACGGTCTGATCTACTCCATCGGTTTCCTGGTGGGCTGGCCGATCATTCTGTTCCTGATCGCCGAGCGCCTGCGTAACCTGGGTAAATACACCTTTGCCGACGTGGCCTCCTATCGTCTGGGGCAAACCCAGATCCGCACCTTGTCCGCCAGCGGCTCGCTGGTCGTGGTGGCGTTCTACTTGATCGCGCAGATGGTCGGTGCCGGCAAGCTGATCCAGCTGCTGTTCGGCCTGGATTATCACGTTGCGGTGATTCTGGTCGGTATCCTGATGTGCCTCTACGTGCTGTTCGGCGGCATGCTGGCGACGACCTGGGTGCAGATCATCAAGGCGGTGCTGTTGCTGTCGGGCGCTTCGTTCATGGCGCTGATGGTCATGAAGCACGTCAACTTCGACTTCAACATGCTGTTCTCCGAGGCGGTCAAGGTTCACGCCAAGGGTGAAGCAATCATGAGTCCTGGTGGCCTGGTCAAGGATCCGGTCTCGGCGTTCTCCCTGGGTCTGGCGCTGATGTTCGGTACCGCTGGCCTGCCGCACATTCTGATGCGCTTCTTCACCGTGAGTGACGCCAAGGAAGCTCGCAAGAGCGTGCTGTATGCCACTGGCTTCATCGGTTATTTCTACATCCTGACCTTCATCATCGGCTTCGGCGCGATCCTGCTGGTCAGCACCAACCCGGCCTTCAAGGACGCGGCAGGTGCATTGCTCGGTGGCAACAACATGGCGGCGGTGCACCTGGCTAACGCGGTGGGTGGCAGCATCTTCCTGGGCTTCATCTCGGCCGTGGCCTTTGCCACCATCCTGGCGGTGGTCGCGGGCTTGACCCTGGCCGGTGCCTCGGCGGTGTCCCATGACCTGTATGCCAGTGTGATCAAGAAAGGCAAGGCCAACGAAAAGGACGAGATTCGCGTCTCGAAGATCACCACCATCGCCCTGGCAGTGCTGGCGATCGGCCTGGGTATCCTGTTCGAGAAGCAGAACATCGCGTTCATGGTGGGCCTGGCGTTCTCCATCGCGGCAAGCTGCAACTTCCCGGTACTGCTGCTCTCGATGTACTGGAAGAAGCTGACCACCCGTGGCGCCATGGTCGGCGGCTGGCTGGGCCTGGTCAGTGCCGTGGGCCTGATGGTGCTTGGTCCGACCATCTGGGTGCAGATCCTGGGTCACGAGAAGGCGATCTTCCCGTATGAATACCCGGCGCTGTTCTCAATGGCCATTGCCTTCGTCGGCATCTGGTTCTTCTCCATCACCGACAAGTCGGCTGAAGGTGTGAACGAGCGTGCATTGTTCTTCCCGCAGTTTGTGCGTTCGCAGACTGGTCTGGGGGCGAGTGGGGCGGTGAGTCACTAAAGCAGCGGCGAGCTGCAAGTTGAAAGCTTCAAGTTAACGCAGTGCGTTTGAAGAGATACCCCGGTCGAGAGGCTGGGGTATTTTTTTGTGTTGGGTTTGAGGGGCGGCAGGCTTGCCGCCAATCGCGAGCAGGCTCGCTCCCACAGGGGAATGCATTTCAATGTGGGAGCGAGCCTGCTCGCGATTGCGTCGGGTCGGGCGAAGAAGACGAGGTAGGGTACAAACAAAACGGCCCCCGCTCTTATATAAGAAGCGGAGGCCGTTTCGGTGCAGCTTGGGACCTAGCGCAAGGCAGGTCTTACTTGCGGTCTTCCAGTCGGGTGATGTCACGCGACTCGTAGCCGGTGTACAACTGGCGCGGGCGGCCAATCTTGTACGGGCTGGAGAGCATTTCCTTCCAGTGGGAGATCCAACCCACGGTCCGCGCCAGGGCGAAGATCACGGTGAACATGCTGGTTGGAATGCCGATCGCCTTGAGGATGATCCCCGAGTAGAAGTCGACGTTCGGGTACAGCGAGCGCTCGATGAAGTACGGGTCGGTCAGGGCGATCTCTTCCAGGCGCATGGCCAGTTCGAGTTGCGGATCGTTCTTGATCCCCAGTTCCTTGAGCACTTCGTCGCAGGTCTGTTTCATGACGGTGGCGCGCGGGTCGCGGTTCTTGTAGACCCGGTGACCGAAGCCCATCAGCTTGAACGGATCGTTCTTGTCCTTGGCCTTGGCGATGAACTTGTCGATGTTCGAAACATCGCCGATTTCATCGAGCATGGTCAGTACCGCTTCGTTGGCACCGCCGTGGGCGGGGCCCCAGAGTGCGGCGATACCGGCGGCGATACAGGCGAACGGGTTGGCACCCGAGGAGCCTGCCAGACGCACGGTGGACGTGGAGGCGTTCTGCTCGTGGTCGGCGTGGAGGATGAAGATCCGGTCCATGGCCTTGGCGAGCACCGGGCTGATCGGTTTGATCTCGCACGGGGTGTTGAACATCATGTGCAGGAAGTTTTCTGCATAAGTCAGGTCGTTGCGCGGGTACATCATGGGCTGGCCCATGGAGTACTTGTAAACCATGGCTGCCAGGGTTGGCATCTTCGCCACCAGGCGGATCGCGGAGATTTCGCGATGCTGGGGGTTATTGATGTCCAGGGAGTCGTGGTAGAAGGCCGAGAGGGCGCCGACAACACCGCACATGACGGCCATCGGGTGGGCATCGCGACGGAAGCCGTTGAAGAAGGTCTTCAACTGTTCGTGAACCATGGTGTGGTTCTTCACGGTGCTGACGAACTGGGCCTTTTGCTCTGCGGTTGGCAGCTCGCCGTTGAGCAGCAGGTAGCAGGTTTCCAGGTAGTCCGACTTTTCGGCCAGTTGTTCGATCGGGTAGCCGCGGTGCAGCAGGATGCCGTTGTCGCCGTCGATATAGGTGATCTTCGACTCGCACGAAGCGGTCGACATGAAACCTGGGTCAAAGGTGAAACGGCCCGTGGCCGTCAGGCCCCGTACGTCGATTACATCGGGACCAACGGTGCCGGTTAAAATGGGCAGCTCGACGGGGGCTGCGCCCTCGATGATCAACTGCGCTTTTTTGTCAGCCATGTGGCCTCCTATTAATGCTTGGAATCATCAGACAGACCCCCCACGCAGGGCCCGCACCACTATAGTGAGATAAATTCGAATGTCAATTTGCCTAAAGTCTTGCTCCAGAAGGCTTTAACCGGACTTTTTCCGCGAAATTGACTGCCGTTTACGCCTTTTGCTTCATATGTGCAATGCGCTATTAGGGGAAGGTGAACGCGTTGTCATTAGTAGCCTAACTGTCTATACTCGGCCACCGACCGCCAGGGGCTTTTGGGCCTGCTTTCTTGGGGGTCGTCACTCCCTGGGTGGTGAGTACCTGACCAGTGCGCGCCCCAACAACTTTGCCCTGATTGTTAGGGGCTCTTCAGTGTGAAAAAAAGCCGTGAAAAGCCAACGACCTGTAAACCTAGACCTAAGGACCATCAAACTCCCAGTCACTGCTTACACGTCCATTCTTCACCGTATCTCCGGTGTCATCCTCTTCGTCAGCCTGGCCATCATGCTTTATGCATTGGACAAGTCGCTCGATTCGGAAGAAGGCTTCGGTCAGGTGAAAGCGTGTCTGACCAGTCCGCTAGCCAAGCTAGTGATTTGGGGCATCCTGTCCGCCTTGCTGTATCACTTGGTTGCCGGTGTGCGCCACTTGATCATGGACATGGGCATCGGTGAGACGCTGGAAGGCGGCAAGCTGGGCTCGAAAATCGTTATCGCCGTTTCCGTGGTGGTAATCGTTCTGGCAGGAGTCTGGATATGGTAACCAACGTCACGAACCTTTCCCGTTCGGGCCTCTATGACTGGATGGCGCAGCGTGTGTCTGCGGTCGTTCTCGCGGCTTACTTCATTTTCCTGATCGGATATGTCGTAGCAAACCCTGGCCTTGGCTATGCCCAATGGCACGAACTGTTCGCAAACAACTGGATGCGTATCTTCAGTCTGCTGTCGCTTGTCGCACTGGGCGCTCACGCCTGGGTCGGCATGTGGACCATCGCGACCGACTACCTGACGCCGATGGCGTTCGGCAAGTCGGCGACTGCCGTACGTTTCCTCTTCCAGGCTGTATGCGGCGTCGCGATGTTTGCGTACTTCGTCTGGGGTGTGCAGATTCTTTGGGGTATCTGATTCATGGCTAACATTCCTACGATTTCTTTCGACGCCATCATTATTGGTGGCGGCGGTGCCGGCATGCGCGCTGCGCTGCAACTGGCACAGGGCGGTCACAAGACTGCCGTGATCACCAAGGTTTTCCCGACCCGTTCGCACACTGTTTCCGCCCAGGGCGGCATCACCTGTGCCATTGCTTCGGCTGACCCGAACGATGACTGGCGCTGGCACATGTACGATACCGTCAAGGGTTCCGACTACATCGGTGACCAGGACGCTATCGAATACATGTGTCAGGAAGGTCCGGCCGCAGTGTTCGAACTGGACCACATGGGCCTGCCGTTCTCGCGGACCGAAACCGGCCGTATCTACCAGCGTCCGTTCGGCGGTCAGTCCAAGGATTACGGCAAGGGCGGCCAGGCTGCGCGTACTTGCGCGGCGTCCGACCGTACCGGTCACGCACTGCTGCACACCCTTTATCAGGGCAACCTGAAGGCCGGTACCACGTTCCTGAACGAGTACTACGCCGTTGACCTGGTGAAAAACCAGGATGGCGCTTTCGTCGGTGTGATCGCGATCTGCATCGAAACCGGCGAAACCACCTACATCCGCGCCAAGGCTACCGTGTTGGCCACCGGCGGTGCTGGCCGTATCTACGCTTCCACCACCAACGCCCTGATCAACACCGGTGACGGTGTCGGCATGGCGCTGCGTGCTGGCGTGCCGGTACAAGACATCGAAATGTGGCAGTTCCACCCGACCGGCATCGCCGGCGCCGGTGTACTGGTCACCGAAGGTTGCCGCGGTGAAGGCGGTTACCTGATCAACAAGCACGGCGAGCGTTTCATGGAGCGTTATGCTCCGAACGCCAAAGACCTTGCCGGTCGTGACGTGGTTGCCCGTTCGATGGTGAAAGAAATCATCGCCGGCAACGGTTGCGGTCCCAATGGCGACCACGTGATGCTCAAGCTCGATCACTTGGGCGAGGAAGTGCTGCACAGCCGTCTGCCAGGCATTTGCGAGCTGTCCAAGACCTTTGCTCATGTCGACCCTGTCGTCGCGCCGGTTCCGGTAGTTCCAACCTGCCACTATATGATGGGCGGCGTTGCCACCAACATTCACGGCCAGGCGATCACCCAGAACGCCGAAGGCGTGGACGAAATCATCCCTGGCCTGTTCGCAGTGGGTGAAGTGGCGTGCGTATCGGTTCACGGTGCCAACCGTCTGGGCGGCAACTCGCTGCTCGACCTGGTGGTATTCGGCCGCGCTGCCGGCCTGCACCTGGAAAAAGCGCTGACCGACGGTATCGAGTATGACGATGCCACCGACGCCAACATCGAAGCCGCACTCGCGCGTCTGTCCGCTCTGAATGCGCGTACCGAAGGCGAAGACGTGGCGACCCTGCGTCGCGAGCTGCAAAACTGCATGCAGAACTACTTCGGTGTGTTCCGTACCGGCGAGTACATGCAGAAGGGTATCGCTCAGCTGGCTCAGTTGCGTGAACGAATCGCCAACGTGAAGATCAACGATAAGTCGCAGGCGTTCAACACTGCACGTATCGAAGCGCTGGAACTGCAGAACCTGCTGGAAGTGGCCGAAGCCACCGCCATCGCGGCCGAAGTGCGCAAAGAGTCCCGTGGTGCTCACGCCCGCGAAGACTACGAAGACCGTGACGACGAAAACTGGCTGTGCCACACCCTGTATTTCCCGGGTGACAAGCGCGTCGCCAAGCGTGCGGTGAACTTCTCGCCGAAGACTGTTCCGACTTTTGAACCTAAGATTCGGACTTATTAAGGGTGGCCGCCATGTTGCAAGTCAGTGTTTATCGCTACAACCCTGATCAGGACGCTGCGCCGTTCATGCAGGATTTCCAGGTTGAAACCGACGGCAAAGACCTGATGGTGCTGGACGTGCTGGCCCTGATCAAAGAGCAGGACGAAGGTTTCTCCTATCGTCGCTCTTGCCGCGAGGGCGTTTGCGGCTCCGACGGCATGAACATCAACGGCAAGAACGGCCTGGCCTGCATCACGCCGCTGTCCGCCGTGGTCAAGGGCAACAAGCTGATCGTTCGTCCGCTGCCAGGTTTGCCGGTTATTCGTGACCTGGTCGTCGATATGAGCATCTTCTACAAGCAATACGAGAAGGTGAAGCCATTCCTGCAGAACGATTCGCCGGCTCCGGCCATCGAACGTCTGCAGTCCCCGGAAGAGCGTGAAAAGCTCGACGGTCTGTACGAGTGCATCCTGTGCGCCTGCTGCTCGACCTCGTGCCCATCCTTCTGGTGGAACCCGGACAAATTCCTGGGCCCGGCCGCTCTGCTGCAAGCGTATCGCTTCCTGGCAGACAGCCGCGACACCAAGACGTCCGAGCGTCTGGCTGCACTGGATGACCCGTTCAGCGTATTCCGCTGCCGCGGGATCATGAACTGCGTCAACGTCTGCCCGAAAGGCCTGAACCCGACTAAGGCCATCGGTCACGTACGTAACATGCTGCTGCAAAGCGGCGTGTGATTCAGCTGCTGTACCCGTAGAACCGCTGTACCCGCAGAGGCTATGGCGCGGGCTTCAACCCGCGTCCTGGCTATAACCAGAACCGCCGCTCACAAAGCGGCAGTTCTTATTTTGAAGAAATGAGACAAGCAGGGGCATCCGGGCTGGTACCCGGACTATCAGCGTGATCCTAAGTGGCTTGTTTTAGTCGCTGCACTCGGACTTCTGCAAGTTTGCTCGGTGTTTTCGCCGATGGTGTTCCCCAAATCGAGGGTGACCAAGCATGCAAGAAAGCGTGATGCAGCGCATGTGGAACAGTGCCCACCTCTCCGGTGGTAACGCTGCCTATGTGGAAGAGCTCTACGAGCTCTACCTGCACGACCCTAACGCTGTGCCAGAAGAGTGGCGCACCTACTTTCAGAAGTTGCCGGCTGACGGTAACTCTGCCACTGATGTTTCGCACTCGACAATTCGCGATCATTTCGTGCTGCTGGCAAAGAACCAGCGCCGCGCTCAACCGGTGTCTGCCGGCAGCGTGAGCAGTGAGCACGAGAAGAAGCAAGTTGAAGTGCTGCGACTGATCCAGGCCTACCGGATGCGCGGCCACCAGGCAGCCCAGCTGGACCCGCTGGGGCTGTGGCAGCGTCCTGCACCTGCAGACCTGTCGATCACTCACTACGGCTTGACCAATGCCGATCTTGATACGACCTTCCGTGCCGGCGACCTGTTCATCGGCAAAGAGGAAGCGAGCCTACGCGAAATTCACGAAGCGTTGCAGCAGACATATTGCCGCACCATCGGCGCTGAATTTACGCACATCACCGATTCCGAGCAGCGCCAGTGGTTCCAGCAGCGTCTGGAAAGCGTTCGTGGCCGTCCGACGTACTCCGCCGACATCAAGAGCCACTTGCTCGAGCGCGTCACCGCCGGTGAAGGTCTGGAGAAATACCTGGGCACCAAGTACCCGGGTACCAAGCGTTTTGGCCTGGAAGGCGGCGAAAGCCTGATTCCGATGCTCGACGAGCTGATCCAGCGTTCGGGTTCCTACGGCACCAAGGAAGTCGTCATCGGCATGGCCCACCGTGGTCGTCTGAACGTACTGGTCAACACCTTCGGTAAAAACCCGCGGGAGCTGTTCGACGAGTTCGAAGGCAAGAAGAAGGTCGAGCTGGGCTCCGGTGACGTGAAATACCACCAGGGTTTCTCGTCCAACGTGATGACCACTGGTGGCGAAGTCCACCTGGCGATGGCTTTCAACCCGTCCCACCTGGAAATCGTTTCCCCGGTGGTCGAGGGTTCGGTCCGTGCCCGTCAGGATCGCCGCAACGACCCGACCGGCGAGAAGGTGCTGCCGATCTCCATCCACGGTGACGCGGCATTCGCCGGTCAAGGCGTGGTCATGGAAACCTTCCAGATGTCGCAGACCCGCGGTTTCAAGACCGGCGGTACCGTGCACATCGTGATCAACAACCAGGTCGGTTTCACCATCAGCAACCCTGAAGACTCGCGCTCCACCGAGTACGCCACCGACGTCGCGAAAATGATCCAGGCGCCGATTCTCCATGTGAATGGCGATGATCCGGAAGCCGTGCTGTTCGTGACCCAGTTGGCCATCGACTACCGCATGCAGTACAAGCGTGATGTGGTGATCGACCTGGTCTGCTACCGTCGTCGCGGCCACAACGAGGCCGACGAGCCAAGCGGCACCCAGCCTCTGATGTACCAGCAGATCGCCAAGCAGCGCACCACCCGTGAGCAGTATGCCGAGCGCCTGACCCAGAGCGGTGTACTGGATGCAGCGCGCGTCCAGGAAAAAGTCGATGAATATCGCAATGCCCTGGACAATGGCCTGCACGTTGTAAAAAGCCTGGTCAAAGAGCCGAACAAAGAGCTGTTCGTGGACTGGCGCCCGTACCTGGGTCATGCCTGGACCGCTCGTCACGACACCCGCTTCGACCTCAAGACCTTGCAGGAGCTGTCCGCCAAGCTGCTGGAAATCCCGGAAGGCTTCGTGGTTCAGCGCCAGGTCGCGAAAATCTACGAAGACCGGCAGAAGATGCAAGCCGGCGGCCTGCCGATCAACTGGGGTTACGCCGAAACCATGGCGTACGCGACCCTGGCGTTCGAAGGTCACCCGATCCGCATCACCGGCCAGGACGTAGGCCGCGGCACTTTCTCGCACCGCCACGCGGCGCTGCACAACCAGAAAGACGCCAGCACCTACATCCCGCTGCAACACCTGTACAAAGGCCAGCCACGTTTCGACCTGTACGACTCGCTGCTGTCCGAGGAAGCCGTCCTGGCGTTCGAATATGGCTACTCCACCACCGAGCCAAATGCGCTGGTGATCTGGGAAGCCCAGTTCGGCGACTTCGCCAACGGTGCCCAGGTGGTTGTCGACCAGTTCATCACCAGCGGCGAGCACAAGTGGGGCCGTCTCTGCGGTCTGACCATGCTGTTGCCACACGGTTATGAAGGGCAGGGGCCGGAGCACTCCTCTGCACGTCTGGAGCGTTACCTGCAACTGTGTGCCGAGCACAACGTCCAGGTTTGCGTACCGACGACTCCGGCACAGATCTACCACCTGCTGCGTCGCCAGGTCATCCGTCCGCTGCGCAAGCCGCTGATCGTGCTGACACCCAAGTCGTTGCTGCGTCACAAACTGGCGATCTCCACGCTCGAAGATCTGGCCGAAGGCTCCTTCCAGACCGTTATTTCGGAAATCGATACGCTGGAAGCGGCCAAGGTGACTCGCCTGGTCCTGTGCAGTGGCAAGGTTTACTACGACCTGCTGGAAAAACGTCGTGCCGAAGGCCGCGAAGACATCGCCATCGTGCGTATCGAGCAGCTGTACCCGTTCCCGGAAGAAGACCTGATGGAGGCCATCGCGCCTTACACCAACCTCACCCACGTGGTGTGGTGTCAGGAAGAACCGATGAACCAGGGTGCGTGGTACAGCAGCCAGCATCACCTGCGTCGCAGCATTGGCAACCATAACAAGGCCCTGGGCCTGGAATATGCCGGCCGTGATGCTTCCGCGGCACCGGCGTGTGGTTATGCGTCGATGCACGCCGAGCAGCAGGAAAAACTGCTGCAAGATGCTTTCACTGTTTAAGCCTTCGTGCTGACTGAAACCGAATTTTAAGGACCCACAGATAATGGCTATCGAAATCAAAGCCCCGTCATTCCCGGAATCGGTTGCCGATGGCACCGTTGCCACCTGGCACAAGAAACCAGGCGATGCTGTAAAGCGTGACGACCTGATCGTCGACATCGAGACCGACAAAGTTGTTCTGGAAGTGTTGGCCGAAGCTGACGGCGTGCTCGGCGCAATCGTTGCCGAAGAGGGCGCTACCGTCCTGTCCAACCAGGTACTGGGCTCGATCGAAGAGGGCGGTGCTGCCGCCGCTGCTCCGGCCGCTGCTGCTACGCCTGCCGCTGCCCAGGCCGCTGCTCCTGCTGCCGATGGCGAAGACGATCCAGTCGCTGCCCCGGCCGCTCGCAAGATCGCCGAAGAGAATGGCATCAACATCGCTTCCGTTGCCGGCACCGGCAAGGGTGGTCGTGTGACCAAGGAAGACGTGGTTGCCGCCGTTGCCGCCAAGAAAGCCGCTCCGGCCGCTGCGCCAGCCAAGGCTGCCGCGCCTGCCGCTGCCGCTCCGGTGTTCGCTGCCGGTGATCGCGTTGAAAAACGCGTTCCGATGACCCGCCTGCGCGCCAAGGTTGCCGAACGTCTGGTTGAAGCCCAGTCGAACATGGCAATGCTGACCACTTTCAACGAAGTCGACATGACCGAAGTCATGGCCCTGCGTTCGAAGTACAAGGACCTGTTCGAGAAGAGCCACAACGGCGTACGCCTGGGCTTCATGTCGTTCTTCGTCAAGGCTGCCACTGAAGCACTCAAGCGCTTCCCGGCCGTCAACGCGTCGATCGATGGCTCCGACATCGTTTACCACGGTTACGCCGACATCGGTGTTGCGGTCTCCAGCGACCGTGGCCTGGTGGTTCCGGTCCTGCGTAACGCCGAACTGATGAGCCTGGCTGAAATCGAAGGCGGCATCGCCACCTTCGGCAAGAAGGCCCGTGACGGCAAGCTGTCCATCGAAGAGATGACCGGCGGTACGTTCACCATCACCAACGGTGGTACATTCGGTTCGATGATGTCGACCCCGATCGTCAACCCGCCACAAGCGGCGATCCTGGGCATGCACAACATCCTGCAACGCCCGATGGCGATCAATGGTCAGGTCGTGATTCGTCCGATGATGTACCTGGCACTGTCCTACGATCACCGTTTGATCGACGGTAAAGAAGCCGTGACTTTCCTGGTAACCATCAAGAACCTGCTTGAAGATCCGGCTCGTCTGCTGCTGGATATCTGATTCGCCGCGAGGGCCGGTCGGTTGACCGGCCTCTTGCTGAAATAACCGGTTTCGTCCCACGGCGGTCTCCACAAGTGACCGTCCGGTTTGATTCGAGAAGGAATGACTCATGACTCAGAAATTCGACGTGGTAGTGATTGGTGCGGGCCCTGGCGGCTACGTAGCGGCCATCAAGGCTGCGCAACTGGGCCTCACCACTGCCTGCATCGAGAAATACACCGACAAGGAGGGCAAACTGGCCCTCGGCGGTACTTGCCTGAACGTCGGTTGCATTCCATCCAAGGCGCTGCTGGACAGCTCCTGGAAGTTCCACGAAGCGCAAGATGGCTTGGCCATTCATGGCATTGGCGGTGTCAACCGCGAAAGCGTCACCATTGACGTGCCTGCCATGGTTGGCCGCAAGGCCAACATCGTCAAAGGCCTGACCTCTGGCGTTGCCACCCTGTTCAAGGCCAACGGCGTGACCTCGATCCAGGGTCACGGCAAGCTGCTGATGGGCAAGAAGGTCGAAGTGACCAAGCCAGACGGTTCGGTTGAAGTGATCGAAGCCGAGAACGTCATCCTGGCACCGGGCTCGCGTCCGATCGACATTCCGCCGGCTCCGGTCGACCAGAACGTGATCGTCGATTCCACCGGCGCTCTGGAATTCCAATCCGTACCAAAACGCCTGGGCGTGATCGGCGCTGGTGTTATCGGCCTGGAGCTGGGTTCGGTATGGTCGCGCCTGGGCGCGCAAGTAACCGTCCTCGAAGCACTGGACACCTTCCTGATGGCCGCCGACACCGCGGTTTCCAAGGAAGCGCTGAAAACCCTGACCAAGCAAGGCCTGGACATCAAGCTGGGCGCTCGCGTGACCGGTTCCAAGGTCAATGGCGAAGAAGTGGTGGTGAACTACACCGACGCCAACGGCGAACAGACCATCACCTTCGACAAACTGATCGTTGCGGTTGGCCGTCGCCCAGTGACCACTGACCTGCTGTCCGCCGATTGCGGTGTGACTCTCGACGAGCGCGGCTTCATCGCGGTCGATGATCAGTGCGCAACCGACGTACCGGGCGTCTTCGCCATCGGTGACGTGGTACGCGGCATGATGCTGGCGCACAAAGCGTCCGAAGAAGGCATCATGGTGGTCGAGCGCATCAAGGGCCACAAAGCCCAGATCAACTACGACCTGATCCCGTCGGTTATCTACACCCACCCGGAAATCGCATGGGTCGGCAAGACCGAGCAAACCTTGAAAAACGAAGGTGTTGAAGTTAACGTCGGCACCTTCCCGTTCGCAGCCTCCGGCCGTGCCATGGCAGCCAACGATACCGGTGGTTTCGTGAAAGTTATCGCCGATGCCAAGACGGATCGCGTATTGGGCGTTCACGTGATTGGCCCAAGCGCTGCCGAGCTGGTACAGCAAGGCGCGATCGGTATGGAATTCGGCACCAGCGCTGAAGATCTGGGCATGATGGTCTTCTCCCATCCGACCCTGTCCGAAGCCTTGCACGAAGCGGCTCTGGCCGTAAATGGCGGCGCCATCCACGTGGCCAACCGCAAAAAGCGTTAATAGACAATAAGAAACCACGGCGGTATGGCCCGTCGTGAGCCTTGCGAGCAAGACTCACCGCGGAATATCCGCTGGACGCAGCCTTGCGTAGCGGTACCGGTTATCTGGAACGCTACGCAAGCAGCAGTCACAGGTGGTGCGGCACCATAACGGTGCAGCACCGAATGCGCAGTACCTAACGAAGACGGTAATAAGCATGAATCTTCACGAGTATCAGGGTAAGCAGCTGTTCGCTGAGTACGGCCTGCCAGTATCCACCGGCTACGCGGTAGACACCCCGGAAGCGGCAGCAGAAGCTTGCGACAAAATCGGCGGCAGCGAATGGGTCGTCAAAGCCCAGGTTCACGCCGGTGGTCGCGGTAAAGCGGGCGGCGTCAAGCTGGTTCGCAGCAAAGAAGACGCCAAAGCCTTCGCACAGCAGTGGCTGGGCAAGCGTCTGGTGACCTACCAGACTGACGCCAACGGTCAGCCAGTCACCAAGATCCTGGTTGAATCGTGCACTGATATCGCTAAAGAGCTGTACCTGGGCGCTGTCGTTGACCGTTCGAGCCGCCGTATCGTGTTCATGGCTTCCACCGAAGGTGGCGTGGACATCGAGAAAATCGCTCACGATACCCCTGAGAAAATCCTCAAGGCCACTATCGATCCACTGGTTGGCGCCCAGCCATTCCAGGGTCGCGAGCTGGCATTCCAGCTGGGCCTGGAAGGCAAGCAGGTCACTCAGTTCGCCAAGATCTTCGTAGGTCTGGCCAAGCTGTTCCAGGACCACGACCTGGCGCTGCTGGAAGTGAACCCGCTGGTGATCAAGGCCGACGGCGATCTGCACTGCCTCGATGCCAAGATCAACATCGACGCCAACGCCATGTACCGTCAGCCTAAGCTGAAGACTTTCCACGATCCGTCGCAAGACGATCCGCGCGAAGCGCACGCTGCCAAGTTCGAACTGAACTACGTGGCCCTGGAAGGCAACATCGGCTGCATGGTCAACGGTGCTGGCCTGGCCATGGGTACCATGGACATCGTCAACCTGCATGGCGGCAAGCCAGCCAACTTCCTCGACGTGGGCGGTGGTGCTACCAAGGAACGCGTAACCGAAGCGTTCAAGATCATCCTGTCCGACACTAACGTCGCTGCAGTACTGGTCAACATCTTCGGCGGCATCGTTCGTTGCGACATGATTGCCGAAGGCATCATCGGCGCCGTGAAAGAAGTCGGCGTGAAAATCCCGGTTGTTGTTCGCCTCGAAGGCAACAACGCTGAGCTGGGCGCTAAAGTACTGGCAGAAAGCGGTTTGAACATCATCGCTGCTACCAGCCTGACCGACGCTGCTCAACAAGTCGTTAAAGCTGCGGAGGGCAAATAATGAGCGTCCTGATCAATAAAGACACCAAGGTTATCTGCCAGGGTATTACCGGTTCGCAAGGTAGTTTCCACACCCAGCAAGCTCTGGAATACGGCACCAAGATGGTTGGCGGCGTAACTCCGGGCAAAGGCGGCACCGAGCACCTGGGCCTGCCTGTCTTCAACACTGTCAAAGACGCTGTGGCTGCCACTGGCGCCACCGCTAGCGTGATCTACGTTCCAGCTCCTTTCTGCAAGGATTCCATCCTTGAAGCAGCGTTCGGCGGCATCAAGCTGATCGTCTGCATCACCGAAGGCATCCCGACCATCGACATGCTGGAAGCCAAGGTCAAGTGCGACGAGCTGGGTATCACCCTGATCGGCCCTAACTGCCCAGGCGTGATCACTCCAGGCGAATGCAAGATCGGCATCATGCCAGGTCACATTCACTTGCCAGGCAAGGTCGGTATCGTTTCCCGTTCCGGCACCCTGACTTACGAAGCCGTCAAGCAGACCACTGACGCCGGTTTCGGTCAGTCGACTTGCGTCGGCATCGGCGGTGACCCGATCCCAGGCTCCAACTTCATCGACATCCTGAAGCTGTTCCAGGAAGACCCGAAGACCGAAGCGATCGTCATGATCGGTGAGATCGGCGGTTCGGCTGAAGAAGAAGCGGCTGCCTACATCAAGGCTAACGTGACCAAGCCGGTTGTTTCCTACATCGCAGGTGTGACTGCTCCTCCGGGCAAGCGCATGGGCCATGCTGGCGCAATCATCTCTGGTGGCAAAGGCACTGCGGACGAGAAATTCGCCGCTCTGCAAGACGCAGGCGTGAAAACCGTGCGTTCGCTGGCAGACATCGGCAAGGCCCTGGCCGAGCTGACTGGCTGGGAAATGAAGAAGTAAGCTTCGGCTGACTTTTTGCTCCAGCAACAAAGGCCACCTTCGGGTGGCCTTTGTCGTTTCTGAAAATCAAAATATCGCAGCCTTCGGCAGCTCCTACGGTTGGAATGCAATCCCGTGTAGGAGCTGCCGAAGGCTGCGATCTTTTGATCTGCAAGGTAAAAAAGATACGTAAACGCGACACGAAGATGTCGTGCATCGGATAGTTTGCCCCCTAACAGTGCGTTACTCACACTAATTCGTTAGGCTACCCGCCATTTTTGCGACCGCTGCCCACAAGGAAGCGGAGCGCCTAACGGGTTGGTCTTATACGGATCGGCAGCATTTCCCTCCATCCTCAAGGGAAGTCCCTCTCTAAATTCCGATTCAGCAGTGTGGTTTCCTTAAAATGAAAGTGTTGAAAGGTCAGGACATCCTGGCGCTTGGTTTCATGACATTTGCCCTGTTCGTCGGGGCAGGCAACATCATCTTCCCGCCCATCGTCGGTTTGCAGTCCGGGCCCCATGTCTGGATGGCAGCGCTGGGCTTTCTGGTCACGGCGGTCGGGCTACCGGTCATCACGGTCGTTGCGCTGGCCAAGGTCGGCGGGGCGATGGATGCCTTGAGCAGTCCTATCGGCAAGGTTGCCGGTGGCCTGCTGGCGGCTGTGTGCTACCTGGCCGTTGGACCGCTGTTCGCCACGCCGCGCACCGCCACCGTCTCCTTTGAAGTCGGGCTGGCACCGTTGACCGGCGAAAGCCCGCTGGCGTTGTTTCTCTACAGCGCGGTGTATTTCCTGCTGGTGTTCTTCATCTCGCTCTATCCGGGCCGCTTGCTGGACACCGTCGGGCGATTCCTCGCACCGTTGAAAATCATCGCTCTGGCCGTACTGGGCATTGCCGCGTTTGCCTTGCCCGCCGGTGATATTGGCGTGGCGACCCCTGAATATGTCGCGGCACCGTTCTCCCAAGGCTTTATCAACGGTTACCTGACCATGGATACCCTGGGCGCATTGGTGTTTGGCATCGTTATCGTCAATGCGATCCGTTCCCGGGGCGTTGAATCGCCCGCCTTGATCACCCGCTACGCCATCATCGCCGGGCTGATCGCTGGGGTCGGGCTGGCGCTGGTCTATGTCAGTCTGTTCCGCCTGGGGTCTGGCAGTCATGAAGTGGCCGCGGGCGCGAGCAACGGCGCGGCGGTGCTGCATGCCTATGTGCAACACACGTTCGGTAGCCTGGGCAGTGGTTTCCTGGCGGTGCTGATTTCCCTGGCATGCCTGGTCACTGCCGTGGGCCTGACGTGCGCCTGTGCCGAGTACTTCAGCCGTGTCTTGCCGCTGTCGTACAAAACACTGGTGGTCATCCTGGCGGCGTTTTCGCTGCTGGTGTCGAACCTCGGACTGACCAAGCTGATCGCTTTCTCGATCCCGGTCCTGACCGCGATTTACCCACCGTGCATTGTCCTGGTGGCCTTGAGCTTCTGCAAAGACTTCTGGCATGAGCAGGGGCGCATTGTCGGCCCGGTCATGCTGGTGTCGTTCCTGTTTGGTCTGATCGATGCGCTTAAAGGCGCCGGACTGGCGGATTGGATGCCGACGCAAATGGCCCACCTGCCATTGAGCGCGCAGGGCTTGGCCTGGCTCGTGCCGTCGGTGATGACCCTGGCGGTTGCGCTGGTGTGCGATCGTCTGCTGGGCAAGCGCAGCGAAGCCTTGGCCTGAGTGACCGCGGCCAGCCACAAGCGAGGCCGCCGGTAAAAAACAAATGCCCCGTATCGATTGATACGGGGCATTTTTTTATGGCACCGGTGCAGTGTCTTTTTCCTTGGACTAACGTCGAAGCATTGTCTTGCAGGACCTGTGGGAGCGGGCACTGCGAGTATTGCTTGAGCTTAGTTTGTCGTCATACAGGAAATCGAATGTCATTCATCCAAGCCAATCTGATCCATCTTCTGGCCGCTGTCTGGTTCGTCGTCTGCTGGGGCGGCTACACCCGTTATGCCTCGTTGAAAGCCCGCGATACGGCCTGTCTGGCCAGCGTCATGCACTTGTATCGCGAAGACTGGATGCGCCGCATGTTGCTGCGCGAAAACCGTATCGCCGATGCCAGCGTGATCGGCAATCTGGAGCGCAACGCGTCATTCTTCGCCTCCAGCACGCTGATCATCCTGGCAGGCATCCTGACGGTGCTCGGGGCCTCCGATCGTGCGGTGTCGTTGCTGGCGGACTTGCCGATGGTGCAGCAGGCATCCCAGGGCATGTCGGAGGCCAAGTTGCTGTGCCTGGCGCTGGTGTTTGTGTATGCCTTCTTCACCTTCAGTTGGTGCATGCGCCAATACAACTTTGCGGCGGTTTTGGTGGGATCGGCACCGATGATCGGCGAGCGACATGTATCGGCGCAGGAGCGCAAGGCCTTCGCGCTCAGGGCGGCGCGGGTGATCTCCATGGCGGCCAACCAGTTCAATTTTGGCCTGCGCGCTTATTACTTCGGCATGACCATGTTGGCGTGGTTCGTCAGCCCTTGGTTATTCATGTTGATGAGTGCTGGAGTGGTGTTGGTGCTGTACCGCCGGGAGTTTCATTCCGATGTGCTGCAGGTCATGGTTTACACCCCCACCGAGGCGCCATTGCCTGATGCAGGCAAAGACCCGGCCTGACAGGACGGTCACTGTCAAATGGCAGACAAAAGAAAACCCGCACCAGGCGGGTTTCTTTTAAGCTCAAACCGTATTAGTTGGTGGCCGGTGCGGTGGCGGGCGCTGTTGCAGGTGCTTCCTGAGTAGCCGCTTCGTTCGATTCGGCCTGATCTTTGGCGGCTTCGGCGTTTTCTTCCGCTGCGTCGTTCACTTTATCCTGTGCTTCGCTCATTTTTTCCTGAGCCTGCTCAGCGTGTTCGTTGGCATCTTGAGCTTTGTCCTCGGATTTTTTATCGCAGGCAGCGAGACCGAGGGAGGCGGCCAACATCAAGGCAATAGCTAAAGTCTTACGCATGGGGTGTTTCTCCTTATGGAAATAACTACTGGCCTTTTGAACGCCCCCTCTCGGATTAAGTTCCTCTTTTGCTACAGATATATAACTTTGCAGGGGAACGGAACTTTACAGGGCGTGCCGGTTATCGCGACTGTTCACTGATAAAGGCGTTGATTCAATGGCTGAAGACTCCGTTTTTGAGCGTGCGACACGTTTTTTGTCCGCGCTGCGACATTGCCAGATATTGGGCTTGAAGTTGCACAGTGCCAGTCGCGAGGGGCTGACCGTGATCCTGCCCTACAGCCCCCAGATCGTCGGCAACCCCCTCACGGGTATCATCCATGGTGGCGCGTTGACCTCGCTGATGGACACGGCGTGTGGCATGTCGACGCTGTGCGTGTTGCCGCAGTTCGAGGTCTGTCCGACCCTGGACCTGCGCATCGACTACATGCACGCCGCTGAGCCGAACAAGGATGTCTATGGCTTCGCCCAATGCTACCGGGTCACTCAGGACGTGATCTTCAGCCGTGGATTTGCCTATCAGGACGACCCTGAACAACCCATTGCCCATGTGGTGGGCACCTTCATGCGCCTGGGACAGCACGCCAGGGGAATCAAAAGGGGTGGCCCTTTGGCTGCCGTAGACACGCCATGACCGAGATCACTCAGGAACAACTGCGCCACGCCTGCGAGCGGGGCGACTACGCGCTGCTACTGGCATCGATTCCCTATGCACGGCTGATCGGTGTCGAATGCTCGCGTCAGGGCGAGGAACTGCTGTTTCGCCTGCCGGCCAACAAGGACAACATTGGTAACCCTTTATTGCCGGCCATCCACGGCGGCGTCATCGCCGGTTTCATGGAGTTGTCGGCCGCGGTGTATCTGCTGATTGCCACCCATGCGACGGGCGTGCCGAAAATCATCGACTTCTCTCTGGATTACCTGCGTGCCGGGCAGTTTCGCGACACGTATGCCCGATGCCAGGTCTGGCGCCAGGGGCGCCGGGTAGCCAATGTGGCGATCACCGCCTGGCAGGACGCCGAGGCCCAGCCCATTGCTACCGCCCGGGCGCATTTCAAGATTCAGGAGTCTTCAAAAACGCATTGCCCTTGAAATCATCACCGTTGCCCCCACCTTGAGGACATCCCGCCGCCAATCTCAGCGAGGCGGACACCACCATCCACTTGGAGTTTGATGACCATGAGCGTGGAAACTCAAAAGGAAACCCTGGGCTTCCAGACCGAGGTGAAGCAACTGCTGCACCTGATGATTCACTCGCTGTATTCGAATAAGGAAATTTTCCTTCGCGAGCTGATTTCGAACGCCTCTGACGCTGTCGACAAATTACGTTTCGAAGCCCTGTCCAAGCCAGAGTTGCTGGAAGGCGGCGCCGAGCTGAAAATCCGCGTGAGCTTCGACAAGGACGCCAAGACCGTCACCCTCGAAGATAACGGCATCGGCATGAGCCGCGAAGAGGTGATCACTCACCTGGGCACCATCGCCAAGTCCGGCACCGCCGATTTCATGAAGAACCTTTCCGGCGACCAGAAAAAAGACTCCCACCTCATCGGCCAGTTCGGTGTCGGTTTCTATTCCGCGTTCATCGTCGCTGAGCAGGTTGAAGTGTTCAGCCGCCGTGCCGGCCTCGCTGCCAGCGAAGGCGTGCATTGGTCGTCCAAGGGCGAGGGCGAGTTTGAAGTCGCCACCGTCGACAAGGCTGATCGCGGTACTCGCATCGTGCTGCACCTCAAGTCCGGTGAAGACGAGTTCGCCGATGGCTGGCGTCTGCGCAACATCATCAAGAAGTACTCCGACCATATCGCTTTGCCGATCGAGCTGCCGAAGGAAGTGACCGCGGCCGAAGGCGAAGAAAAGCCGGAAGTGGAGTGGGAAACCGTCAACCGCGCCAGCGCCCTGTGGACCCGTCCACGCACTGAGGTGAAAGACGAGGAATACCAGGAGTTCTACAAGCACATCGCCCACGATTACGAGAACCCGCTGAGCTGGAGCCACAACAAGGTCGAAGGCAAGCTGGAGTACAACTCGCTGTTGTACGTGCCGGCCCGTGCGCCATTTGACTTGTACCAGCGCGAAGCTCCACGCGGCCTGAAGCTGTACGTGCAGCGTGTGTTCGTGATGGACCAGGCCGAATCGTTCCTGCCGCTCTACCTGCGCTTCATCAAGGGCGTGGTCGATTCCAATGACCTGTCCCTGAACGTTTCGCGGGAAATCCTGCAGAAAGACCCGATCATCGACTCCATGAAATCGGCGCTGACCAAGCGTGTCCTGGACATGCTGGAAAAACTGGCGAAAAACGAGCCCGAGCAGTACAAGGGCTTCTGGAAGAACTTCGGCCAGGTGATGAAGGAAGGCCCTGCCGAGGACTTCGCCAACAAAGAAAAAATCGCTGGCCTGCTGCGCTTTGCTTCCACTCAGGGTGACGATGGCGAACAGATCGTTGGCCTGGCCGACTACCTGGCCCGCGCCAAGGAAGGCCAGGACAAGATCTACTACCTGACCGGTGAAACGTATGCACAGGTCAAGAACAGTCCGCACCTGGAAGTCTTCCGCAAGAAAGGCATCGAAGTGCTGCTGCTGACCGACCGCATCGACGAATGGCTGATGAGCTACCTCAGCGAGTTCGACGGCAAGAGCTTTGTCGACGTGGCCCGTGGTGATCTGGACCTGGGTAACCTGGATTCGGAAGAAGACAAGAAAGCTGCCGAAGAAGTCGCCAAGAGCAAGGAAGGCCTGGTTGAGCGGATCAAGACGGCCTTGGGCGATGCCGTCAGCGAAGTGCGGGTTTCTCACCGCCTGACGGACTCCCCGGCGATCCTGGCCATCGGTGAACAGGACCTTGGCCTGCAGATGCGGCAGATCCTTGAAGCCAGCGGCCAGAAAGTCCCGGACTCCAAGCCGATCTTCGAATTCAACCCGGCCCACCCGCTGGTGGATAAGCTCGACAATGAGCAGAGCGAAGAGCGTTTCGGCGACCTGTCGCACATCCTGTTCGATCAAGCCGCCCTGGCGGCGGGTGACAGCCTGAAGGACCCGGCGGCCTACGTACGCCGTCTGAACAAGCTGTTGGTTGAACTGTCAGCTTAATCAAGTGCAGGAAAAACCCGCTTCGGCGGGTTTTTTCATTTCTGGTGTTCCGTTCCAAGAGGAGTCCGTCATGAGTCAGGTTACGGTTCGTTCGCTGGTGTATCAGATCGATGGTCAAACCTATGAAGGCCGCCTGGCCTTCGACGTTAGCCAGCAGGGCTCGCGCCCGGGTTTGCTGATGGCGCCCAATTGGATGGGCGTAGGGGCGGGGGCCGAGGAAATCGCCAAGTCGGTGGCGGCCAACGGCTATGTTGTGTTGATCGCCGATCTTTACGGCCAGGACGTGCGCCCGACCAATGCCGATGAAGCCGGGGCTGCGATGATGCCGCTCAAGAATGACCGTGCCTTGTTGCGCAAGCGCATGCAGGCGGCGTTCGAGCAGTTGCAAAGTCAGGGTGAGGCGCAGGTCGATGCGTCGAGATTGGCCACCTTCGGTTTCTGCTTCGGCGGTTGCTGCTCCCTGGAGCTAGCACGCACAGGCGCACCGTTGAAGGCTGCTATTTCGTTCCATGGCACCTTGGACACACCCAATCCGGCGGATGCGCAGAACATCAAGGGGGCGGTGCTGGTCATGCATGGCGCCTCGGACCCGTTGGTGCCCAAGGAGCAACTGCCGGCCTTCGAAGATGAAATGAATGCCGCCGGGGTGGATTGGCAACTGCTGAGCTACGGTGGCGCGGTGCATTCGTTCACCGATCCACAGGCCAATGTTCCGGGCAAGATGATGTACGACGCCAAGGTTGCCGCCCGGGCGTTCAGGTCGATGCATAATTTGCTGGATGAAGTGCTCAGGGGTTGAGTGCTTCAAGCAGAACCCCGTGGCGAGAGAGCCTGCTCCCGCTGGGCCTGTGTAGCAGCTATGTAGCAGCTATGTAGGAGCTATGTAGGAGCTATGTAGGAGCTGACGAGTGCAACGAGGCTGCGATCTTTTCAAGGACACTTGAGTCTTAAGCGAAAGATCAAAAGATCAAAAGATCGCAGGCTTCGCCAGCTCCTACAGAGCCGAGCGGGAGCAGGCTCCCTCGCCTCGGTCGATATGAATCTAGGGCAACTCGATCCGCTCGCTTTCCCCTGGCACCGTTGGCCAGTCTCCGGCTGCCCAGCGCCGGCGGGCTTCGTCGATCCGGGCCGGGTCGCTGGAGACAAAGTTCCAGTTCATCCGTCGCGGTCCATCCAGTGGTGCGCCACCGAACAGCACGGCATGGCAGTCGCTGTCGGCAAACAGCGTCATCTCTTCCCCTGTGGGCAATATCACCAGGGAATGGGCTTCTACCGGCTCGCCTTCCAATAACGCCTCGCCACTCAACACATACAGTGCCCGCTCTTCATGCTCGGTGGGAATCAGCAGGGTCGTTGCGGTTTGCAGGTGCAGCTCGGCGTACAGGGTCGGAGAGAGTGTCGGGACTGGCGATTCCAGGCAAAACCCCGACCCGGCGATCATCCGGATCTTTACCCCCAGGTTATCGCTGACCGGCAGGGTGTGCGCCGGATGATGGCTGTAGTGCCCAGGCCCCTGTTCGTGGGATTGGGGCGAGGCCAGCCAGACTTGCAAGCCGTGCATGACGAAATCGCTGCCCAGCAGTGATTCGGGCGTGCGCTCGACATGGGCGATGGCGCTGCCCGCGGTCATCCAGCTGACATCCCCTGCGTCCACCACTTGATCGGAGCCAAGGCTGTCTTTGTGCTGGAGCTTCCCTTCGAACAGATAGGTGAGGGTGGACAACCCGATGTGGGGATGCTGACGAATGTTCATGCCTTGACCGGCCTTGTAGGAGGTTTGCAGCATGTGGTCGAAAAAAACGAACGGTCCGACGCTGCGACACTTGGCGGATGGCAGCGGGCGAAGAATCGGCTGGCCTTCCACATCTTCTGCGCGTGGGCGAATGGTCAGGGGCATGGTCATGATGTCTTCCAGGTTGAACAACGGATGGGCAAAGCATAACCCGCCGTGACAACTGACGGCACATGCGCCGTGAACCCGGACGCGACGGTCGGGGTCTATCCTGTTCATAATCTTCTGGAGTCCACCCGTGCCCTTGACCCGTCTGATCTTCGCCTGGCTGCTGGCCGTTTCGAGCAGCGGCGTCATGGCCCGCGAATACACCTACAGCGATGCGCACCTGCATTACGTCGATTTCTTTCAGGAAACCGCCGGCATGTCCGAGTTATTGAAGGCCATGGCCGACAATCGCATCGAGCATGTGATGATTTCAGGCATACCGGTGGCCAAGAAATGGCATGAGGATGAGCCCAAGCGCCCGCGTTACTACGCCGGTGACGATGCGGACGCCTATTGGTACAGCGCCACCGATGTGATTGTGGCGGCGGCGGTGAGTAAGTTGACCGCTGAACAACGCCAGCACTTTCATCCTTTTTTGTCCGGTTTCAACCCCAACGACAAGAACTCCGCCATGCATATCCAGCGCATGCTCGATCTGTATCCGGGCTTGTGGCAAGGCATTGGTGAGGTGTTCACCCGCCATGACGATCTGACGGCACTGACGTCGGGGGACACCCCGCGGGCCAACAACGAGGCCATGACGCGGATCTATCACCTGGCGGCGGAGAACGATCTGCCGGTGCTGCTGCATTCCAACATTACCTCCAAGCGTGAGAAAAACGCGCTGTATTTGCCGGAAATTGAAGAGCCGCTGCGCAACCATCCTCACACGCGGTTCATTTGGGCCCATGCCGGCACCAGCATGGAGATTCATCGTCACCAGACGCGGTTGGATTTTCTGTTGCCGACACTGACCCGGATGCTGGAGACCTATCCGAACCTGTACATAGACCTGTCTTGGAGCGTGCTCACGCCTTACTTGCTGGACGAGGCGGGCAAACCCCGCGAGGCGTGGATCAGGCTGGTGGAACGCTTTCCGGAGCGCTTTATGTTGGGGTCGGATGTAGTGGGGCGTTTCGACAAGGTCGGTAAGGAATTGCGCAGCTTCGATCCGTTCCTGGATGCGTTGCCGGAAGAGGTGGCCAGGAAGGTGGCGCGGGATAATTTCCTAACGGTATTGCCTCGTTCAGTCGCCCGTTAAGTCCGCCTTTGTGGCTGTAGGAGTTGTCGAGTGCAACGAGGCTGCGATCTTTCCCCAGCCAATTGAGTCTCAAGGGAAAGATCAAAAGATCGTCCGAACGCGGCCCGAGCCTTCGCCAGCTCCTACAGAATCGAGCGGGCGCGTATCGGTGTGCAGGGTTTGTCATCAGCCTGTCACCGCCGCGTCATACCCTCGCGCTCATCACAATCAAGGAGCGCACTATGCACCTCACCCGTTCAAGCGCACTGGTCGCGCTGTTGTCGGTCTGCGGCCTGGCCCAGGCAGAAGTCCGTGTCGAAGGCCCGGTGGAGTACGGTATCTTCGAAGGGCCTCAAGCCGAACTGCAATCGGGGGAGCGGGTTCTGCGCCGCAGCAACGAGCAGATCCGCCAGACTGAAAGTGTACCGGCCAAGCTGGGCACCAAGTTCGGTCTGCGCTACCGCTTGGCGGACAAGGTGGCTGACGACCAGCCATTGACCCTGTTGTATTTCACCCCCGGCATTCGCACTCCCGATGGCGTGCGCCACGATAAATTCGAAGTCACCCAGAAACTGGTGCCCGGTGCACCTCAGGATGTGATGGCCTACGAATTCACCGAGAGCCACGAAGTGGTGCCGGGGGAGTGGCGGTTCATGGTGTTCCAGGGCGATCGATTGCTGGCGCAGCAGCGGTTTGTCGTGCGCTGAACTCCATCCACTGAAGGCCTCATGTGGAAGCGAGCAAGCCCGCTCCCACATTGAACTCAGGTATATTTGCCAGGCAAAAAAACGCCCCGAACCAGTCGGGGCGTTTTTTATTGATTGGGTAGACGCTGGCCAAGCCTGCGATCTTTCGCTTAAAAGATCGCAGCCTGCGGCAGCTCCTACGCGCCCTGCCAGCGCTTCAGCACCAGCGTGGCGTTGGTGCCGCCGAAGCCAAAGCTGTTGCTCATTACGGTGTCGATTTTGGCGTCTTCGCGAGTCTTGGTCAGGATCGGCAGGTCGGCCACTTCCGGGTCCAGTTCGTCGATATTGGCCGAACCGGCGATGAAGTTGCCTTCCATCATCAACATGCAGTAGATCGCTTCGTGAACGCCCGCGGCGCCCAGGGAGTGACCCGACAGGCTCTTGGTGGAGCTGATGGCCGGGGCGTTGGCACCGAACACTTCGCGCACGCCTTTCATTTCCGCGACGTCACCGACCGGGGTCGAAGTGCCGTGGGTGTTCAGGTAGTCGATAGGCGTGTCAACGGTGGACATAGCCATCTGCATGCAGCGGATGGCGCCTTCGCCGCTTGGGGCGACCATGTCGTAGCCATCGGAAGTGGCGCCGTAGCCGACGATTTCCGCGTAGATTTTCGCGCCACGGGCCAGAGCGTGTTCCAGCTCCTCGACCACCACCATGCCGCCACCGCCAGCAATGACGAAGCCGTCACGGTCGGCATCGTAGGCGCGGGAAGCTTTTTCCGGGGTGTCGTTGCGCTTGCTGGACAGGGCGCCCATGGCGTCGAACAGGAACGACTGGCTCCAGTGTTCTTCTTCGCCGCCGCCGGCGAATACGATGTCCTGCTTGCCCATCTGGATCTGCTCCATGGCAGTACCGATGCAGTGTGCACTGGTGGCGCAGGCAGAGGCGATGGAGTAGTTCAGGCCCTTGATCTTGAATGGCGTGGCCAGGCAGGCGGAAACGGTGCTGCTCATGGTCCGCGTGACGCGGTACGGGCCGACGCGCTTGACGCCTTTTTCGCGCAGGATGTCCAGCGCTTCCATCTGGTTCAAGGTCGAGGCACCACCGGAACCGGCGATCAGGCCGGTGCGCGGGTTGGACACCTGCTCTTCGGTCAGGCCGGAGTCAGCGATGGCGTCCTTCATGGCCAGGTAGGCGTAAGCCGCCGCGTGGCCGACGAAACGGTAGATCTTGCGATCGATCAGCTCTTCGAGGGGAAGGTCAATGGAGCCGGAAACCTGGCTACGCAGACCCATTTCGGCATATTCCGGATTGAACCGGATGCCAGGGCGACTTGCACGCAGGTTAGCGGAGACGGTCTCTTTGTCATTGCCCAGGCACGAAACGATGCCCAGACCAGTGATAACGACGCGGCGCATGCGGATAACCCTTAGAAGTTGTCAGTGGAGGTGAAAACGCCGACCCGAAGGCCTTCGGCGGTGTAGATCTCGCGACCATCCACAGCCACTGAACCATCGGCAATGGCCATGTTCAGCTTGCCCTTGAGGACGCGTTTGATATGAATGTTATAGGTAATCTTCTTCGCGCTCGGCAGAACCTGACCGAAGAACTTCACTTCGCCCGAACCCAGGGCGCGACCGCGACCCGGCAGGCCTTGCCAGCCGAGGAAGAAACCGACCAATTGCCACATGGCATCCAGGCCCAGGCAGCCCGGCATCACCGGATCACCTTCGAAGTGGCAGGCGAAAAACCACAGGTCAGGAGTGATGTCCAGCTCGGCGACCAATTCACCTTTGCCGTACTTGCCACCCTCTTCGCTGATATGGGTGATGCGATCCACCATCAGCATGTTCGGGGCGGGCAGTTGCGCGTTACCTGGGCCGAACAGCTCACCGCGACTGCAGCGCAGCAGGTCTTCCCGAGTAAAGGCGTTTTGTTTGGTCATGCGAGCTCCTCAATAGTCCCATGCGGCAGGGTGGGGCAAATCTTCCCGGCCGATCGAAGCGTTCATGCCTCGAATCGACAGCCTACTCATAGACTATTGCGTTGTAGTGAAAGTCACAGCACACGGGAAATGAATGTACACCTGTGCACTGAAATTTTTATTCAAGCCCCAATCGGGACTTGTTCGGGTGCTTAAGACTGCCGCACTTTCGCCTTTCACGCCAGTCGCAGATGGTCTAAACGCCTGCACTAACGCACCCAGCGCTGCAGAATTTGCTGCAGATCAGCTCTTTTGAACGGTTTGGCCAGGTAATCGTTCATGCCCGCCGCGAGACAGGCTTCGCGATCGCCCTGTAGCGCATTGGCCGTCAGGGCGATGATGGGCACCTCGGCGCAGCCGGGTAACTGGCGGATCTGTCGCGTGGCTTCGTAGCCATCGATGATGGGCAACCGGCAATCCATCAGAATCGCCTCGAAAATCAGACTTTCGGCACTGCGGATGGCCTGGGCGCCGTCGGCGGCGATGCTGACGGTGAAGCCCAGGCTGCGCAGCATGGCTTCAATCACGGTCTGATTCACCGGATTGTCTTCCACCAGCAGCACGTTGCGGCCCTCGCCATGACCGCTGCCGATGCCGTCCGGGAGCTTTGGCGCCAGGGCTATCGGTGCCTTTTGCGACAGGGCCAGAGGGATCTCCAGGGTAAACACCGAACCCTGGCCTTCTTCGCTCTGGGCGCGCAATGTGCCCCCCATGCGCTCAGCCAGGGTGCGGGCAATCGGCAGCCCCAGGCCGGTGCCACCGTAGCGCCGGGAAATCGAACTGTCGGCTTGCTGGAAGGCATCGAACATGCGCTCCAGGCTTTCGGTCGCAATCCCGATGCCACTGTCGCGCACCGTGCAGGTAAACCACAGGAGTTCGTGATCCAGTGCCTGCCACTGGCATTGCACGGTGACGCGGCCTTGTTCGGTGAATTTCAGGGCATTGCCGATCAGGTTGACCAGGATCTGCCGGATCCGCGTCGGGTCGCCTTGCACCTGCAAAGCCTGCATGTCATCAGGGATCAGCAGGTCCAGGCCCAGCTTGCGTTGCGCGGCGCTGTGCTGGAACGACTGGGCGCAACTGGCGACCAGTTCCGCCAGATTGAACGGGATGTGTTCCAACTCCAGGGCCGAGCGTTCGATGCGCGAAAAGTCGAGGATGTCGTTGATGACCTTCAGCAGGTGCTCGGTGGATTCGCTGGCCAGCGCCGTGTACTCGAATTGCTCCTCCGTCATTTCGGTGGTTTCCAGCAGTTGCAGCATGCCCAGTACACCGTTCATGGGGGTGCGCAGTTCATGGCTCATCATCGCCAGGAATTCGGACTTGGCGCTGTTGGCCTTCTCCGCCTCTTCCCGGGTTTTGATCAACTGCGCCATGGCCTGGTGCTGTTCACGGCTGGCTTGCTCGAGACCGTCGGCCAGATTGTTGATATGCCGTGACAAGGCCCCCAGTTCGGCATCGTCGACGATGGGCAGCGGTGTGCCGTAGTCGCCTTGCTGGATCGCCATGACTGCGTTGCCGATGTCGCGGATCGGCCGGGACAGGTTGGACGCCAGGCGACGCGCCACGAGGAAGGTGAACAGCAGGGCGAACAGCGCCAGGATCGCGGCCTTGAGAAGAATTTCCTGCTGTCGCTGGCTGAAGGCGTCACTGGACATGCCGACGATCACCCGGCCCAGGTAATCCTCACTGGGGGCCTCGATGGTCGTGCTGTTGCCTTGCAGGAAATCATTGTTCAAGGCAATGCGCTGCAGGCGAACCGGCGCCTGGAAAACCTCGATTTGCTGGGAGTGATTGCGGCTTTGCGCGGGCTGTTCGACATACACCACTACCCGGTCCGAGCTGTCCTGCACCTCCAGGAAACGCACATGAGGTGTGGCCAGGGTGGCGGTGAGCAGGCTTTCCAGCACCTCGTTATTGCCCGAGATCACCCCATATTCCGTGGCTGGGGCCAGTTGGTTGGCAATCAACTGCCCGGTGTGGTTGAGTTCCTGGCGCAGGTCCTGGATTCGCACGAAGGTAAAGAAGCTGATCAACAGCACCGTCAGCAGCAAGGCCGGGCCGAGGGCGATAAGCTGGGTGCGGGTATTGATGTCCCAGCGGCGACGCAAGGTCATGGGCGTGGTTCTCCTTCGGCCAGCTGTGCAGCGACGGATTCGGCGTCAATCGGCTCGATCCCCAGTGAGCGGGCGACCTGCTGGTTGCTCAGGACTTTGAAGCGGGCCGGATACAGGGTGCGGGGCCAGGTGGCGGCGGGGCGGTCAAGCAAATCGTCGAGAATTGCCAGCCAATCCTCCTGGTCGCTGTAGGTGCTGGCCAGGCTGCCGGCCTTGACGAAGGCGGCGTTGGGCCCGATCAGCGCACGTTGCCGGGCGTAGCTGCTGAGCAACAGATTCTTTACCGTCTTGGGGTTGTACAGATCGGGGTCGTCGAGCCCCAACAACACATCGCTGTGGCTCAGCAGTTTTTGCAGAGGGCGGCTGTCACTGGTGTCGTCCCAGCGTTCACTCACGATTTCCAGTCCCAAGGGGGTCGCTGCCTGGCGGATTTCCTTGAGCAGGAACTCGCTGTGCCCGTCGAACAGCACGCCGACCCTGCGTATTTGCGGAAGGATCGCGCGAATCAGGCGCAATTGCCGCGCCAGCGGCGGATCGCTCCACAACAGGCTCAGGTGATCGGGGGTTGTCGCGCCCAGGCGGTCCCGAGCTTGTTGGCGGCTGATTCGCAATACCAGGGTGGCCGGCCCCTGGGTTTCCTGCAGGCGCCAGTCGAGGCTGGGCAGGTCAAGCAAGACCAGGCGAACATTACGCGGTAGTTTGCCGGGCGCGGGCAGGCTGGCCAGCGGAGTAAACCTGACCTCGTCCTCGGGACGCAGGGCCTTGAGGGCCTGAGTGAAAGACTGCACCCCTGGGCTGTTATGGACGCCGGTCAGTACAATCTCGGCCGCCCGGACCTGGATCGTTGCCAGCCAACCGGCAAACACCAGGCACAGCGCCAGCGGCAGGCGGCCACGAAAGGGCGTCTTGCGCGATCGACCCCGCAACATCTAGAACGACAACTCCGCAGTGAAATACAGCACGTGACGGGAGTCATAGCGGTTGTCGACAAACGTGGTGGGCTGATTGTCGAGGCGCTGTTGCAGGATGCCCGCCAGTTCCAGGTTGGCCTTGCCCATAGGAATGCGCTTGGCCAGGCGGGTGTCGATTCGTTCAAAGCGATAGCCGTTAAGATCGTCGGCGCCATAATAGAACACCGCACTGTTCCAGCCTCGGCCCCAGTCCCGCAACCAGCCGGCCGAACCGCTATTGCGGGCGGTCGGCTGTTCGTCGAGGGCGTTGCTGGCCAGGGCATCGACGTAGGCATAGGTCAGGCGCAGGCGGTCGGCGCTGGTGATACGCCAGTCGAACTGGGTTTCGGCCCCGGAAAACTGTGACTCATTGGCATTGCTGGCAATGTACTGATTGTTGCGCAGGGGTTCGCTGATCATGCCGGTGATTTCGTCATGGAACAGCTTCACATCGACGGTCAGCCCCAGGTTCATGAAATAACCGTTGTAGCCCAGTTCCCGGGAGCGCATGTGCTCTTGGTCCAGGTTCCCCGGCCCTCTGGTCTGGACAAAATAACGGGCACTGCTCTGACCGAAGGCGGTGGGCTTGAGGTTGGTGACCTGATAACTCCAATTGACATTGTTCTCGAACATGTCCGGCGAGCGCACTGCCTCGGAGTACACCGCCCGCAGGCCATGGCGTGGTGTGATTAGGTAGTTGACCGCCACCCGCGGCGTCAGCGAGCTGCCGGTCAGGTGGGTGTCTTCGAACATCGCACCGCCCTGTACCAACCAATGCTCGCTGGCCCGCCACTCCAGTTGACCGAACAAGCGCCAGGTGGTGTCGTCCAGCGTGCCGTTGAAGTACGTCTCGGAGTCGGCCCGGTCGTAGCGATAGTTTGCCCCGGTGACCAGTCGCAGGCTGTCGGACAGGCTCAGGGTGTCCTGGATTTCCAAGTCGTAGCGCGACTCACGGGCGCTCTGGTCGATATCGCCGCACAAGGTTTGCGAGGCGCCGTTGCGCCATTGATCGAGCACCTGATTGGCCAGCGCCTGTTCCTGCGGGGTACCGGGCGGCGCACCGGTGCCGGTGAAGCTGGGAATATTGCGCGCCAGCTTCTCGGCGTAGTTAGGGTTGAGCAACCACAGATCGGTCAACTGCGGGCTGAAGGAGACCTCGGCATCGCAGGCGCGCCAGGTCTGCTGGCGATCCCAGTGCTGGACCGAGCCTTGTACATAAAGGCTGTGGTTGGGGTTCAGGTCGAGGTTCCAGCGCAGCGAACCGGCGTAGTCCTTGGCTACGACGTCGGAGTTATCCCCGGCGGCCGTAATCCCGGCGAACACTGGACGGTAGGTATAAGGTCGCTGATTGGTCCCGTCCTTGGCGTTCAGTTGCCAGTCGATGCTCTGTTGTTCGTTCAGGGTCTGGCTGACGGACAGGTTGAAACGGTTCAAGCGTCGACTGTCGCGGTAATCGGCGCCGTTGCGGTTGCTGTCAAAGCCGTCGTCTTCCTGGCCGGACAGTGACAGCCGCAGGTCACCGCCCTCCCAACCGCTGCCCTGGCTGGCGTACCAGTCGCTGATGCCACGCTGGCCCCGGGTGATTTTCAGGCGGGTGCCATGGCTGTCGGCCGGCGCGCGGGTGATGATATTGACCACCGCCATCAGTGCATTGGCGCCGTAGCTGACGGTGTTGGGGCCGCGGAAAACTTCGATCCGCTCGATGTCCTCCATGGCCACTGGAATATCGCTCCAGTCCACCGTGGCCAGGCCGGCGCGATACACCGAACGGCCATCGATCAGCACCTGCATGCGCCGGGCTTCGGTGGCGTTGGTGCCGTGGTAGTTCACGGCGGCCTGGTTACCGCTGATATTGCCGACCATCATGCCCGGCACCAGGCGCAGCAGTTCGCTGATGTCCCGGGCGCCACTGGCCTTGATCAATTCGCTGTCCAACACGGTCATGCTGCCGGGGACCGCCGCCGGCGATTGCTTCAGGCGCGTAGCGGTCAACACTTGGGGCAGGGGCTGGCTGTCGACAAACAGGTCGTGGGCCAGCACTGGCGGGCTGATGAACAGCGCCAATAGTAGCGACGAGCCTGAACGGGAGGGGCCAACGGACACGACACAGCCTTTGATTAGGGAAAGGATGGCGGGCATGTTAACCGAGGTGAGTGACTTTTCCATTCACGTTGACAGCATTTTCCTAGGAATTGATGGTCAGCTTCCTACAACTGCCGGTAATTGTAGTCGGGGCTGGTCGCGGTGTGGCCGCTCCGTATAATGCCCGGCATTGCCACTTGGTATGGATGAACGGATTGCATATGACTGAACAGCGCCCGATTGCGGTCCTGGGGGGCGGGAGTTTCGGTACCGCCGTGGCCAATCTGCTGGCCGAGAACGGCCACCCGGTGCGCCAATGGATGCGTGACCCGGAGCAGGCCGAGGCCATCCGGGTCAATCGCGAGAACCCGCGTTACCTCAAGGGCATCAAGATCCGCCCTGAAGTCGAACCGGTGACTGACTTGCAGGCCACCTTGCAGGACTGCGACCTGTTTTTCGTCGCCTTGCCGTCCAGTGCCCTGCGGGCGGTGCTGGCGCCCCAAGCCGAACGCTTGAGCGGCAAACTGCTGGTGAGCCTGACCAAGGGGATCGAAGCCCAGACCTTCAAGCTGATGAGCGAGATTCTCGAAGAAATCGCCCCAAAGGCTCGAATCGGCGTGATTTCCGGGCCAAATCTGGCGCGCGAGATCGCCGAGCATGCGCTGACCGCCACCGTGGTCGCCAGTGAAGACGAAGAACTGTGCCAGCGGGTCCAGGCCGCGCTGCATGGCCGCACCTTTCGGGTCTACGCCAGTGCCGACCGTTTCGGAGTGGAACTGGGCGGGGCGCTGAAGAACGTCTATGCAATCATCGCCGGCATGGCGGTGGCGCTGGGCATGGGGGAGAACACCAAGAGCATGCTGATCACCCGGGCGCTGGCGGAAATGACCCGTTTTGCCGTCAGCCAGGGCGCCAATCCCATGACTTTCCTGGGGTTGGCCGGGGTCGGTGATTTGATCGTCACCTGTTCCTCACCCAAGAGCCGCAACTATCAGGTCGGCTTCGCCCTCGGTCAGGGGTTGAGCCTGGACGAGGCTGTGTCGCGCCTGGGTGAAGTGGCCGAAGGGGTCAATACGCTCAAGGTGCTCAAGGCCAAGTCTCAGGAGTCCGGGGTCTACATGCCACTGGTCGCGGGGCTGCATGCGATTCTGTTCGAAGGGCGCACGCTGGAACAGGTGATCGAACTGTTGATGCGCGGCGAACCCAAGACCGACGTCGATTTCATTTCCACCAGTGGCTTCAACTGAGCCTCTATTGATCAGAAGCGGGAGCAAACCATGAACGATCCAAAAGAGCAGGCCCGATACGAATCCATCCTGTTGCGTGTGTTGTGGATGGTGATTTACCTGCTGGTGTGGCAGGTGGCGCAATTCATCCTGGGCGCCGTGGTGCTGGTGCAACTGATCTACCGGCTGATCTATGGCGCGCCCAGTGCCAGCCTGATGAACTTTGGTGACAGCCTGAGCCAGTTCCTGGCGCAGATCGGCCGTTTCGGCACTTTTCATAGCGACCAGAAACCCTGGCCGTTCGCGGACTGGCCAACCCCGCGCACGCCGGAAGGTGAAACGCCTCACGCCGTGGCTCCGGCCCCGCATCCGGTTCGGGACGAGGAGCCGAAACTATGAAACTCTGGGTATTGCGTCATGGTGAGGCCGAGCCCCATGGCGCCCGGCCTGATCCCGAGAGAACCCTGACCCTCCATGGCCGTGAAGAGGTGCTACGCAGTGCCGGCCGGTTGATGGGTGAGCCTTTACGGGCCATCTACGCCAGCCCCTATGTGCGAGCACAGCAGACCGCGCACCTGGTGCGTGAAGCGTTGGGTTTCGAGCCGGCGCTGATCACGGTTGACTGGCTTACGCCAGAAACCCGGCCGCAAACCGTCCTGGAACACCTCAAGGATCAGGATGATGTGCTGCTGGTCAGCCATAACCCGCTGGTGGGCAGTCTCTTGGGCTTTCTGCAGCATGGGCACTTGCAACAACCAGAACAGGTACAAACGGCCGGGCTGGCGGAGCTGGAGGGCGAGCTGCCCTTGGCTGGGTCTATGACGCTCAAGGGCATCAAGCGCCCCTAAGATTGAGCACCCTGAAAATCTCAAAGGAAAGGCAACGATGAGTCTGTGGCGCACCACCCCCAACATCGAGCAGTTGAACGCTGCCGGTAAAAACACCATCAGCGAAGTGCTGGACATTCGTTTCGAATCTTTCGACGACGAGTCCCTGACCGCCAGCATGGTGGTCGATCACCGCACCCACCAGCCATTCGGCCTGTTGCATGGGGGTGCGTCGGTGGTGCTGGCTGAAACGGTCGGGTCCATGGCGGCCTATCTGTGCGTGGACACCAGCAAGTTCTATTGCGTGGGCCTGGAAATCAATGCCAACCACCTGCGCGGTGTGCGCAGCGGTCGGGTCACAGCCACGGCCCGGATGGTCCACCTGGGCCGCACCACCCAGGTCTGGGACATCCGCCTGACCAACGACGAAGGCAAGGTCAACTGTGTGTCGCGCCTGACCATGGCCGTGGTGCCGCTGGGCGAACAGCCGCCGGCGCGCTGAAGCCTGGTTGGACCATGCGGCGCCTTCCCTGTAGGAGCTGCCGCAGGCTGCGATCTTTTGATCCTGATCCATGAGCGTTCACTCTCGCCTCAGTTGCCTGGGAAAAGATCGCAGCCTCGCTGCACTCGACAGCTCCTACAGGGGGCAGCGTTTTCTTGCATGGGGCCGGGTTCATAACCCAGCCGTGCCTGTCACCATTGCTGTCAGTTACGGTCATTGCCGCGCCGCCGGGATGTGCGGACAATCGGTCCCAGTTTCCCCATGGATCCACCGTCATGTCGCAACAGGTGTTTTTCGCCCACGCCAATGGTTTTCCCTCGGCCACTTACGGCAAGCTGTTCGCCGCGCTGGCGCCGCAGTACGAGGTCGCGCATCTCGAATTGCACGGTCATGACCCGCGGTTTCCGGCGGACGATAACTGGCACAACCTCGTGGACGAACTCATCCATCACCTGGAACAACAACCTGAACCGGTGTGGGGCGTCGGCCATTCCCTGGGTGGCGTTCTGCATCTGCATGCCGCATTGCGCTACCCCCAGTTGTATCGTGGCGTGGTCATGCTCGACTCACCAGTGCTGACCCGCGCCGATCAGTGGGTGATCCTGGCCGCCAAGCGCCTGGGGTTCATCGATCGTCTGACTCCGGCGGGACGGACGTTGGGGCGGCGTGAAGAGTTCGCTGACCTGGAGTCGGCCCGGCAGTATTTTTCCGCCAAGACGCTGTTCCGCGGGTTTGACCCGGATTGCTTCGAGGCTTACCTGCAACATGGTTTGCAGCCAGTCGGCGACCGCCTGCGGCTGCGCTTCGATCCGGCCACGGAAATCAGTATTTACCGCGGCGTGCCGCACACCAGTCCCGGCCGGGCCCGTATGCTCAAAGTGCCGCTGGCGGTGGTGCGCGGCCGGCAGAGTCGTGTGGTGATGCGCCATCACACCCGCTCGGTGGGCCGTATGCCCCATGGCGAATCCCTGAGCATGCCCGGCGGCCACATGTTTCCCCTAGAGCGTCCGCAGGACACGGCCAGGCTGCTCAAGGACCTCTTTGAGCGCTGGGAAGGGCGCAGCTTATGAGTGGGGTTGAAGAAGTCCGTCTGAGCCTGCCGCACATTGAACTGGCGGCCCACCTGTTCGGGCCGGAGGATGGCCGGCCAGTGATCGCCTTGCACGGCTGGCTGGACAACGCCAACAGCTTCGCCCGACTGGCCCCCCGGCTTGAGGGCCTGCGGGTCATTGCCTTGGACATGGCCGGTCACGGTCACTCCGGGCATCGTCCGCCCGGTGCCGGCTATGCCCTGTGGGATTATGCCCATGATGTGCTGCAAGTCGCCGAACAACTGGGCCTGGCGCGTTTCGCCCTGCTGGGGCATTCCATGGGTGCGATCGTCTCGCTGGTGCTCGCCGGCGCCTTGCCCGAACGGGTCACGCACCTGGGGTTGATCGATGGGGTGATCCCGCCCACGGACAAAGGCGAAAACGCCGCCGAACGCATGGGCATGGCTCTGCAGGCGCAGCTGGATTTGCAACAGAAACGAAAGCCGGTCTACAAAACCCTCGACCGGGCCATTGAGGCCCGCATGAAAGGGCTGGTGGCGGTCAGCCGCGAAGCCGCCGAGTTACTGGCCCAGCGCGGCCTGATGCCGGTGCCGGGAGGCTACACCTGGCGCACCGACAATCGCCTGACCTTGCCATCGCCGCTACGCCTGACCGATGAGCAGGCCATGGCCTTCGTGGCGCGGATCGCTTGCCCCGCGCACCTGGTGGTGGCTGCCGACGGCATGCTTGCCCGCCACCCCGAGTTGCTGGAGCGTCTACCCTTCAGTCATGAACGGTTGCCCGGCGGTCATCATTTGCACCTGAACGACGAGGCTGGCGCGGCGCTTGTAGCAGACTGTTTCAATCGGTTCTTCACCGTTTCTTGACTTGCGCCTGGCAACTGTCGAGGCTGGGCGGGTTGAAAAAGGGAGACAACCATGACAGATCTCTGTTTAGCGGCCTCGCAGCGCATAGATGGCACCGGCCTCACCCCAGAGACCCAGGCCATGCCGATCCGATGAAAATATCCATTCATTCACTCGCCTTGCTTACGCTGGCCTGCTTCAGCCCGGCGTCATTTGCCGCCGATGTTTCCGGCAGTCGGGACCTGGAGCGGGTGCCCCGCATGCCCGACGCGCAAATTGTCGATTACCGGCAAACCACTGACCTGGAGCGGATTTATCCCCTGGGTTCGATCCGCAGGATCAGCGGCCAGTTGCGCTTCGATGAGCAGGTCGATGCCCGTGGCAACACCACGTCGGTGACCTATGAACTGCCGCCGGAACACTCCGCCACCCAGGCCTTTACCGCCGCCCGCGAAGCCTTGCAGAAGCAGGACGCGCAACTGTTGTTCTGGTGCCAGGCCCGCGATTGCGGCGAAAGCAGCCTGTGGGCTAACGAAGTGTTCGGCAATGCCAAGCTCTACGGCGCCGATAACGGTCAGGCTTACCTGCTGCTGCGCCTGGCGCCGCCGGCGGACAACACGCTGATTGCGCTGTATGGCATCACTCGCGGCAATCGCAAGGCCTACCTGCACGTCGAACAGTTCGAGGCAAACGCCTCGCTGGGGAACCTGCTGCCCACATCGGCCACGCTGTTGCGCCAGCTCAAGGATACCGGCGTGCTGGACTTGCCGCGTCTGGTCGGCGAACCGGACGACACCTGGTTGCGCCTGCTGTCCCGGGCGCTGAACCTGGACACGGGCCTTCGCGTCACTGTCGCCGGACCCCAGGCCGAGGCCTGGCGGCAAGCATTGATTGACCAGGGTGTCCGGGCGGCGCGAATGGAGGCCGCCAGGGGCGATGCGGCGGGCCTGCATCTTGAGCTGCTGCGTTAAGCTGTTTCGGGTGACGCGCTTCACGCCGTCATCCCGGCCCTGTTTTTATTTCGAGACCTGACATGCTCAATAACGATCGGCTGTTGGTGCAGATCCTGCTCCTGGTGTTGTTCGGTGCAAGCTTCTGGGTAATGGCGCCGTTCTGGTCGGCGCTGTTCTGGGGCGCGGTGCTGGCGTTTGCCAGTTGGCCACTGATGCGCCTGCTGACCCGCTGGGTCAATGGTCGCGAATCGCTGGCGGCGGCATTGCTGACCGTGGGCTGGATGGTGCTGGTGGCGGTGCCGCTGGTGTGGCTGGGCTTCAACCTGGCCGACCATGTGCGCGATGCCACGGCATTTATCAAGAATGTGCAGGTCGATGGGCTGCCCGATGCCCCGGTATGGTTGGCGGGTGTACCGCTGGTGGGCGGGCGGTTGGTGGGCATCTGGAACAGCATCGATCAGCAGGGTGCGGCCATGATGGTGTCCGTCAGGCCTTACCTGGGGCAGGTCGGCAACTGGCTGCTGGCTCGCAGTGCCCAAATCGGCGGTGGCATTCTCGAACTGACCCTGAGCATTGTGTTCGTATTCTTTTTCTACCGTGACGGCCCGCGCTTGGCGGTGTTCGTGCACAAGTTGCTGGAACGCCTGATTGGCGACCGTGCCGGTTACTACATCGAACTGGTGGCCGGTACGGTGCAGCGTGTGGTCAACGGCGTGATCGGCACCGCAGCGGCCCAGGCGGTGCTGGCGCTGATCGGTTTCCTGATCGCCGGCGTACCGGGGGCGTTGGTACTGGGCATCGTCACCTTCCTGCTCAGCCTGATTCCCATGGGGCCGCCTCTGGTCTGGATCCCGGCCACGGCGTGGCTGGCCTGGAAGGGCGAATACGGAATGGCGGTGTTCCTGGGGATCTGGGGCACCTTCATCATCAGCGGTGTGGACAACGTGCTCAAACCCTACCTGATCAGCCGTGGCGGAAACCTGCCGTTGGTGATCGTGTTGCTGGGGGTGTTCGGTGGCTTGATTGCCTTCGGTTTCATCGGGCTGTTCATCGGCCCGACCCTGCTGGCGGTGGCCTACAGCTTGCTGACGGACTGGAGCAAGAGTCAGGCGCGATAATCCCACGCCTGAGTCCAGCACAAACGGGCTTTGATCCAGGCAGGCAAGCCCGGCTCCGAAAGGCCAGGCTTGCGGGTCAATCAAGTGGCCACGTTCAGGTATTTCCCCACGGGGGCGACATCATCCAGTGAGTATTGTCGGCTGAGGTTGGCGATCATCCTGTTCAACGCTTCACTGACATGGGGCTGCTCGGTGGAGCTGTCGCTGTTGCGGTTGGCCTGCAACGCGCTGGTCTGTTCGCGGGTGTCGAGGCTGTTCTGAGCATCGGCGTCGAGCAGGCTGAGCAATGCCTCACCGGAGGCCTGTTGTGGCGGTGGCGGAGGCGGTGGTGCCATCGCAGCCAACTCATCACTGCTCAGGTCCCCGCTGCTGTCGCTGTCCAGGTCGCTGAAATTATCGCTCAGGCTGACCAGGATGCCGTCGTCACTCTTTTGCGACAGGGCAGTGCTCAATTCATCCTGATCGACCGAGCCGTCGGCGTTGCTGTCGAGCTTGCTGAGCAACTCCTTTTGAAACTGCTGGCTACGGGCACTGCTGGTCGTGGTGCTGCTGGTACTGGTATAGGGCGAGTAACTGCTGACGCTACCGATCATGGGCGCTCTCCTTGGGCTGGAATGCCGGTGGGTGCACCGGCTTATGCAGCGTCGGCGGGGCAGTTGTCGTGGGTGTGTGGAGTTTGTACCGGCGGGTGTACAAACTCAGCCCCCGGCGCGGCTCCCACATGGGATTGAGGTTGTTTCAGGCGCGCGGCAAGCGGATCACTGCCGTCAATCCACCCCCCGGCGTTTCTTCCAGGCTCAACTGCCCGCCCAAGCGTTCGGCGGCTTCCCGGGCGATGGTCATGCCCAGGCCGACACCGCCGGAGTTGCGGTTGCGTGAGCCTTCCAGGCGATAGAAGGGCTCGAACACCGCTTCGCGCTTATCCGCCGCAATCCCGGGGCCGTGATCGATCACCCGAATTATTACCTGGTCGCTTTGGTCTTGCAGCGCAATCAATGCATGGCCGGCGTAGCGCAAGGCATTGTCCATGAGGTTGTTGATACACGAGCGCAACGCCATCGGCTGCACCCGCAACGGCGCGCAGCCACCGCTGGTTTGCACGTCGGCACCCTGGTCCTGGGCGTTTTCGCTCAGCGACTCCACCAACGCTTGCACGTCCATCCATTGCAGCGCTTCGCTGGTGCGTTGCTCGTGCAAGTAGGTGAGGGTGGCGTCGAGCATGCCAATCATATCGTTCAGGTCCTGGCGCATCTGGCCCTGCAGCTTGATGTCATCGATCTGTTCCAGGCGCAGCTTGAGCCGTGAAAGCGGAGTGCGCAGATCATGAGACACCGCGCCGAGCATGCGCGAACGCTGCTGCACCTGCTCGCGAATTCGCTGTTGCATGAGATTGAACGTATGAGCAGCCTGGCGGGCCTCCCGGGGGCCGGTTTCCTCCAACGGTGGGCTGTCGAGGTTTTCACTCAGGCGTTCGGCCGCATCGCTCAGGCGCTGGATGGGCCGGGTCAGCAGTTTGGCGCCGTACCAGGCGGCGACGATCAGGCACACAAACTGAAACGTCAGCGGTACCACCGGCCCACCGAACCAAGGGCGCGGAGGGCGGTTGGGCGGGGTCCCCATGGGCGGAGTTTGCTGGCCTTGCCGGGAAAATTCGGGGGGTGGCCCCAAAGGCGGTTTGTCGTATTGAGAAAACCAGGCAAAGGCCAACAGGTGCGCCAGGACGATCGCCAATAACAGCACGCCAAACAGGCGGCCGAACAAGGTGTCGAGGCGCAAGCGCATCAGCCGATGTCCCGGGCGTCGAACAGGTAGCCTTCACCGCGCACGGTCTTGATCAGTTGCGGTGCCTTGGGGTCGTCACCCAGTTTCTGGCGCAGGCGCGAGACCAGCAGATCGATGCTGCGGTCGAACGCCTCGATGGAGCGCCCACGCGCGGCATCCAGCAACTGTTCGCGGCTCAGTACCCGGCGCGGTCGTTCGATGAACACCCAAAGCAGCCGGAACTCGGCATTGGACAGCGGCACCACCAGCCCGTCGGCGGAGATCAGTTGGCGCAGTACGCTGTTGAGTCGCCAGTTATCGAAGCGAATATTGGCCCGTTGTTCGGTGCGGTCGTCGCGTACCCGACGCAGAATCGTCTGGATCCGCGCCACCAGTTCCCTGGGTTCGAAGGGCTTGGCCATATAGTCGTCGGCGCCCAGTTCCAGACCGATGATACGGTCGGTGGGTTCGCACCGGGCGGTGAGCATCAGGATCGGGATGTCCGATTCGGCGCGCAGCCAGCGACACAATTGCAAGCCGTCTTCACCCGGCAGCATCAGGTCGAGCACAACCACGTCGAAGCGCTCGGCCTGCATCGCCCGGCGCATGGCCGCGCCATCGGTCACGCCGCTGGCGCGTATGTTGAAACGGGCCAGGTAGTCGATCAGCAGCTCGCGGATCGGCACATCGTCATCGACGATCAACGCCCGGGTACTCCAGCGCTTGTCATCGTCGGACGCTTTTTGATCGTCAGAATTTGCAACAGGGGTGTTCTGCATGGGTGCATCATCTGCCAGGTAAGCTGCCAACCACAAAGAAGGCGGCGAGGTAGTGGCTCCAGCATAGGCTTCGGGCCGCGAGGCGCAAAGCGCTGAAAGGACGGGTGCGGCGCAGGGTAGCGTGCAGGCGTGTTGCATGCGTGTCATGAGTGTATCGACTTCGACACATAGGCCGGCATCGTCCGTGCTGCTCGGGCTCGCTGATGATTTACCGATCACCGGGTCCCGCACGGGCGCCTCTTGCGCTACACTGCGCGCCGATTTCGACTTGCCTGAGAGCCCGCTCATGTCCGCCTGCCAGACGCCCATCATCGTTGCCTTGGATTTCCCTACCCGTGACGCCGCCCTGAAGCTGGCCGATCAGTTGGACCCCAAGCTGTGCCGGGTCAAAGTCGGCAAGGAGCTGTTCACCAGTTGCGCTTCGGAAATTGTCGGGACCCTGCGTGACAAGGGTTTTGAAGTATTCCTGGATTTGAAATTCCACGATATTCCCAATACCACTGCCATGGCCGTCAAGGCGGCTGCTGAAATGGGCGTGTGGATGGTCAACGTCCATTGCTCCGGCGGCCTGCGCATGATGGCGGCCTGCCGCGAAGTGCTGGATCAGCGCAGCGGCCCGAAACCGCTGCTGATCGGCGTGACCGTGCTGACCAGCATGGAGCGCGAGGACCTGGCAGGTATCGGCCTGGATATCGAGCCTCAGGAACAGGTGCTGCGCCTGGCGGCACTGGCGCAGAAGGCTGGCCTGGACGGTCTGGTCTGCTCGGCCCTGGAGGCCAGCGCCCTGAAAGCGGCGCACCCGTCGCTGCAACTGGTGACCCCGGGGATTCGTCCGGCGGGCAGTGCCCAGGACGATCAACGCCGCATCCTCACCCCGCGTCAGGCACTGGATGCCGGTTCCGACTACCTGGTGATCGGCCGACCGATCAGCCAGGCGGCTGATCCGGCCAAGGCACTGGCGGCCGTAGTCGCCGAACTGGCCTGAAGATCCCTTGTGGGAGCGAGCAAGCCCGCTCCCACCGGTGTTTGTGACTAGACCTTAAGTACCAACTTCCCGAAATTCTCCCCACTGAACAACTTGGTCAGTGTCTCGGGGAATGTCTCCAGTCCTTCAACGATGTCTTCCTTGCTCTTGAGCTGCCCCTTGGCCATCCAACCGGCCATTTCCTGCCCGGCGGCGGCGAACTGAGAGGCGTAGTCCATGACCACGAAGCCTTCCATGCGCGCCCGGTTGACCAGCAGCGACAGGTAGTTGGCCGGGCCTTTCACCGCTTCTTTGTTGTTGTATTGGCTGATGGCACCGCAGATCACTACGCGGGCCTTGAGGTTCAAGCGGCTGAGCACCGCATCGAGGATGTCGCCGCCGACGTTATCGAAGTACACATCCACGCCTTTGGGGCATTCGCGCTTGAGACCGGCATGGACGTCTTCATGCTTGTAGTCGATGGCGCCATCGAAGCCCAGTTCATCGACCAGGAATTTGCATTTGTCGGCCCCGCCGGCGATGCCCACCACGCGGCAACCTTTGATCTTGGCGATCTGCCCGGCGATGCTGCCCACCGCACCGGCGGCCCCTGAGAGCACTACCGTCTCGCCGGCCTTGGGTGCGCCCACGTCCAGCAGGGCGAAATAGGCGGTCATGCCGGTCATGCCCAATGCGGACAAGTAGCGCGGTAATGGCGCCAGTTTCGGATCGACCTTGTAGAAACCTCGCGGCTCGCCGAGGAAATAATCCTGCACTCCCAGTGCACCGTTGACGTAGTCACCGACCGCGAAGCCCGGGTTGTTCGAGGCGACCACCTGGCCTACGCCCAAGGCGCGCATCACTTCTCCAATGCCAACCGGCGGGATGTAAGACTTGCCTTCGTTCATCCAGCCGCGCATGGCCGGATCCAGGGATAGATATTCGTTCTTCACCAGAATCTGGCCGGCTGCCGGCTCGCCGACCGGTACTTGCTGATAGGTGAAAGTCTCGCGGGTCGCAGCGCCCACCGGGCGTTTGGCGAGCAGGAACTGGCGATTGGTCTGGGCAGTCATGGCTGGCACTCAAGATGAATGAAGCCTTGTTGATAGACCTTCGAGGGGTTTGTCGCAAGGTTTGCTGATGCAGCGAATGCAGTTCGATCGAGCCCAGTGATAATGGCGCCGGGGCCGTTATCACTGGCGCCCATGAATGCCCAAACGGCAACTGGATAGTGCTGCCGCATCTTCCGGACCTGTGACTAGACTGGCGCCATCTCCCGCACTCTTCGAGGATTTGACAATGAGCATGACGTTTTCCGGACAGGTCGCCGTGGTCACGGGCGCAGCCGCGGGCATTGGCCGTGCGACGGCCCAGGCATTCGCGGCGCAGGGCCTGAAAGTGGTGGCGGCCGACCTGGACGTGGCGGGCGGCGAGGGCACGGTGCAGTCGATTCGTGAGGCGGGCGGTGAAGCGCTGTTCGTGCGCTGCGACGTAACGCTGGAAAGCGACGTGCAGAACCTGATGAGCGAAGTGATCAATGCCTATGGCCGCCTCGATTACGCCTTCAATAACGCGGGGATCGAAATCGAAAAGGGCAAGTTGGCTGACGGCACCCTCGATGAGTTCGACGCCATCATGGGCGTCAATGTGAAGGGCGTCTGGCTCTGCATGAAGTATCAATTGCCGCTGCTGCTGGCCCAGGGGGGAGGTGCCATCGTCAATACTGCCTCGGTGGCGGGTCTGGGGGCGGCGCCGAAGATGAGCATTTATGCAGCCTCCAAGCACGCGGTGATCGGCCTGACCAAATCGGCGGCGATTGAATACGCCAAGAAGAAAATCCGCGTGAACGCGGTTTGCCCGGCGGTGATCGACACCGACATGTTCCGTCGTGCCTATGAAGCGGATCCGAAAAAAGCTGAGTTCGCCAACGCCATGCATCCGGTAGGACGCATCGGCAAGGTCGAGGAAATCGCCAGCGCGGTGCTGTATTTGTGCAGCGATGGCGCTGCATTCACCACCGGTCATTCGTTGGCGGTGGACGGCGGCGTCACGGCTTTCTGAAGAGCGTAGTGTTTAGCTTGTAGGACTAGGCCCGCACTTGTTGTGGGCTTTTTCTTTGGGGGTTAAAAATGACCCGTGTCAGCCCCTGAATGTGTTTCAAAGGGTGAGAATCGACCGTTTTGGTGACGTTGTCGTACATCGTCCGGAGACGGCCTGTGCTTAACTGTTTCCAGAGATAAAACAGTTGCTTAGGAGCTTGGTTACTCATGGAGTTGAGAATCGACCGGCAGGCCCTGGTGCCTGTCGTGCAGCAAATTGTCGACGCGCTGGCCGGCTGGATTCGACAGGATGGGGTGCAACCGGGAACCCGACTGCCCTCCATTCGCCAATTGGCCCGGGAGAATTTGCTCAGTCAGTCCAGTGTCAATGAGGCGTGTGAACGCCTGGTGGCCCAAGGAGTGTTGGCGGCGCGCCATGGCTCGGGTTTTTTCGTCGCTCCGCCCCCGTCGTCCAGCTACGAGCCCTCCGACAACGACTGGCTGGAAGACGTGCAGCTCACTCAGGACAGCGTGCCCCGGAACTCGCAGTGGGAACTGAAACTGGGCTGTGGCGGGCTGCCCGAGAGCTGGCGCGAAAGCGATGATTTGGGCTACGCGATCCGTCAGGTCACCCGCACCGACATGGCGGGGTTGTTCAATTACAGTACGCCGATGGGGCTGCCCGCTCTGCGCGAGCAACTGTCCAGGCGCCTGAAACAATTCAATATCCAGGCCGATGCAAACCTGATCCTGACCACCACGGGGGCGACCCACGGTCTGGACCTGATTGTACGCACACTGCTCGAGCCTGGATGCTGCGTCGTGGTGGAGAGTCCGGGGTACTCGAAGCTGTTCGACCTGCTCAGGTTGCATGGCATCGACATGATCGAACTGCCCAGGACTCCGCGCGGCCCGGATGTCGATGCATTTCAATGCCTCTTGGCGACCCGCCGGCCCAGCGCCCTGTTCGTCAACAGCGCCTGTCATAACCCGACCGGCAGCAGTCTGGCCCCGGCCGTGGCTCAGCAACTGCTGCAACTGGCGAAAAAACACGCCATTTTGGTGGTCGAAGACGATGTCTATGCCGACTTCCAGAGTTCAACCCGCACCCGCCTGGCAGCGCTGGATAGCGACGTGGTGTACGTGGGCAGCTTCTCGAAAACCCTGAGCAGTTCCTTGCGAGTCGGTTTCATAGTGGCCGGCTCGTCTGTCATCACACGCCTGAGGGACGTCAAGGATATTACCAGCATGGGCAGCTCTCGGTTCTGTGAGTCAGTGCTGGCCAATCTTCTGGCCAGCGGTGCCTATCGCAAATTGGTCCAGCGTCAGCGGCAACGTTTGAGTGTCGACATGGCAGCGGTGTTGCAGGTGTTGGAGGATGCGGATTGGGAAGTCTTTGGCCGACCCGCCGGCGGTCTGTTCATTTGGGCGCGGGCACCCTTGTGCGACTACGCTGCATTGCAGCGTCTGGCCAAGCGGTTCGGTGTGGTGCTTTCTTCCCGTACAGCGTTCAGCCCGTCGGGGGCTGTCAGCGACTGGCTACGGATCAACGTGGCCCATGCCTGTGATTCGAGGGCACTGGCATTCTTCCGCGCGGCGGCTCTGGATCGACCTCAATTGTCCTGAAAACGACGGCGCTGTAGCTTTTTGCCATTATTCCGACGCCAGCATCTTGTGTTACAGGGTGTCTCGTTGCGAATCTGCAATCAACACACACTGGCAGAGGACTGGGCGCAATGATTTCGGCCGTGCAAAGACGTTTTGCCAACTTGGGTATGGCAAAGAAACTGGGCCTGGGGTTTGTCCTGGTGCTGCTGCTTACCGCCGTGGTGGCGGCCATCGGTGTCTGGTCCCTGCAGACCATCAGCCATCGTTTCGATGGCCTGAAGCAGATGTCATCCCTCAACAGCGGCTTGCTCAAGGTCCGCCTGCTTGAGCAGGAATACGCCTTGCGCTCCGACCCCAAAACGGTCGATGCCTTGCGGCTGGGCGTGGACGGGTTGATTGCCCAGGCCACCGAGCTGAAGGCGCAATCAGCGGCCAACGTGCCAGTGATGAATGATGTGGAGCAGGCCCTGGCGGCCTATCGCAAGGCGTTCGACGAATTCGTCGAGCTGAGCCAGAGCAAAGACCTGGCACTGGAAATGGCCAGTTGGTCGGTGTCCAGCGTTGCCAATAACCTGGATGTGCTGCAAGCGGGGCTGGCGGATGATGGCGCTTATACCCTGAAAGAATCCGAAGGCAAGGAGGGCGCCGAGTTCATTGAGCAGGCCAATCAGGTCAGCGAAGTGTCACGGTTGATGTTGCAGGCCATGAACGAAGCGCGGGTACGCCTGGATCAAAGCCGCAAAGGCTCTGAAGAGGGCGGGCAGGGCACGATCGAACAGGCAGAGCAAGCCATGAAGCAGGCCGAGGTGCTCAAGACCACCGTCAAGGACCCCGGATACCAGACCGTGCTTAACGAAGTGGCCGGGCACATCGCCGGTTTCAACGAAAAACTTGCTGAATACACCGGCCTGCTGGCCCAGGAGAAAATCGTCTACCAGCAACTGCACGAGCGTGCCTCCCAGGTCGTGGAGCGGGTTGACCAGGCTTATACCGCCGAAGACGCGGCCATGCAGGCGGAACTGAAGAAAAATTCGCTGCTGATCATCGGCTCGTCGGCCCTGGCGCTGCTGGTGGGACTGATTGCAGCCTGGGTCATTACCCGGTTGATCGTCGGGCCGTTGCGTAGCGTCATCCGCGTTGCGCAGCAGATTGCCTCGGGCGACTTGAGCGCAACGGTGCAAGTGACACGCCAGGATGAGATCGGACAACTGATGCTCGCCATGCAACAGATGGGGGCGGGCCTGAGCAGTATCGTCAGCGGTTTGCAGGCCGGTATCGAACAGTTGGCCAACTCTGCCCAATCGCTGTCGGCCGTGACCGAGCAGACCAACCTGGAAGTCAGCAGCCAGAAGGAGGAGACCGAGCAGGTCGCCACGGCCATGAACCAGATGACCGCCACCGTGCACGACGTGGCGCGCAATGCCGAAGAGGCGGCCCAGGCGGCCCAGACCGCTGACGATAAGGTTGAAAGCGGTCAGCAGGTGGTGCGTCAGAGCATGGTGCGCATTGAACAATTGGCTGACTCGGCTACTTCAGCCAGTAGCAGTATCGAAAGCCTCAGCGCTGAGATCCAGAACATTGGTACGGTGTTGAGCGTGATCAAGAGTGTGGCTGAGCAGACCAACTTGCTGGCGCTCAATGCGGCCATCGAAGCCGCCAGGGCCGGTGAGCAGGGCCGGGGCTTTGCGGTGGTGGCCGATGAAGTGCGGGCCCTGGCCAAGCGCACGCAACAGTCCACCGAGGAAATCGAACGACTGGTGAGTGCCTTGCGCTCAGCAGCCCAGACCTCCGTGCAGCAGATCCAGAGCAGTGGCGAGCTGGTGAAGATGGCGGTCAGTGATGCACTGCAAACCGAAAGCGCCTTGGGGAGCATTGCGGCGGCGGTGTCACTGATCCAGCAGATGAACCAGCAGATCGCGGCGGCGGCCGAGCAACAGAGCTCGGTGGCTGAAGAGATCAACCGCAGTGTCACCAGCATCCGCGCCAGTGCCGATCAATCTTCGCTGGCGATGCAGGGCAATGCCGCGTCGAGCATTGAGCTGGCGCAGTTGGGGGTTGAACTCAAGGGAATGGTGGGGCATTTCAGGCTGTGAGCTGTCGGCGAAGCACTTGTGGCGAGGGGATTTATCCCCGCTGGGTCGCGCAGCGGCCCCGACTGTTCAAGGTTTAATATCAGTCAGCAATGACTTGGGCTGCTACGCAGCCCAGCGGGGATAAATCCCCTCGCCACACAGGAGTCAGGCTTGAGAGCCCAACCCGTATATCAGTCGTAAACCTTCTTCTTCTTCCACTCGTCGTTTACTTCGGCGTCCTTCAGCCCTTCGGTCAACTGGTTGACTTCGCCTTCGACTGGCTGGGTGCTGGCCAGAACCATGGCATTGGCGCGGGCCAGGAGTTTTTCCAGGTAGTCCAGTTGTTCGGCATAGACCTGCGGTTCCTGTTGCTTGCGCAGGTACTGCACGCCCCGTTCGAACGCCAGGCGGGCCTGCCCCGGTTGTTCTTGCTGCAAGGCGTGTTGGCCGAGATTATTGAAGAACTCGATGTGCAACAGCACCAGAATGTGCCGCACTTCGCGGATCCAGCGCTTGGCTTCGTTGGGCGGCAGGAAGCCGTCCTGGGCGGCGCGGGTAATCTGACCGTGAAGGGCCTCGAGCAGAAACCGCACATCCTTGGCCTTGGCTTCGGTCTGGATCGGTGCCGGTGGGTTGTTCACCGGAATCGATTCACCCTGGGCGGCGAGCGCATTCAGTTCGTCCAGGCGCGCCTTGACCGCTGTATTGGTTTTCTCCAGGTTCAGCAGGCGCTGGCAGACGTTGATCTCAAGACGCGTGATCAACAGCTTCAGGGCCGGGGTCATCAATTGTCCGGGAAAGGTTTCAGTGAGCTCGCCACAACGACGCAAGCGGTCGTTGAGTTCAACCTTGGTACGGGCCTTTTCCAGCTTGTTGTTTTCCACCACATGGTTCATGTAGCCAATGGCGATCAACAGTGCGATCCCGGCTACGACGAGCAGGGTGATCATGAGTGGTGTCACCGGTAAGACCTCTTTATTGGGGTTCGCATATCAAGAGTGTAGTGGCTTGGCTTTTAAGCGCATAGGCCTGCGCGATGCGATTAGACAGGCGTGGCGCTGCGTATGGAAGTGCGGCGAAGATAGATGCACATTGCCACCATTTGTCAGGCACGACTATAACGTCTTGGCGGATGACAGAATATAGGCGCCAGAGACCGGACGGGCAAAATGTGCGAACAGCCCCCAAACCGGGCGAAGTCATTGATTTAAATAAATTTATATCTGGGGGTTGACGACCCAGCAATCCATCCATAGAATGCGCGCCACTTACAGCGTAAAGCACTTAGCCAAACGCGATAAGCAGTGAATGTTGTACGTGTGTCCCCTTCGTCTAGTGGCCTAGGACACCGCCCTTTCACGGCGGTAACAGGGGTTCGAGTCCCCTAGGGGACGCCAATGCGGGAATAGCTCAGTTGGTAGAGCACGACCTTGCCAAGGTCGGGGTCGCGAGTTCGAGTCTCGTTTCCCGCTCCAATTTTAAACAGCGTTGCCTTCGGGCAGGGCTGAGTGAAACCAGAATCGATATCTTCGGGTACGGATCTGGGCACTGGAACACACACCATGTGTTCCGGGCAGCGTGTCCCCTTCGTCTAGTGGCCTAGGACACCGCCCTTTCACGGCGGTAACAGGGGTTCGAGTCCCCTAGGGGACGCCATTTGCGGGAATAGCTCAGTTGGTAGAGCACGACCTTGCCAAGGTCGGGGTCGCGAGTTCGAGTCTCGTTTCCCGCTCCAAATTCAAAAAAACGCCGCTCAATGAGCGGCGTTTTTTTTCGTCCGTGAAAAAGCACGCTTCAATCTTCGAGGCTCTCCACCAGGCTCTCAAGTGCGTCTGCACGCTCGTTTTCCGGTAGATCGGGAGCGGGAATCATTGTTCGCATCTGCCGCGCCAGGCGGTATTCACTGGGTGTGCAGTTGGCGTACTGCTTGAAGGCGCGGGCGAAGTAGGAGGGATCCTTGAACCCGGCCTCATAGCCGATGCTGGTGATAGGCATCTGGCTATTGTCGAGCAGTTCCTTGGCAAAGCTCATGCGTTTGTTCAGCACGTAATCGGTGAAACCAAGTCCGTTGGCTTCCTTGAACACACGGCTGAAGCGAAACGTGGTCATGCCGCATCGCTTGGCCAGGTCCCGCTGATCGATGCTGTCGCGAAAATGCTGGTCGATGTACAGCATGATATGGCTCAGGGCCTGGTGTTTCTGGTGCCCGGAGGTCAGGCGGATGCTGTCCGGCAGGGTTGGCGCGTGGTCGATCAGCGAAGTCTTGCGCGGGCCACAGCTGTAGCGGCGTAACTCGCATAATTGCACCAGGGCAGTCAGGTAGCGCTTCCTCTCCGTGGCTGACAGGGGCAGTACCATGTATTCCCATACACTTGAGCGCATGGCCCAGACCGCCAGTTCTTCGGAGTGCTGCACGGTGAACATGGTGATGGGCGTGGCAGGGACGGTGCGCTTGATCTCCAGCAGCCGCCGCAGGCCCGGCGTATCCGGGCGATCGAAATGGATGCAGATCATGTCTGCCTGTTCCCCGCCGGGCAGCAGGGCATCTTTTGCCTGGGTGCAGTCGCAAGTGTCCTCGAACTGGCTGACAAGTTCCTGGGTGGACCGATCGTGAGTCAGATCGAACCACAACAGCTTTGGCTTTCTGGTCAGACTCGAGATCATGTGCCTACCACTCAGCGTGATGACTGCCCTTAAGCTTGCAGTATTGCCAATGTGCCATCACTTCGCCGAATAATTTTTTTATAAAAGCCGTTTTTTTAAGCGCCACAGGCTCAGAACGGCAGAGCGCGAATCGTTGCGAGTTGCAATCGCAAGGCGTGCCTGGCTCCCCCCGCAAAATAATCCTAGCGATGTGCAAAATCCTCCTAACGGCTATCCCCACCCGCTGACTAGGGTTGCATCAGGCAGTTGCAAATGTACTGCCCCTGAAAACAACCCTGATGAGGTGCGCAAAATGACTCTTCAAACAATCAAGGCTTCGGTGCTGAAGTTCGCCAAAGATGAAGACGGCCTGACCATTGTGGAATACGCCGTGGCCGGTGGGTTGATCACGGTGTTGGTGGCCGCCGCCTTTGTGCTTCTGGGCGGTGCCGTGAATACCAAGATCCGCGCGCTGTGCCAGGCCGTCAACGGCAACGTCGCCTGCTGACAGCGACAACGGCGTGGGGACACGGCGTCTTTCAAGGAAGCGTCGCTTGCGACTCTTTTGCTGTGAGTACAACGAATCACTCAAATGGACTTGGCGTTGTCCCCGACAACTTAGTTCATGGCGGTACAGCCTTTATTCAAAGGCGAGGTGAAGAAAATGACTCTGCACACAATAAGAACTTCGATCAGCCGGTTCGCCAAAGATGAAGATGGCTTGACCATTGTTGAATACGCCGTCGCGGGCGGTTTGATCACGGTGTTGGTGGCGGCAGCCTTCGTTCTTTTGGGCGGCGCGGTGGACACCAAGATCCGTGCGCTGTGCCAGGCCGTCAACGGCAACGTGGCCTGCTAACGATAACTGCAACAGGGAGACGCGCCATGTCCATGGAATTGCTGGTGTCGACGGTACTGCTGCTGGGACTGCTGGGCGTGGCGGTGGTGAGTGACTTGCTCCGCCACCGCATCCCCAACACGCTGGTCCTGTTGGGCCTGGCCTTGGGCTTGGCCGGTCAGACTTATACAGGCGGGATCAGCGGAACGGGCGATAGCCTGCTGGGCATGCTGGTCTGTTTCGCGCTGTTTTTGCCCATGTATGCGGTGGGTGGCATGGCCGCCGGTGACGTCAAGTTGATGGCCATGGTGGGCAGTTTCCTGCCGGTTCATTACGCATTGTGGGCTGCGCTGTTCAGTCTGATCGCCGGTGGTGTGTGCGGTTTTCTGATCGTGCTGGCCCGCGGTCAGTTGCTCCAGACCCTGCAGCGTTACTGGCTGATCGTGCGGGCCCAGGCTTACCTGGCACCTACCGCGGATGAAGTGGCCGGCAAACCTTTTCCTTATTCGATCGCGATCCTGATCGGCACCTTGAACAGCGTCTACTGGCAGCTGATTGCCGATGGCTGGGGAGTCTAGTCATGCACGTCATCAAAGATAGTGATGCCTACCCTAGTGAACGGGAAGCGGTGCAACGCCTGGCCCCTCAGCCATGCACGATTCAAGACACCGGCCTGACTGACAGTTTTCTCGGCGAGCTGGTCTGCAAGCATCTGCACGACGCTGGTGTACTGGACATGACGCGGCTGGTGGAGCGCCTGGCGCTGACCGGCGCGGTGCTGGAAGAAGTCCTGGCGTTCCTGCGCAAGGACGGTCGTGTCGAAGTGCTCGGCCAGCTCGGGCAAACGAGTGTACAGGCCTTGCGTTACGGCCTGACCGAACGCGGCCGTAGTGCCGCTCGCGACGCCCTGTCTCGCAGTGGCTATATCGGTGCGGCACCTTTCCCGGTGAGTACCTATCGGTCCCTGATCAAGATCCAGACCATTCACCATGGTCGAATCACCGCCACCGACATGCAACGAGCCCTGGCCGGCATGGTGCTGTCGCAAGGCATGCTCGATCAGTTGGGGGTGGCGCTGAATTCAGGGCGGGCGATCATGATTTACGGCCCCGCGGGCACCGGTAAGACCTATGTCAGCAGCCGTCTTATCCGTCTGTTCGCCGAGGCCATCTGGGTGCCCCATGCCATCGTCATCAACGAGTCGGTGATCGAGATCTACGACCCGCAGGTGCATCAGCGCCTGGATGACAAGGGCCAATCGAACAATCTGATGCTCAATGAAGGCATTGACCGTCGGCTGCTGTGCTGCAAACGCCCGATTGTCATCACGGGCGGCGAGTTGAACATGGAGCAACTGGATGTTCGCTACGACCCCTTTACCCGCCAGTACCAGGCCGCGTTGCAGCTCAAGGCCAGCAACGGCCTGTTCATCATCGATGACATGGGACGCCAGCGCATGGCCCCGGCCGAATTGCTCAATCGCTGGATCGTGCCGATGGAAGAGAAGCGCGACTTCATCAACCTGGGCGGTGGTCGCCATTGCGAGTTGCCGTTCGATCTGGTCCTGGTGTTTTCCACCAACCTCAACCCCCTGGAACTGGCCGACGAAGCCTTTCTGCGCCGCATTGGCTACAAGGTGCAGTTCGGTTACCTCAAGCCCGAAGAATACGAGCGCATCTGGCGCCAGGAGTGCGAACGCCTGGGCATCCCCCACGACCCGCTGCTGGTGCGCTATGTGCTGCAGCAGCTTTATGCGGGCGAGGGCATGCCGCTGGTGCCTTGCCATCCCCGCGACCTGTTGAACATGGCGCTCGACCGCCAGCGTTACCTGGGCGGTTCCGGGCCCCTGTTGCCGCAAGAGCTGGAATGGGCCTGGCACAACTACTTCGTTCAGCTCGACTTCCTTTGAATCGGAGATACCAACATGAGCTCTCGTACGTTTTCGCTGATTGGCGTTTCCCTGGTCATGGGCCTGGGTGCCGCATGGATGGCTGACTCCTGGCTGAGCGCACGACTTAACGCCAAACCCGATGACCATTTGCGCAGCGTGGTGGTTGCCACCGTGCCAATTGCCTTCGGGCAGATGGTCGAGGCCCAGCAGGTCACCACCGTGCGCATGCCCATGGATACGATCCCGGACGATGCCTTTGACTCCAGCGAACAGGCCGTAGGCAAGATCGCGACGTTCGACATTCTGCGCGGTGACATCGTGCGGGGCGCGCGTCTGAGTGAGCATTTGGGTGGCAGCACCCTGGCGTCGCTGATCGATCCTGACAAACGCGCCATATCGGTACGGGTCGATGATGTGGTCGGTGTGGGGGGGTTCCTGTTGCCGGGGAACCGGGTCGACGTGCTGGCTACCAAGACCACCAGCGCCGGCAGTAACAACGCCGTGTCCCGGACCATCCTTGAAAACCTGCGGGTGCTGGCGGTGGATCAGACAGCGGGCACCGACAAGACCCAGCCGGTGGTGGTGCGGGCCGTAACGCTGGAAATGTCGGCCACTGAAGCAGAGGCCCTGGTGACTGCGCAGACCGAAGGCAAGTTGCAGCTGGCCTTGCGTAATCCGCTGAACCTGGAGAAAAAAGCCGTCGTCGTGGCGCCCCCTCCGGCTCCGGTGATGGCGGCAGCGACCGCTGTGGTGCCAAGGCCCGTGGTGCAGCGCAGCCCCAAAGCGCAGAGCAGCGGGATCACGGTAATCCGTGGAGTTGAAAGCAGCGTCGTCAACGTTCACTGAAACGCGTAGAAAAAATGCCTGGTCCTTCGGCCATGGCAATGCCGATCCTCACGCGTCGGCAAACGAGGGCTCGATCATGAATCCCAGTATCCGGCAGCCTGTCACTGCGACGCCTCGGCGCCAGGAAGGAGCAGTGAGTGTATTGATGGTGATCGCGTTAATGGCGATTTCCATGATGGCGGCATTGGCCCTGGATGGCGGACACATGTTGCTCAACAAGACCCGTCTGCAAAATGCCGTGGATGCCGCCGCCTTGAGCGGCGCCAAGACCCTGAGCCAGGTGGCGGGGGGGCTCAACATGGCCAGTACGACTCGGGCCGCCGCCCTGGACACGCTGACACGAAATGCTGACGCCGCGGGCAACGCTGAACTGGCAACCGCCGTCGCCGGCAACCCGGGTGCGTTCGCCGCAGTGGAGCTGGCCAGCAGCGTTTATGGCCCGTTTTCCTATCCCGGGCCGTCGGATGCCAAGTACGTACGCGTGTCAGTGTCCAGTTATCAGTTGAGCGGTTTTTTCTGGAGTTTCGTTCAAACGATGGGCAGTGCCGGCCTGGGCAATAAGGCCGTGGCGGCGATCGCCACTGCAGGCCCCAGCCCCACGGCTCCGTGTGATCTGGCGCCCTTGATGGTCTGCGGCGACACCAGTCAATACGACCCGGCTGCCGGAAATTTCTGGAGTTATCGCTTTGGCGACCTGACGGTGCTGAAGACGGCCGCGGGCAACACTTCGCCCATCGGGCCAGGCAATTTCCAACTGCTTGATTTCGGCTCCGGCGGCAGCGCGGTGCGCGAAGACTTGGCGGGCGGTGGTTCGATCTGCCGCAGTGTCGGGGACAACGTCCAGACCGCGCCGGGCAACAAAGCCGGCCCGACGTCCCAAGGCTTGAATACGCGATTCGGTATCTATAACGGTCCGGTCAGCGCTTCGGACTATCCACCGGACCTGGTCACTACATCGAGCAACCCGGCGATGACCTATGACGACGCGCTCTCCCAGGCGCAATACAAAGGACAGCCCATCACCTCGAACAATGGCGATCTCAGTGGCGCTGGTGAGGCAATACTGGACTACAACGACTGGAAAACGGCGGTCGCCGCTTGCGTGGCCGGGGCCGGTAGTGGCTGTGAAAGCAACGGGGTTTTCGAGCGGCGGATGCTCAAGATCGTGATCGGTGACTGCACCGGCAAACTGAGCGGCTCAACCTCGATTCCCGTCCTGGGGTTTGGCTGCTATTTCGTCGTGCAACCGGTTAATGGCGGAGGTTCGGACTCCATCATCTTTGGCCAGTTCGTCCAGGAATGCGAAGGCGATAACGTGCCTGGCCCCACGCCGGTCAGCGATACCGGGCCGCAGGTCATTCAGCTCTACAAAACCTATCTCAACGGCAGCGGCACTCCGAGCACCGACTCGTAGGAGGCGTCATGCGACTTGCCCATTTCAAAGCAGCGCAGGCCCAGCAAGGCGTGGCGCTGGTGGAATTCACCCTGGTACTGCCGTTGTTGCTGCTGCTGTTGCTGGCCTTTGGCGAGTTCGGCCGCATGCTCTTTCAATACAACGTGCTGCTACAGGCCAGCCGTGATGCCAATCGATTCGTCGCCAGCCAGGCCTGGAATACCACCCTGGGCACCATCGCCCTGAACAACACGCTGCAGACCCAGACGAAAAATGTCGCGGTGTATGGCACTCCGAGTCAGGCCGGCGCCGCGGTGGTGGCCGGCTTGACCACGGCGAACGTGGAGGTCGCCGCGGTGGGTGTTGATCATGTGCGTGTCACCATCACCTACACCTTCTGCCCGGTGATAGGAGCGGGTAATTGCGGTGGAGCAATTCCCGGTTTCTTCGGCAATGCCATTGCCCTGGGCATTCCACTGGTGGCGACCACCGTCATGAGGGCGTTGTGATGAACAACAAGCACATGCAAGGCACCTACATCGTGGAATTCGCCTTCGTTGGCCTGCTGGTGTTCATCCTCCTGTTCGGCGTGGTGGAAATGGGCCGGCTGTATTTCACCGCCAATGCCTTGGATGAAGCCGCGCGACGCGGCGCGCGGCTGGCGGCGGTGTGCAACATCAACGATCCGGTGGTGTTGCGCCGCGCCATCTTCAATGCCGCGACAGATTCAGGTACCAGCCAACTGATCAGCAGTCTCGCCACTTCGAACCTGGCGCTGACCTATCTGGATGTGAACGGCGCCGTGGTGGCGAACCCCGCCGACACGGTCAGCGCCAATGGCTTTCGCGCGATCCGTTACGTGCAGTTGAGCGTGCAGAACTTCGTTTTCAATCTGTTCATTCCCGGGTTTGGCGTGCCCATTACTTTGCCCACATTCAGGGCGACCTTGCCACGCGAAAGCCTTGGGCGTCATTCCGATTCCGGGGAGATCACACCATGCTGAATACCAGGGAAACTCCACTGTCGACCGTTACCGGCAAAGCCGGGCTGCGGCTACTGATCAGCAGTCGTGACGCTTCGTCCCTGCGCGACCTGCAATGCGTCTGCCAGCGCATGCCTTGCCTGGAAGTGAGCACGCGCCTGGTGAGCAACGGCCATGTCGATCCGCTTTATGGCCTGGAGCGAATGCCCGACCTGCTGTTGTTGCGGGTCAGTCACTTGTGGCGCGAAGAGCTGGCGGCGTTGCTGCAGCGTCCGGCCCATGAGCGTCCACCGATGCTGGTATGCGGTCTGATGGGCGAGCAGGAAGGCATGCGGCTGGCAATGCAGGCCGGTGCCCGGGACGTGCTGCCAGAGCCCTTCGCCGAGACGGAGCTGGTGGCCGCCCTGAATCGTCTGGTGGCGGAGGTCCGCGTCGGCCATGGTGCCGAAGGCAAGCTGGTCGCCGTGATCAGCGCCAAGGGTGGTTCCGGTGCAACCCTGGTGGCCTGCAACCTGGCCCAGCAACTCAGCGCCCAGGCCGGTACCACCCTGTTGCTGGATATGGACCTGCAATTTGGCAGCGTCACCCATTATCTGGATGTGGCCCAGTCCCATAGCCATCTGCAAGTGCTGCAACAGGTCGAAGACCTGGACAGTATCGCCTTGCGGGGTTTTTGCAGCCATTTCAGTCCGACCCTGCACGTGCTGGGTGGCCGCAGCGGCGAGTTGTGCCTGCCACAGGACGCTCAGCCCGAACAACTCGACGCCCTGTTGCAATTGGCCCGTGCCAGCTATGACTGGGTGGTAGTGGACCTGCCGCGGCAGATCGACCACCTCACCGGCTCCGTGCTGGAGCAGGTCGACCGGGTCTACGTGGTGGTTCAACAAAGTGTCAGCCATCTGCGCGATGCCAGCGCCCTGGTGCGGATCCTTCGCGAGGACCTGGGCATACGCGCAGACCAGTTGCAGGTGGTGGTCAATCGCTATGACAAGGCGGCCGCGGTCAGCCTCAAGGATGTCGCCGAAGCCCTGCGGTGCACCAACCTGTCGAAATTACCCAATGACTTCAACCTGGTCAGCCAGAGTCAGAACACTGGCGTGCCGTTGGGGCTGCATGCGCCGAGGGCGGCCATCACCGTTGCCCTGCGCGATTTGACCGAAGACCTGGTCGGTCACCAGATGGCCGCAGACAAAGGCCTGCTCAAACGTGCCTTCAACCGTTTTTTCGGGGGATGACCCATGATCAGCGACTTCCGCAACCGCTTGCGTAAACAGTCCGGTAAACCTGCCATTGAGCTGACTGGCGACAGCCTGCCGGATCCGACAGAGCAATTGATGGCCTGGGAGCATGCCATTCCCGACGTGCTCTACGAAACCCGTAGCCAGGTCACCCCGGTGGAAGCCCAATGGCGGGAAAAAATCTACCAGCAACTGCTCAAGGTCATGGACCTGTCCTTGCTCGATTCCCTCGAGCAGGCCGAAGCCACGAGACAGATACGCGATATTTGCCAACGTCTGCTCGATGAGCATTCGGCGCCGGTAAGCTCGGCCAGCCGTCAGTTGATCATCAAGCAGATCACCGACGAAGTGCTCGGGCTGGGGCCTTTGGAACCGTTGCTGGCCGACCATAGCGTGTCCGATATCCTGGTCAACGGTTTCGCCTCGGTCTATGTCGAACGCTTCGGTAAGCTGCAAAGAACCGACGTGCGCTTTCGCGACGACCAGCATCTGCTGAACATCATTGACCGTATCGTCTCCAGCCTGGGGCGACGCATCGATGAGTCGTCACCCCTGGTGGATGCCCGGCTCAAGGACGGCTCGCGGGTCAACGCAATCATCCCGCCGCTGGCCATCGACGGTCCGAGCATGTCGATCCGGCGCTTCGCGGTGGACCTGCTCAACACCGACAGCCTGATCCAGGTGGGCACCATGACCCCAGCCATTGCCTTGTTGCTCAAGGCGATTGTCCGCGGGCGCTTGAACGTGCTGATTTCCGGTGGCACCGGCAGTGGCAAGACCACCATGCTCAACGTGCTGTCCAGTTTCATCCCCCACAACGAACGTATCGTCACCATCGAGGATTCGGCCGAACTGCAACTGCAACAACCTCACGTGGTACGCCTGGAAACCCGGCCTTCGAACATCGAGGGGCGCGGCGAGGTGAGCCAGCGGGAACTGGTGCGTAACAGCCTGCGGATGCGTCCGGACCGCATTGTCATCGGCGAAGTGCGTGGCGCCGAAGCGCTGGACATGCTCACTGCCATGAACACCGGCCACGACGGCTCCCTGACCACGATCCACGCTAATACCGCGCGCGATGCCTTGGGGCGAATCGAGAACATGGTGTCGATGACCGGCGCGACTTTTCCGATCAAGGCCATGCGTCAACAAATTGCCTCTGCCATCGATGTGGTGATCCAGTTGGAGCGTCAAGAAGACGGCAAACGACGTGTGGTGAGCATGCAAGAGATCAACGGCATGGAAGGGGAGATCATCACCATGACCGAAATTTTCTCTTTCACGCGCCAAGGCATCGGGGAAAACGGCGAGGTGCTGGGTGATTATCGGCCCAGCGGGATGATCCCGGCCTTTCGCGACGTGTTGGCCAGGCGCGGCATCGAGTTGCCGCTGACTCTGTTTCGTCCTGAGTGGATGGAGGCTCGGTCGTCATGAACAACATCCCCAGCGAGTTCATCCTGATTTTTCTTGCCATGGTGTTCATCGCCGTCTTCCTCCTGTCCCAGGGGGTGGTGGTGCCGGTGTTCGGCGAGGCCGGCAAAATGCGCAAGCGCATCCGTGGGCGCCTGCATGTGCTGGAGAAAGCCAACCATCTGCCCAACATGCAGACCGTGTTGCGGCAGAAGTACCTGACGCGCTTGTCGCCCCTGGAAGCCCGGCTTGAACAGTTGCCGCTCATGGCCAACCTGACCCAGTTGATCGAGCAGGCCGGCCACGAATACCGGGCCTATCGGGTGATGATGCTCGGCCTGGCCCTGGGCGTGGCGGCCGGTGCCGTGGTGCTGATGTTCTGGCCGGTATGGTGGGTGGCGCTGCTGGTGGCCTCTGTGGTGACCTGGTTGCCGGTGCTGAAAATCATGCACGACCGCAGCAAGCGTTTCGCCGCCTTCGAGGAAGGTTTGCCGGACGCGCTGGACGCCATGTGCCGGGCCTTGCGCGCCGGGCACCCGTTCAACGAAACCCTGCGTCTGGTCGCCGAGGAGCACAAGGGGCCGGTCGCCCAGGAGTTCGGTATGACCTTCGCCGACATCAACTATGGCAATGATGTGCGCCGGGCCATGCTCGGCCTGTTGGAACGCATGCCGAGCATGACGGTGATGATGCTGGTGACCTCCATACTTATCCACCGCGAAACCGGCGGCAATCTGACCGAAGTGCTGGAGCGCCTGAGCCGCTTGATCCGCGGGCGCTTTCGCTTCCAGCGCAAGATCCGGACCTTGTCGGCGGAAGGGCGCATGTCGGCCTGGGTGCTGGTGGCGATCCCCTTCGTGCTGGCGATCGCCATCGTGCTCACAAGCCCCAGCTACATGCCGGTGCTGATCAATGACCCTATAGGCCACAAGCTGATCATGTTCGCGTTCGGCGCCATGTTGTTGGGGATTCTCTGGATACGAAAAATCATCCGGATCCAGGTTTAAGCGCCCTCGCGGCGAGAGGTATCAGTCATGGATTTTCTGCTCGGGTTGTTCAGTCGGTTTACCGGAAGCGAAGAAATGGCACGGCTGTTGTTCATCGCCGTGATCGGCCTCAGTACGGTACTGGCGGTCGTCGCCATGATCCTGCTGATGCTCGGCCTGCAGGATCCGGTGCAACGGCGTCTGGCGCTGATCAAACGGGGGTATTCCGGCAGTGCGCAAGGGCAGGAGGCGCCAGGTAACCTGCAACTCTTGCTGGAGCGGGTCGGCCAGCGTTTCGCCGCGACTGACCCGACCCAGGCCAGCGCTACCCTGACCCTGCTCACCCACGCCGGCTACCGTTCCGCGTCGGCGGTGCAGATGTATTGGGCCGTGCGCCTGATGCTGCCGTTACTGCTGCTTGGCGTTACGTTACTGCTGCTGCCGCTGATCAAGGTGTCCTTGATTGTCGGTTTGCTGGTGGCGACCTTGATGGCGGGTATTGGATGGTTGCTGCCGGCGCTGTACGTCGGCAAGCGCAAGCAGGCGCGACAAGCGCGGCTGCGGGCGGCATTTCCCGATGCGCTGGACCTGATGGTGGTGTGCGTCGAGTCAGGCCTGGCCCTGCCCACCACCATAGAACGGGTGGCGGAAGAGATGTCGGTCAGCCAGGTTGAGCTGGCCGAAGAGCTGGCCTTGGTGAACGCGCAGATCCGCGCAGGTATCACCAGCACCGACGCGCTCAAGCAACTGGCCCTGCGCACCGGTCTGGAGGATATCCAGGGCCTGGTCAGCCTGTTGGCCCAGAGCATCCGCTTCGGTACCAGCGTGGCCGACACCCTGCGTATCTACGCCGATGAGTTCCGTGACCGGCGCACCCAGGCGGCCGAGGAAATGGGGGCCAAGATCGGCACCAAGCTGATCTTTCCGCTGATCTTCTGCCTCTGGCCAAGCTTCTTCCTGGTCGCCATCGGCCCGGCCATGATCGGCGTGTTCAGGGCCTTTGGAAATATGTAGAGGGACATACGGTCCCGGTTGTACAAGCCTGTGGCGAGGGAGCTTGCTCCCGCTCGAGCAGCGCAGCGGCCCCGGTTTGCGGTTGCTGCGCACCCGAGCGGGAGCAAGCTCCCTTGCCACGATAGTGACAGCCTGAAAGCCAACACTCAGACAGGCACGCAAGGGTTATCACCTGACAGTCAACACCCCGCCGGGCACACAAAGATCCTCACCTGAACGTCCATACCCAACCGAATACCAACCCGTGGCGAGGGGATTGATCCCTGTTGGGACGCGTGGCGGTCCTGAAAACCGGAATACGGAGTACCCCCCATTGGCCGGACCCGCGCATGACTCAGTTGAGTGGGGATTTGCTGGAGGGCTGAGCAACCCCGCGGGGATAGATCCCTTCGCCACAACCAGGCGCGTTCAGCTTGATGCAAGGCAGAACAAAAGATCGCAGCCTTCGAAAAGCCCTACACCGGATCGGATGTAGGCATTGTCGAAGGCTGCGATCTTTTGTTTTTCCACTGTGTTTCAGTTGCTGCTGGTGATTTCCCCACCCGAGTCCTGTTCGAAGAATTCCGGGATCGGGTAATTGAAACTATTGAGCCAGCGCTGCATGGCCAATTCCCGTTCGGTGGCCGAGGCGGTTTGCAGGTGGGTTGAGGCCACCACCCCGCGAATCTGCAGCTGCATCCAGCTTTCCGTGCCCTGTTGCGCAGCCGAAGAGGGGCCTGGTTCAATGGCCCAGGCGGTGGTGGACAGGCAAGTCATGCACACGATCAACAGTTGTCTGGTTTTCATCTCTTGGACTCCTCGTAAGGCTCTACTTGACCGCATCGGATGAGGCGTCGGCTACATCGCTCAAACGGTTCACGGGAGATGTCGCCCCGATAGGGGCCGAACCTCTGATTTTTTCCGCCCGGGCTTGAGCATCCGCCACTTGTTTGGGGCTCAGGTTGGCCATGTTTGCCAGTTCGGCTGCCTGCTTCCAGTTGTCCTGGTAAATCAGCAGCGTCACCATGTTGAAGGCGGCCAGTGAGTCTGACTGTCTGAGCTCCATGGCGGTCATGAACTCGAAGCGGGCTTCGGGGATCCGTCGCTGATTGAGATAGACAACCCCCAGGTCATTGCGGATTTTCCCTTCGGTGGGGGACATTTTCACAGCGCGCTCAAGGTGTTCAGTGGCGCCAGCATGATCCTGTCTGGCGGCAGCCAACTGGCCGAGGCCATGCTCGCCATCGGCGGCCAGGCAAGTGCCGAGCAGGCTCTGGTACAACGGCTCTGCCTCGTTCCGTCCCATCAGGCGCAGCACGCGCGCCTTGCGCAGACGGACCTGGACCAGATCTTGCGGCAGCCCTTCGAGGTTCGCCAAGCTTGCATACAAACGTCCGTCATTGGCCATGTCATCAGCCAGGTTCAGCGCCAGTTCCTGATCGGAGCCGGGCTTGGCGCAACTGGTCGGGCGTGAAGCCACGCCGTTGCTGGCGCAGCCGACCAGCAGCACCGTTGCAGCTATCGCGATCACCGCTTTCATTGAATGCCCCCTCGTATCAGGTTGAACACGTGGACGACTGCACTTCAGGCGCCGGCTCATTGGGACAGCCCGTTACGGTTGTCGAACTCGCCGTTTTCAAGGAAGTACATGCGGTAGAAGTTCGGGTCGTAATTGCGCAGCTGTTCGCCCGGCAACGTCGGCAGTTGTGCGTCGGCGGCCAACGGTTGGACCAGATGCGGCGTGACGATCATCAGCAGCTCGCGTTCTTCGCGATTGATGGAATTATCGCGAAAGAACGCACCGAGAATCGGAACATCACCCAGCCCCGGTAATTTGTTCACCTGAGAGGCATTGCGCGTGCTGATCAGGCCGCTGATGACAAAGCTTTCGCCATCGGCCAGGGCAATACTGGTATCGGTACGGCGGACGGTGAGCGCCGGAACCAGTGTGCCGGCGATGTTCACCGCGTTGGTGAAATCCAGCTCACTGACTTCCGGTGCGACCTTGAGCATGATGCGGTTGGTTCCGACGACGGTGGGCGTCAAGGTCAGACGGATACCGAATTCCTTGTACTCGATGGACACGTTGTCGCTGCCGGCACTGGGCACCGGGATCGGCACTTCGCCGCCGGCCAGGAAGCTCGCGCTCTGCCCGCTCAGGGCCACCAGGCTCGGCCGCGCCAGGGTGTAGGCAAAGCCACTGCCTTCCAGCGCATTGATCATCAGCAGGGTTTGTCCGGTGGCAAAGGACAGGTTGAACATGTCGTTGTTGACCGGCAATGAAGGCCGCACCACGCCACCGATGGTGGGCAGGGTTCTCGGCGCGCCGAACAGGAAGTTGCCACGGCTGCCGAAAATAGAGGTCGAAGCTTCCTTGAGCTTGGTCCGACTGACTTCGACGAAACGGATGTCGGTCTGCACCTGGGCGAGCAGCATAGGGTCTTCGGAGGGCACGCTCGCTGCGCTGGTCAGTGCCGCAGTGGCTCTGCCTTTGACGAAAATCATGCTCTGGCGCGGGTTTTTCGAGCAGGCCGTCCAGACCATCAGGCTGGTAGCGCCGGGCGCCAGGCCTGTAAGAATAAAGGCGTCGCTACCGCTGGGTTGCACGTCGGCAATTTTCGGGTCACCCACCGCCAGTTTCGTCACGGGGGCCAGGATACGCAATTCATTCTGAAGCCCTTGGCCAACCTCGAAGGTCGCTGGCAAATTGTCCAACTGAGAACAGTTTGCCGTTGCGGCCTGGGCCGCTTCCAGGCCAAGGCCGATCCAGAACAGGCCATGCATCAATTGCTTTAACGCGGGCGGGGTACGATAGCTCATGAAGTGATCCTCGACAGAGAGGCCGTCCCTAGGCTTAACAAATGCCTCGGATCACTTAAGGGGCCCGGGCTGCCCCTTGTATTGCACCAGACCATTGAGTGGCGGCGGTGACCGCCTCGTCGCTACAAGCGAGCGCATCCCACCGGCCTGACTGAATGGCAGGCAGCTTTCGAAAAAACTTTTTGAGCCCCGCGATAGCGGGGTGACGAGCAGGGTGACCGGTGTTGATCGGGTCGCCCTAGGGGTGATTTATTCACCGCCGTGCCCGCTTCTTTTTGAAGGTAGTTCATGCATGGCAAAGCGCCACGCCATAAACGAAAAAAACGACTAAAAAGTGACGGGAGGGAAATTCTCGGTAAAGTCTCCGTCAATAATTTGTCTTTTGTTTGATTTTGAGGGCGTGTTTACAGGGACAGGATCAACCGTCCGGCAAAAAGAATCAGGATGACGCCCATGCTCCGTTCGAACCAATGTCCCATGCGCATAAACACTTCCCGCACTCGGGCGCTGGAAAAAAACAACGCGACGAGGACAAACCACAGTGCATTCACCAGGCACATCCAGAGCCCGTACAACGCCTGGATCTGCAGCGGTGTGGTGGTGCTGATCAGCGTGGTGAAGATGGCCAGGAAAAACAGCGTGGCTTTCGGGTTGGTGGCGTTGGTCAGAAACCCGGTGACAAACGCTTTGAATGGCGTTTGCCCAGTAGTGTCTTGATCGTTGCTGTGTACGCCTTCAAGCGTGGATTTGGGTTGGCTGCGCAGCAGGCTGACCCCCAGGTAAAGAATGTAGGCACCCCCCACCACCTTGGCGACCATCAGCAACCAGGGGAAGGTGTGCATCAGCGCACCTACGCCGAGCAAGGTGTAGATCACATGTACCGAGATGCCGGCGCCTATGCCCAGCGCTGTGCAGATCCCGATCCAGCGGCCAAAACGGACGCTTTGGCGGATCGTCACGGCGAAATCAGGGCCGGGTGCGACCACCGCAAGAAAGTGGACGGTGGCCAGGGCCAGGAATTCGCCAAGGTAGCTCGATAGCATTTCAACTCCGAACGGTCAGGGCGCGGCATCGCGGCGATGACCGATAAAAAAAGAGAAAAGGCTCAGGCGCGGATATTCCATACCCGCATCGGAATGTGTGCGGGATTATAAGTTGTGTGGGAATGGGTGATAATCCGTTGAAATTTCATAGAGCTTTTGCGCCATGAGCACAAATCAATCACTGGCCTTGCTCGCCGAAATGGCCATTTTCGTCAAGGTCGTGGAGACCGGCAGTTTCTCCGAAGCGGCCAGGCAGTCAGGCTTGTCCCCGTCGGCTGTCAGCCGAAGCATCTCGCGTCTGGAAAAAGCCTTGGCCACCCGCTTGCTGCAACGCACCACGCGCAAGCTGCGCTTGAGCGATGGCGGGGAGGAAGTGTTCAAGCGTTGTCGGGAGATGGTCGCCGCCGCCCGCTCGGTGATGGAAATCAGCGGCCAGTTCACCCATGAAGCCGAGGGGCGGATCCGGGTCAGCGTGCCCAAGGCGGTGGGGCGCTTTGTCATTCATCCCCACATACCCGAATTCTTGCGTCGTTACCCCAAGGTCGATGTGGAGTTACTGCTGGAGGATCGGCAGGTCGATCTGATCGACGATCATGTTGACCTGGCTCTGCGGATCACCGACCAGCCGCCGGTCGGGCTGGTGGGACGTCAGTTGTTGACCATTGACCACCTGCTCTGCGCCACGCCGCGCTACCTGGCCGAACACGGCATCCCCGAGCATCCCCATGACCTGTTGGAGCACAGCTGCATCTACCTGGGAGAAACCCCACACGACGCTCGCTGGAAATTCAGGAAAGGCACCCGGTCCGTCCACGTGGGTGTGCGTGGACGCTATGCCGCCAATCATACGGGCGTGCGGCTGGAGGCTGTCTTGCAGCACATTGGCATCGGCAGCTTGCCGTACTTCACCGCCCGTCATGCGCTGGAGCAAGGGTTGATCGTACAGGTGCTGGCGGATTGGACGTTCCTGGCCTCCTACCAGGGTGGGTTGTGGCTGCTGCATTCGCCTACCCGCTACCTGCCGCCGAAGTTGCGGGTGTTCATTGATTATCTGGTGGAGTGCCTGGCGAAAGAGCCCACTTTGAACAAGGCGGGCCACAAAAAAGGCCCGCCGGATTAACCGTGCGGGCCTTGGCATGACTGATCGCAATCAGTGCTTGCTGTCCTGATCCGACATCGCCAGCAATTGCTTTTCCTGGTTCCAGTCGAAGGGTTCGTCGTTTTGTTCGGCTTCGAAACGACGTTCTTCCAGAGCCTGGTACAAGGCGATTTCTTCGTCGGGCATGTAATGCAGGCAGTCACCGGCGAAGTACCACAGCAGGTCACGAGGCACCAGGTGGGCGATCTGTGGATAACGCACGATCACCTGGCACATCAGGTCCTGGCCCAGGTACTGGCTTTCGATCGGATCAACGGGCAACTGCGCGCGCAATTCGTCGAAGCGCTCCAGAAACAGGGCATGGCTTTCTTCGGGAACCTGGTCTGCCTCACCCACGGCGACCAGGATGCTGCGCAAGTGGTCAAGCAAGACAAGGTGATCGGCAACGACGTTGGACACGAGATAAGTCCTCAAGAGCAAAACGGGCGCAGGAGTATAAAGCGCTTGCGCCCGTTTTTACATGGCACAGAGCACAGGGTCGCCAGGATCAACGGACCTTGTCCTCGGCGAGCGTGAGTTCCTCCTTGTCGAAATCATCCACGTCGATCACTTTACGTCGGGCCGCTTCGGCCTCGCGCAGGGTCTGGGCCTCGCCGGCCTGTAGCACGCCAGCTTCGAGGGCCGCGTCGATGACCTGTTCGCCAGGGGCGGGGGTCAGCTGACCCTGTTTGAGCGCACCGTGCAGTTTCTTGTGCAGCGGATGAGCCGCGACCAGCAGGTCGCACGCGTGCTGCAGTGCACCCACCGGATCGTCGACCGATTGCGGGCGATAGCAACCCTGCAGCAGCTCCTCGAGGGTCGGATCGCCCTTGCCCCGACCGATCACCGCGGCCACTTCTGCGTCCAGCCTGTCGCTCGGACCTTTGTGGCGGCGGCCGAAGGGGAATACCACCCCGCGCAACAGACCACCCAGCACCCGGTTCGGGAAGTTGTCCAGCAGTTCGTCCAGGGCCCGCTCAGCCTGGCCCAGGCTTTCTTCCATGGCCCAGGTGAACAGCGGTTCCATGTGGTCCGGCGAGTCCAGGTCGTGGTAGCGCTTGAGCGCGGCCGAGGCGAGGTAGAGGTTGCTCAATACATCCCCAAGGCGCGCCGACAAGCGTTCGCGACGTTTGAGTTCGCCGCCCAGCAGCATCATGCTCAGGTCCGCCAGCAGCGCGAATGCCGCCGCCTGCCGGTTGAGGGCGCGGAAATAACCCTGGCTCAAGGCGTTGCCGGGGGCTCTTTCGAAACGCCCCAGGCCCAGGTTCAGCACCAGGGTGCTGGCGGCGTTGCTGATGGCAAAACCGATGTGTTTGAGCAACAACCCGTCGAATTCGATCAGAGCCTGGTCTTTGTCTTGTCGCGTGGCCAAGGCCATTTCCTTGAGCACGAAAGGGTGGCAGCGAATCGCACCCTGGCCGAAGATCATCAGGTTACGTGACAGGATATTCGCGCCTTCGACCGTGATGAAGATCGGTGCACCTTGCCAACTACGCCCCAGGTAGTTATTGGGCCCCATGATGATGCCCTTGCCGCCATGCACGTCCATGGCGTGGCTGATGCATTCGCGACCGCGCTCGGTCAGGTGGTATTTGAGGATCGCCGACAGCACCGAAGGTTTTTCTCCCAGATCCACCGCGTTGGCGGTCAGCATACGGGCGGCGTCCATCATCCAGGCGTTGCCACCGATACGGGCCATGGCCTCCTGAATACCTTCGAAGGCCGACAATGGCACGTTGAACTGCTCGCGTACCTGGCTGTACTGGCCGGTCACCAGGCTGGTGAACTTCGCCGCCCCGGTACCCACCGCCGGGAGGGAAATCGACCGGCCGACCGACAGGCAGTTCATCAGCATCATCCAGCCCTTGCCGAGCATGGGCTGGCCGCCGATGAGAAAGTCCAGCGGGATGAACACGTCCTTGCCCCAGTTCGGTCCGTTCATGAAAGCGGCGCCAAGGGGCAGGTGACGACGGCCGATATTGACGCCAGGGGTGTCGGTGGGGATCAGCGCGAGGCTGATGCCCAGGTCCTCTTCATCCCCCAGCAGGTGATCGGGGTCATAGGCCTTGAAGGCCAGGCCGAGGAGGGTGGCTACCGGTCCGAGGGTGATGTAGCGCTTTTCCCAGTTCAGGCGCAGGCCCACCGTTTCCTGACCTTGCCATTGGCCCTTGCAGATGATGCCGGTGTCGGGCATCGCCCCGGCGTCGGAGCCAGCCAGCGGCCCGGTCAGGGCGAAGCAGGGAATATCGTCGCCACGAGCCAGCCGTGGCAGGTAGTGGTTGCGTTGCTCGTCGGTGCCGTAGTGCAGCAGCAGTTCGGCCGGGCCGAGGGAGTTGGGGACCATCACGGTGGAAGCCAGATCGCCGCTACGGGTGGCCAGTTTCATCGCCACCTGGGAGTGGGCATAGGCGGAGAAGCCCTTGCCTCCATATTCCTTGGGGATGATGAGCGCGAAGAACCCGTGCTCCTTGATGTGTGCCCAGGCGGCGGGTGGCAGGTCCATGGCCTGACCGATCTGCCAGTCGCTGACCATGGCGCAGAGCTCTTCGGTGGGGCCGTCGAGGAAAGCCTGTTCCTCCTCGGTCAGTTGCACCTTCGGGTAGGCCAGCAGCGTATCCCAGTCCGGCCGGCCACTGAACAGTTCACCGTCCCACCACACCGTACCGGCGTCGATGGCGTCGCGCTCGGTTTCTGACATGGGAGGCAGGGTCTTCTGGAACCAGTTGAACATCGGCGCGCTGAAATACTTGCGGCGCAGGTCCGGCAGCAGCAGTGGGGCCGCGACGGCGGCGAGCACGACCCAGAAGATCAGCATCAGCCAACCGGGAGCGGGGCTGAAGAGGTTCATGGCCAGCAGGTAGACCGCGATGATGCCCAGCGCGGGCAGCGGGGCGGTGCGCCGATGCGCCAGCCAGGCTTTCCCGACGACCAGAACCAGTATCCACAACAACAGCATAAGTAATCCTCCGTGAACCAGGGCAAAACCGACCCTCAGAGCTTAGACGGCATCTGCAAAACCGGCGGTCGGCGCGATGTGATTGATTTCGTGGGAAACCCTGGATGCATTGCGCCAGTCTGGTTGGCAACAGCCGTGGGAAATCGTTCGTTAACAAAGTGAGAAAGCGCCATTGTTTGGCCGGAATGCCGTTATCGCTGGGGGAGGGCTGTGGATAAACTCGTGGCAAGCTCTCCTGTAGGAGCTGCCGAAGGCTGGGGCCGCGTTCGGACGATTTTTTGATTCTTGATCTGTCGGTCTTTCGCTCAGGATTCAATTGTCTGGGGAAAGATCGCAGCCTCGTTGCACTCGACAGCTCCTACCGACGGTGATGTTTCTCCAGAGGCCTCCATTTATGCAGCAATACCTGAACCCCGGCCGCTTCATCGACAGCGATCACCCTGCGGTCATTGAGTTCGCCGAAACCCACCGTGGCACCGATGGCGACCCGCTGGCCCAGGCGGTCAGTCTGTATTACGCCGTGCGCGAGGCGGTACGGTACAACCCCTACACCTTCAGTCGCGATCCTGCCACCTTGCGGGGCAGTTATGCATTGCTCAGCGGCGAAAGCTATTGCGTGCCCAAGGCGACCTTACTGGCCGCCGGCGCCCGTCATTGTGGTATCCCGGCGCGCATCGGTCTGGCGGATGTGCGCAATCACTTGTCCACACCGCGCCTGCTGGAATTGCTCAAGAGTGATGTGTTCGCCATGCACGGTTATACCGAGCTCTACCTGAACGAGCGCTGGGTCAAGGCCACGCCGGCCTTCAATCAAGGTTTGTGTGAGTTGTTCGATGTGGCACCCCTGGAATTCGATGGCCTCCAAGACAGCGTTTTCCACCCGTTCAATCGCCAGGGCGCCAAGCTGATGGAGTACGTCACCGACCACGGCCAATTCGCCGATGTGCCCGAAGCGTTCTTCTTCCAGCACCTGGAAAAATGCTACCCGCACCTGTTCGGCGAGCAACTGCCGCCCCTGCTTGGCGACATGCAGGGCGATTTGAGTCGCGGCTGATCCGGCGTATGCTGCTGCGGCATTTATCCATCGGAGCAAGCCGTGATGCTGAAGATCTGGGGTCGGAAAAACTCATCGAATGTGCGCAAGGCGCTGTGGTGCGCCGAGGAACTGGGGCTGGCCTACGAGGCTATCGACGCCGGGGGGGCGTTCGGCGTGGTGGACACGCCCGAGTATCGCGCCAAGAACCCCAACGGCCGTGTTCCGATGATCGAAGATGACGGTTTCGTGCTTTGGGAGTCCAACACCATCGTGCGTTATCTGGCGTCTTGCCATGCTCCGGGTTCGGCCTGGTATCCGGCCGATCCCCAGGCTCGGGCCCGGGCTGAAAAATGGATGGACTGGACCACTTCCTCGTTTGCCGATCCGTTTCGCACCGTATTCTGGGGCGTCTTGCGCACTCCCGCCGAGCAGCAGGACTGGGCGGCCATCCATGTGGCGATCAAGGTCTGCGATGGCTTGTTGGCGATGGCAGACCAGACGTTGAGCGAGCAACCCTACCTCTCGGGGGATGAAATCGGCATGGGCGATATTCCCTTGGGCAGTTTCATTTATGCCTGGTTCGAGATGCCCATCGAGCGGGCTGCGCTGCCTCATCTGCAGGCCTGGTACGCCCGGCTGCAGCAGCGTCCGGCCTATCGCAAGGCGGTCATGACCGCGTTGACTTAATACTTACTATCGACACGCTTGACTGTACTTGTGCGGCGACGCCACGCACCATTGCCTTCGTGCGCCGTGGTTGTATTGCTCGCCGTGCGCCCTTATCTAATTGTTTCTTCCCCTTCTTGGTGCGTAATCCGATATGAGTTCCGCTCTGTCCATCCGGCAGCTAACCAAAACCTACGGCAACGGTTTCCAGGCCTTGAGTGGTATCGATCTGGACGTCGCCGAAGGTGATTTTTTCGCTTTGCTCGGTCCCAACGGTGCCGGCAAGTCCACCACCATCGGCATTCTTTCCACCCTGGTGAACAAAACCAGCGGCACGGTGAATATCTTCGGTCATGACCTGGACCGTGAGCCCGCTGCGCTCAAGCGCTGCATCGGCGTGGTGCCCCAGGAATTCAATTTCAACCAGTTCGAAAAGACCTTCGACATCGTCGTGACCCAGGCGGGTTACTACGGTATCCCGCCGAAGATCGCCAATGAGCGCGCCGAGAAGTATCTGACGCAATTGGGTTTGTGGGACAAGCGCGATATGCCGTCCCGTTCCTTGTCCGGCGGCATGAAACGGCGCCTGATGATTGCCCGTGCCCTGGTCCATGAACCGCGCCTGCTGATTCTTGACGAGCCGACCGCGGGCGTCGACATCGAGCTGCGTCGGTCGATGTGGACCTTTCTGACCGAGCTGAACCAGAAAGGCATCACCATCATCCTCACTACCCATTACCTGGAAGAGGCCGAGCAGCTGTGCCGCAACATCGGCATCATCGACCACGGCACCATCGTCGAGAACACCAGCATGCGACAGTTGCTCAGCCAACTGCATGTGGAGACGTTCCTGCTGGACCTGAAGAACGATCTGAAGACCGCGCCGCAACTGATCGGCTATCCGGCCCGGCTGGTGGACCATCACACACTGGAAGTCCAGGTGGATAAAGCCGTCGGTATTACCGGCTTGTTCTCCCAACTGGCGCTGCAAAACATTGAAGTGCAGAGCCTGCGCAACAAAACCAATCGCCTCGAGGAGTTGTTCGTGTCTCTGGTGGAGAAAAATCTGGCGAAGGTGGCGGTATGAGTTCCGAACTGCGACCCAACCTCATCGCCCTCAATACCATCGTTTATCGCGAAGTCCGCCGTTTCATGCGGATCTGGCCGCAGACCCTGCTGCCGCCGGCCATCACCATGGTTTTGTACTTCGTGATTTTCGGCAACCTGATCGGTCGGCAGATCGGCGACATGGGTGGCTTCACGTACATGGACTACATCGTACCGGGACTGATCATGATGTCGGTGATCACCAACTCCTACGGTAACGTGGTCTCGAGTTTCTTCGGCAGCAAGTTCCAGCGCTCGATCGAGGAACTGATGGTCTCGCCGGTTTCGCCCCATACGATCCTGATCGGCTACACCTTGGGCGGCGTACTGCGCGGGTTGGCGGTGGGCTTGATCGTGACCTTGTTGTCACTGTTCTTCACCGATCTGCAAGTGCACCATTTGGGCGTGACGATATTGGTGGTGGTGCTCACCGCCACGATCTTTTCGCTGCTGGGGTTCATCAATGCCGTGTTTGCGCGCAACTTCGATGACATTTCCATCATCCCGACGTTCGTGCTCACGCCACTGACTTACCTGGGCGGAGTGTTCTACTCGATCTCCCTGCTGCCACCGTTCTGGCAGACCGTGTCCTTGGCCAACCCGGTGTTGCACATGGTCAACGCGTTTCGCTACGGCATTCTCGGGGTTTCGGACATCAAGATCAGCATCGCCATCACCTTCATGCTGGTGGCAACCCTAGTGCTTTATGTGGGGTGCGCGCGGTTACTGGTCAGTGGGCGGGGGATGCGGACCTGATCCAGCAGGTGTGTTGATTGATATGCCGCTATCGCGAGCAGGCTCGCTCCCACATTGAAGCGCAAAAAAAGGCCTCCATTCAGTGGAGGCCTTTTGGTATCTCACATCCGGCTTTTCTTGCGCCGTTTCCATTGCCGCGCCACCCACCAGCGCCAATAGATCATGGTCATGAAATAGGCCAGGGCGCCGAGCACCAGGCCCGTCACCACCGACCCCAGCAGAAACGGCCGCCACAAGGTAGACAACTGGTTGGTGATCCATTCCCAGGTCAGCTCATCCGGCAACGTGCGGGCAGGCACATCCATCAACCAGGCCCCGGTCTGGTAGGTGCAGAAAAACACGGCGGGCATGGTGATGGGGTTGGTCAGCCAAACCAAGCTCACCGCAATCGGTATGTTGCCGCGCACCGTGATGGCCAGCGCCGCGGCCAGCAGCATCTGCAAAGGAATCGGCAAAAAGGCCGCGAACAGACCAACGGCCATGGCGCGTGCCACTGAATGTCGGTTGAGGTGCCAAAGGTTGGGGTCGTGCAGCAAGGAACCGAGAAAACGTAAGGACTTATGTTCCCGAATACTCGCTGGGTCAGGCATGTAACGTTTGAAAAGGCGCCGGGGCATAAGGCTTCTCGGTCGGTTCAAAGCGGTGAGGCCGCAAGTATGTCCGCATTCTACGGCGGACTGATTCAGACTTTGTGACAATTGTTAACGCGCACCGTGCCGTAGACCGACTATGCCTGAAGAGAAGACTCTCAAGGACAGGCTTATGCGCACAGGGATGGTCGCGCTTGCACTCGGGCTGCTGACCCCGGTTTTTTGCCCGGCGCTGCCGCCGCTGTGGCTGATTGCGGTCATGCCCGTGCTGGCGCTGATGGTTTTGCCGTTTCGAACTCATCCGCTGGGTTTCTTCCTGATTGGGCTGGCTTGGGCCTGTCTGTCGGCGCAACTGGCCCTGGACGACCGGTTGTCTGCCGCACTGGACGGAGAAACCCGCTGGGTCGAAGGGCGTGTCGTCGGTTTGCCGCAATATAACGAGGGTGTGGTGCGCTTCGAACTGGCCGATGCCCATTCTCGCCGCACACGGCTGCCGTCGTCGATGCGTCTGGCCTGGTTCGGTGGACCGCCTGTGAGCAGCGGCGAACGTTGGCGACTGGCGGTGAAGCTCAAACGCCCCACCGGACTACTGAACCCCCATGGCTTCGATTACCAGGCCTGGCTGTTGAGCCGGGGCATCGGCGCGACTGGCACGGTCAAGGACGGTCATCTCCGGCAACCTGCCCAAGGTGCCTGGCGCGACGGCGTGCGTCAGGCGCTGGCGCAAGTCGATGCCCAGGGCCGTTCCGGGGCGCTGGCGGCATTGGTTCTGGGGGATGGCGCCGGGCTGAGTCGTGATGACTGGCAAGTACTGCAGGACACCGGTACGGTCCATCTGCTGGTGATCTCCGGGCAGCACATCGGTCTGCTTGCCGCACTGGTGTACCTGCTGGTGGCAGGTGCGGCGCGCTATGGCATGTGGCCGGCGCGTCTGCCGTGGTTGCCCTGGGCCTGCGCGTTGGCCTTTGTCGCGGCCCTGGGCTACGGTTTGCTCGCTGGCTTCGAAGTACCGGTGCGGCGCGCCTGCACGATGATCGGCCTGGTGCTGCTGTGGCGTTTGCGTTACCGGCATCCGGACCCCTGGTGGGCGTGGCTGCTGGCTTTTAATGGGGTGCTGGTGTTCGATCCATTGGCCAGTCTGCGGCCGGGGTTCTGGCTGTCGTTCGCCGCGGTGGCGATCCTGATGTTTACTTTCGGCGCACGCTTGGGCCCCTGGCGCTGGTGGCAAACCTGGACCCGTGCTCAATGGCTGGTGGCAGTCGGACTGTGCCCGATACTGTTGATATTGGGTTTGCCGATCAGCCTCAGCGGCCCTTTGGTGAACCTGGTGGCGGTGCCCTGGGTCAGCTTGCTGGTGTTGCCGCCGGCGCTGCTCGGTACGGCATTGCTGCCGGTGCCGTTCGTGGGTGAAGGGCTGCTTTGGATCGCCGGCGGGTTGCTCGATCTGCTATTCAAGGGGTTGGCGCTGGTGGCCGGGCGAATACCGGCATGGGTGCCTGCGGCTATCCCCGTATGGGCATGGTGCATGGCCGCTCTTGGGGCTTTATTACTGTTGCTGCCCAAAGGCGTGCCGCTGCGGGTACTGGGCTGGCCCATGTTGCTGCTGGTGGTTTTTCCTCCGCGCGAGGAAGTGCCCCCGGGGCACGCCGAAATCTGGCAACTGGACGTGGGCCAAGGGTTGGCGGTATTGGTACGCACCCGTCGCCATGCCTTGCTTTACGACGCGGGGCCGCGCTTTGGCGAGGCCGACGCGGGTGAGCGCGTCGTGCTGCCCACCTTGCGCAAGCTGGGCGTAACCGGGTTGGACCTGATGCTGCTCAGCCATGCCGACGCCGATCACGCCGGAGGCGCCCAAGCGGTGCGCAACGGGTTGCCAACGGTCCGGGTGGTCAGTGGAGACCCGGCCGCGTTGCCTGCCACTTTGCAGGCAGATGCGTGCGACAGTGGTGCGCGCTGGGAGTGGGACGGGGTCAGGTTCGAGCTGTGGCAATGGTCATCCGCCCTTGAAAGCAACCAGCGATCCTGCGTTCTGCTGGTCGAGGCGGGCGGTGAGCGGTTGTTGCTCACCGGAGACATCGATAGCCATGCCGAGCGCGCGTTGCTCGACGGGCCTCTGGCGGTGCCGGTCCAGTGGCTGGCGGCGCCCCATCACGGTAGCCGCAGTTCATCGTCGATGTTGCTGCTGTCACGGCTCAAACCCCATTCGGTGTTGATCTCCCGGGGCCAGGGCAATGCGTTCGGTCATCCTCATCCGCGGGTCATGGCTCGCTATCGCCGCTTGGGCATGGCGATCTACGACAGTGCCGAACAGGGTGCCATTCGTCTGCAACTGGGGGCCTTCGAACCACCGCACCTGCAGGCCGGCCAACGGCGCTACTGGCGCGACCCGCCGTCTGCGGGACCATGGCCGCAACCTTGACCCGGGTCATCTTCCATGACGGTGTAATCGGCGGGGCGGGTCTGCAAGGTGCGTCTGTATGATAAAGTGGCGCACTTTTTCGAGGGGGCTGTCACTGTGTGGGAATTGGTCAAATCCGGCGGCTGGATGATGTTGCCGATCATTCTGAGTTCCATCGTGGCACTGGCAATTGTTGCCGAACGCCTGTGGACCCTACGGGCCAGCCGGGTGACCCCGGAGCATTTGCTCGGTCAGGTCTGGGTCTGGATCAAGGACAAGAAACTGAACAAGGACCGGCTCAAGGAGCTGCGGGCCAGTTCACCGTTAGGTGAAATCCTCGCCGCGGGCTTGGCAAACTCCAAGCATGGTCGCGAGATCATGAAGGAATGCATCGAAGAAGCCGCCGCCCGGGTCATCCATGAGCTGGAACGCTACATCAATGCCCTGGGCACCATTGCCGCCATGGCCCCGTTGCTGGGCCTGCTGGGCACGGTGCTGGGCATGATCGACATTTTCAGTTCGTTCACCGGCGCAGGCATGACCGCCAATGCCTCGGTGCTGGCAGGGGGGATTTCCAAGGCCTTGATCACCACGGCCGCCGGGTTGATGGTGGGGATTCCTTCGGTGTTTTTCCATCGCTTCCTGCAACGGCGCATCGATGAGTTGGTGGTGGGCATGGAGCAGGAAGCCATCAAGCTGGTCGAGGTGGTGCAAGGCGACCGTGACGTGGACCTGGCCGAGGGCAAGAAGTGAAATTCCGCCGCAAACCACGGGAAACCGTCGAGATCAACCTCGCGTCGCTGATTGACGTGGTGTTCATCCTGCTGCTGTTTTTCGTCGTGACCACTACCTTCACCCGGGAAACCCAGCTCAAGGTGGAGCTGCCGGAAGCGGTCAGCGGCTCGCCTGCCGAAGACCAGCAACTCAAGAACCTGGAAGTCACGATCAGTGCCGAAGGGACGTTTTCGGTGAACAATCAGTTGCTGCCCAAGAGCGACCTGGCGAGCCTGATCGATGCGCTGCAGAAGGAGTCCGGCGGCGACACCAGCCTGCCGCTGTCCATCAGCGCCGACGGCAAGACCCCTCATCAATCCGTCATCACCGCCATGGACGCGGCCGGCAAGCTCGGCTTCAGCCATCTGCGCATGACCACCGTCGAGGCGGCGCCGGCACCCTGATGGCCATGTCTGATCGATTGCTTGCCGCCTGGTACGAAGGTCACCCGGCCCTGACGCTGTTGCGGCCACTGGAGTGGTTGTACCGGCGGGTGGTGATGGGTAAACGCGAGCGTTTTCTGGCGGGCGAGGGTGAGATTTACCAACCGCCTGTGCCGCTGGTGGTCGTGGGGAACATCACGGTGGGTGGCACCGGCAAGACCCCATTGATCCTGTGGATGATCCAGCATTGCCAGCGCCGTGGCCTGCGGGTCGGCGTGGTGAGCCGGGGTTATGGCGCCAAACCACCCCATTTGCCCTGGCGAGTCGAAGCCGGGCAGGGCGCCGACGTCGCCGGTGATGAGCCACTGCTGATTGTCCAGCGCAGCGGCGTGCCATTGATGATCGATCCGGATCGTAGTCGAGCGGTGCGGGCGCTGCTGGAGACTCAACCGCTGGACCTGATCCTGTCCGACGACGGCATGCAACATTACCGCCTGGCGCGGGATCTTGAGCTGGTGCTGATCGACAACGCCCGGGGCTTGGGCAACCGGCGTTGTCTGCCTGCCGGTCCGCTGCGGGAGCCCGTGGAGCGTCTGCAAACGGTCGATGCCGTGCTGTACAACGGCGCCAGCGCCGACCGCGAAGACGGCTATGCCTTCGAGTTGCGTCCCACAGCCCTGGTGAACCTGGCCAGCGGTGAACGACGGCCACTCGACCATTTTCCGCCCGGCCAGGCCCTGCATGCCGTGGCCGGCATCGGCAATCCCCGGCGTTTCTTCAAGACCCTCGAAACGCTACACTGGCGACCTATACCGCACGGGTTTGCCGATCACGCCCAATACAGCGCCCAGGCATTGAGTTTCACGCCATCGCTGCCGGTGGTCATGACGGAAAAGGACGCGGTCAAATGCCGTGCCTTTGCCGCCCCCGACTGGTGGTACCTGGCGGTGGACGCCGCGCCGTCGCCAGCTTTCGCGGACTGGTTCGACACCCAGTTGATGCGCCTTTTGCCGGACCGGCTTTTGCCCTAAAACATTTATCCAGGGAAATATCATGGACACCAAACTGCTCGACATTCTGGCCTGCCCGGTCTGCAAAGGCCCGCTCAAACTCAGCGCCGACAAAACCGAGCTGATCAGTAAAGGCGCCGGCCTGGCCTATCCGATTCGCGATGGCATCCCGGTGATGCTCGAAAGCGAGGCCCGTACCCTGACCACCGACGAGCGCTTGGATAAATGACCGCAGCCTTTACCGTTGTCATTCCGTCGCGCTTTGCCTCGACGCGCCTGCCCGGCAAGCCGTTGCTGTTGATCGCCGGCAAGCCGATGATCCAGCACGTATGGGAACAGGCTTGCAAAAGCAGCGCCCAGCGCGTGGTAGTGGCGACCGACGATGCGCGCATCGTGGAGGCGTGCAAGGGTTTTGGCGCCGAAGTGGTGCTGACGCGCGAGGATCACAACTCCGGGACTGACCGTCTGGCCGAAGTCGCCGCCAAGTTGGCCCTGGAACCCGACGCCATCGTGGTCAATGTGCAGGGCGATGAACCGTTGATCCCGCCCAGTGTGATCGATCAGGTTGCAAACAATCTGGCAGTCCATCCCGAAGCGCGCATGGCCACCCTGGCCGAGCCGATCGAGGATGTGCAAACCCTGTTCAACCCCAACGTGGTCAAGGTCGTCAGCGATCTCAATGGCCTGGCGCTGACCTTCAGCCGCGCCACCTTGCCCTGGGCGCGTGATGCATTCGCGCAAAGTCGCGACGCGATGCCGGACGGCGTGCCGTACCGCCGTCACATCGGCATCTACGCTTACCGCGCCGGTTTCCTTCAGGACTTCGTCGCCTGGGGCCCGTGCTGGCTGGAAAACACCGAATCCCTGGAGCAATTGCGTGCCCTGTGGCACGGCGTGCGAATCCACGTCGCCGATGCGCTGATTGCTCCGCCGACCGGCGTCGACACCGTGGAAGACCTCGAGCGCGTTCGTCGCCTGCTGGAGGCCTGATGCGGGTTCTGTTTGTCTGCCTCGGCAACATCTGCCGATCACCCACCGCCGAAGGCATCCTGCGGCACAAGCTGCGCGAGGCCGGGCTGGCCGAGCAGGTGGAAGTCGCCTCCGCCGGCACCGGTGACTGGCACGTCGGCAAGGCCCCGGACAAGCGCAGCCAGGCTGCGGCCCTGCGACGCGGCTATGACCTGTCGGCCCAGCGTGCCCGCCAAGTCAGCCGGGCCGATTTCGCCACTTACGACCTGATCCTGGCGATGGACGGCAGCAACCTGCGCAATCTAAAAGCCCTGCAACCGAGCAATGGCAGGGCCGAACTGGATCTGTTCCTGCGCCGCTACGAGGCTGAACTCGATGACGTGCCGGACCCGTACTACGACGGTGAACAGGGTTTCGAGCAAGTGCTGGACCTGATCGAGCGAGCCACGGACCGCCTGGTGATCGAATTGAAGGGCCGGCTATGACCTTCCAGGTGCGGGCCGGCGTCAGTCTCAAGCCGTTCAACAGCTTTGGCGTGGACGTCAGCGCCCGGTTATTCGCCGAAGCTCACAACGATGCAGATGTTCGCGAGGCGCTGGCCTATGCCAGCGCCAATGAAGTGCCGTTGCTGGTGATCGGTGGCGGCAGCAACCTGCTGCTGACTGGTGATATCGACGCGCTGGTGTTGCGCATGGCCAGCCAAGGGATTCGTCTGCTCAGCGATGAGGGCGAGCGGGTGTTGATCGAAGCCGAAGCAGGCGAACCGTGGCACCCCTTCGTCCAGTACACGCTGGCCCAAGGCTGGTCGGGGCTGGAAAACCTCAGCCTGATCCCGGGTACGGTGGGGGCTGCACCGATGCAAAACATCGGTGCCTACGGCGTGGAGATCAAGGATGTGTTCGCCGGCCTCACCGCCCTGGATCGGCAAACCGGTGAGCAGCGCGATTTCACCCTCGAAGAATGCCGCTTCGCCTACCGCGACAGCCTGTTCAAGCAGCAAGCGGGTCGCTGGCTGATCCTGCGGGTGCGCTTTGCCCTCAGTCGCGCCGCGCATCTGCATCTGGAGTACGGTCCGGTCCGCCAGCGGTTGACCGAACTGGGCATCGAGCAGGCGACTCCCTCGGATGTCAGCCGGGCCATCTGCAGCATTCGCAGTGAAAAGCTCCCGGACCCGGCCGTGCTGGGCAATGCCGGCAGTTTCTTCAAGAACCCGCTGGTGCCGGCTTCGCATGTCGCGCAACTCAAGCTGCAATACCCGGATCTGGTGGCTTATCCACAACCCGAAGGGCAGATGAAAATCGCCGCCGGTTGGCTGATCGAGCGCGCCGGTTGGAAGGGCTTTCGCGAAGGCGACGCCGGGGTGCATAAGTTGCAGGCCTTGGTGCTGGTCAACTACGGCTGCGCCACCGGTGCGCAATTGCTGGATCTGGCCCAGCGTATCCAGAAAGACATTGCCGAACGTTTTCAGGTCGATCTGGAAATGGAGCCCAATCGGTACTGAACCTGGCTTTCCCGAGCGCCCTGCACACTTCGCACAAGGATCATTTGTGCAGGATTGTGCAGGGCGTTTTGCTTAATCCTGGGTTAATTTAGTGGGCTAACGATGCGACCATCGCATTATTGAAGGCCCGGTGCAGACGCTTGCGTGTTTGCACAAGAGAGCCCGATTAGCCTGAGTCAGTCTGCGCCAACCGAACCGTTGCCCAAACGGCAGATTGCTCGACCCCATCACTCGATCACTGTGCGGGCGTGCCCATGATTACCCTGAAACTCAATGGAAAAGATCACCAACTGGATGTGACCGAGGACATGCCGCTGCTGTGGGCGATCCGGGATGTGGCCGGTTACAACGGCACCAAATTCGGCTGCGGCATGGGCCTGTGCGGCGCCTGTACCATTCACATCGACGGCGCCCCGGCGCGCAGTTGCATCACCCCGATCGGCTCGGTGAAAGGCCAGAATGTCACCACCATCGATGCCCTGCACGTCGACCCGGTCGGGCAAATTGTCCAGAAGGCCTGGCTCGATACCGCCGTAGCCCAGTGCGGCTACTGCCAGGGCGGGCAGATCATGTCCGCGACCGCCTTGCTTAAGACCAATCCCAACCCGAGCGATGAGCAGATCGAAGAGGCCATGGTTGGCAACATCTGCCGCTGCGGCACTTATAACCGGATCAAGACGGCGATCCGCCAGGCTTCCACCCATCTGAAGGAGGCCAAGGCATGAGCCGCTTGCCCAATGATTTTGTGCTGAGCAACCTCAGCCGGCGTGGTTTCCTCAAAGGCGCAAGCGCCACTGGTGTGTTGGTGCTGGCCGCCAGTTGGGGCCTGCCGGACGCCTTTGCCGAGGACAAGAAGTTCGGCGGCGAGGGCATGCCCAATGGTGTGATCGACGACCCGAAGGTGTACGTGAGCATCGCCGCCGATGGCAGCGTGACAGTGATCTGCAACCGTTCGGAAATGGGCCAGGGTGTGCGGACTAGCCTGACCATGGTGGTGGCCGATGAACTGGACGCTGACTGGGCGCAGGTCAAGGTGCAGCAGGCACCGGCTGATGAGGTGCGCTTCGGCAACCAGGACACCGACGGTTCGCGCAGCATGCGCCACTGGTACGAGCCAATGCGTCGTTGCGGGGCCGCCGCCCGGACCATGCTGGAACTGGCCGCCGCTGCCCAGTGGAATGTCCCGGCGAACGAGTGTCGTGCCCAATTGCACAAAGTCGTGCACCAGCCTTCCGGTCGGGAGCTGGGCTACGGTGCGTTGGCCGCCGCGGCCAGTGCCTTGCCAGTTCCCGCCCGTGACAGCCTGCGCCTCAAGCAGCCTTCGGAGTTTCGCTACATCGGCAAGGAATCGAGCCGGGCCATCGATGGCGAAGACGTCGTCAACGGTCGTGCCGTGTTCGGGGCTGATGTACATTTCGATGGCATGCTCTATGCCGTCGTGGCTCGCCCGCCCGTCTATGGTGGCAAGGTCAAGAGCGTGGACAGCAGCGCGGCGCTGAAAGTACCGGGCGTGGTCAAGGTGCTGCAGATCGAAGGACGTCCGCTGCCCTCCGAGTTCCAGCCGCTGGGCGGCGTGGCGGTCGTGGCGAAAAACACCTGGGCGGCGATCAAGGGCCGCGAAGCGCTGAAAATCGAGTGGGATGACGGCCCGAATGCCGGTTATGACTCCGTCGCCTATCGCCAGGAACTGGAAGCCGCTGCTCTCAAGCCCGGGAAAGTCCTGCGCAGCACGGGTGACCTCGACGACGCGTTGGCCAAGGCCGACGCGACCCTGGAAGCGTCCTATTACCTGCCGCACCTGTCTCAGTCGCCGATGGAGCCCATGGTTGCTGTCGCCCGGTTCAAGGATGGCCAATGTGAAGCCTGGGCACCGAGCCAGGCCCCGCAGGTCACCCGTGAACGCGTCGCCGAACGATTGGGGATCCCTTTCGACAAGGTTACGGTACACATCACGCTGCTGGGTGGCGGTTTCGGGCGTAAGTCCAAGCCCGATTTTGTCCTCGAGGCGGCTGTGTTGGCCAAGGAGTTTCCAGGCCAGGCGGTACGGGTGCAATGGACCCGCGAAGATGACATTCATCATTCGTATTTCCACACCGTATCGGCCGAATACCTCAAGGCTGGCCTGAACCAGGACGGGATGCCGTCCGGCTGGCTGCATCGCACCGTAGCCCCGACCATTACCGCACTGTTTGCGCCGGGCATGATCCACGAAGCGCCGTTCGAAGTGGGCATGGGCGTGACCAATATGGCCTACGCGATTCCCAACATGCGCCTGGAGAACCCTGAAGCGGTGGCCCATACGAGGGTTGGCTGGTACCGCTCGGTATCGAACATTCCCCATGGTTTTGCGATTCAGAGTTTCATCGACGAATTGGCCCACAAGGCCGGCCAGGATCCACTGGCGTATCACGTCAAATTGCTTGGCCCGGACCGTAAGATCGATCCGCGCACCTTGAATGAAGAATGGAACTACGGCGAATCCCCCGAGCGTTATCCCATCGATACGGCGCGGATCCGCACCGTGCTGGAAACCGCCGCCAAGGCCGCCGGTTGGGGCCGCAAACTGCCCAAGGGCCGTGGCCTGGGGCTGGCGGTGCATTACAGCTTCGTCACCTACGTGGCAGCAGCGCTTGAGGTGGAGGTCAAGGACGATGGTACGTTGATCGTGCACAAGGCCGACATTGCCGTGGACTGCGGCCCGCAGATCAACCCCGAGCGTATCCGCTCCCAGTTCGAAGGCGCCTGCGTCATGGGCCTGGGCAATGCGGTGGTGGGAGAGATCAGCTTCAAGGACGGCAAGGTCCAGCAAGACAACTTCCACATGTACGAAGTGGCGCGCATGTCCCTGGCACCCAAGGAGGTCGCAGTGCACTTGGTCACGCCGCCGGGCGAGGTGCCGTTGGGTGGGGTGGGTGAGCCGGGTGTGCCGCCGATTGCACCGGCGCTGTGCAACGCGATTTTCGCCGCCACCGGCAAGCGCATTCGCGAGCTGCCCGTGCGTTATCAGTTGCAGGGCTGGCAGCAGGCTAAAGCCTGATGGACAGCGTTGATCTGAATGTCCTGCGCAGCGTGCTTGAGTGGCGTCGCGCCGGGCAACGGGTGGTGTTGTTCACCGTGGTCCAGACCTGGGGCACGGCACCCAGGCCTCCGGGGGCGATGCTGGCCCTGCGCGAGGACGGCGTGGTGATTGGCTCGGTATCGGGCGGTTGTGTCGAGGATGACCTGATCGCCCGGCTGCATGACGGGCGTATTCCAGCGGACGGTCCACCCGTGCAGCTCATCACCTATGGCGTGACTCGTGAGGAGGCGGCGCGCTTCGGCCTGCCGTGTGGCGGTACCTTGCGCCTGAGCGAAGAACGGGTCGGCGATCCGCAATGGGTGGCGCAACTGCTGGAACGCTGCGAAGGCCATGAGATTGTCGCCCGTGAGCTGACCGTCGCCACAGGCGAAGTGCTGCTGACGCCCGCCAGCAAAACCGACGCATTGGTATTCGACGGCCAAGTCCTGCGGGCCATCTACGGCCCGCGCTGGCGGCTGCTGTTGATCGGCGCGGGGCAACTGTCGCGTTATGTGGCAGAAATGGCCCGATTGCTGGATTTCGAGGTGTTGATCTGCGATCCGCGCAAGGAATTTGTCTACGGTTGGGAAGAGCAGCATGGCCGCTTCGTTTCCGGCATGCCCGACGAAGCGGTGTTGAGCATCCAGACCGACGAGCGCACCGCCATTGTCGCCCTGACCCATGATCCACGGTTGGACGACATGGCGTTGCTCACGGCCCTGGACTCCAAGGCGTTTTATGTCGGGGCCCTGGGCTCTCGGGTGAACAGCCAGAAGCGCCGGGATAACCTGGCTCAGCTAGGCTTGTCTGCACAGGCTATCGAACGGCTGCATGGGCCGATCGGTTTGCACATCGGCAGCCATACGCCGGCGGAAATTGCCTTGTCGTTGCTGGCTGAAATCGTGGCGATCAAGAATGGCGTCGAGTTGCGTCAGAAAAAGCCGCTGTAATCGGCGGGCGAGGAGGCGGGGATGTCTGAGTCGATTGGCGTGATCATTCTCGCGGCAGGATCGGGCAGCCGTTTCCGTAAGGTTGCCGGCCAGGACAAAGATAAGCTGCTGGCCGATTGCACGGGGCGTGACGGCGCTGTCCGGTCAGTGATCGAGCAGGTGCTGGTGAATTTACCTGCCGCCCTGGAAAAACGCCTGCTGGTGACGAGCAAGGATCGTCCGCAGGCTATTCGCATGGCCCAGGCCTATGGCTGCGATTTCGTGGAGCTGGACTCGCCCGGTTTGGGGGACAGCATTGCCGCTGGCGTCCAGGCTTGCCCGGACCTTGATGGTTGGCTGATCGTGCTGGGTGATATGCCGTTCATCCTGCCGTCGAGCATCGAGCAGGTGGTGGCGCAGATCAGCGAGGATGGCATCAGTGTGCCCGTATTGGCAGGTGAGTATGGACATCCGGTTGGATTCGGGCGCTCGTTCGGGCCGAAGTTGATGGCGTTGACCGGAGATCGCGGCGCCAGGACGCTGTTTGCCGGGACGCATGTGGCTGAGGTCACCGTGGATGATCCTGGTGTGCTTTGGGATGTGGACGTACCAGAAGCACTGATCTTCAAATAACGGCCGACGCGGATCCCTGTGGGAGCGGGCTTGCTCGCGAAAGCATTGGGTCAGCTTGCATCGATGTTGACTGTGCTACCGCATTCGCGAGTAAGCCCGCTCCCATAGAATCCCAACACTTATGTGGATAAGTCTGAAGACATAAAAAAGCCCCGCCTGGTATCACAACCAGGCGGGGCTTTTTACTGGGCGATGGAATCAAGCGTGAGGTTTTGGCTCGTGCTCTTTTTCCAGTGCTTCAGTGTGGCGAGGTTCGATTTCTTCAGCGGAGTGCTGAGGTTCGTCGATCACCGGAGCCGCTTCAACGATAGCGGGTTCATCTGTGGTTTCTGCAACCGGGGCAGGGGCTGCCTCGATTGCTTGCTCCACAGGTGCCGGCTCGGCCACAGGCGCTTGAGCAGCGGCAGCGGCAGCTTGTTCGGCTTCCTTCTGCAGGCGCTCAGCTTCACGCTTGCGACGACGCACTTCACGCGGATCGTTCGGAGCACGACCGTTGGGGGTCAGGGCGCTGGCAGGTGCAGGCGCCTCTACCGGGGCTGGCGCTTCGACAACCACAGGCTGGACCACTGGAGCTGGCTCGACCACTGCCGGCTCTACCGCTTTCACCGTCTCTGCTGCCGGTTCGGCCTCAACGACGGGGGCGGCTGGCTCGGCGTGCCAGTTGAACGCGGTCTGCTCTTCGCGAACCGGCTCCGGGGCTTTTTCCTCGGCTGCAGGCTCGACCACAGGTTCAGCGGCAACCACAGGTTGCTCGATGACCGGTGCGGGCTCGGAAACTGCTTCTGCCTGAGGCTCGGCTTCGCGAACCGGTGCAACTTCCACTTCTGGTGAAGCAGTCATGACGACCGGGGTAGTGGCTTCGACCACAGGCGCTTCAACCGGCGCGTTTTCCACCACGGCGGTAGCGCGTTCGGCCTGTTCGTGCGCCTCGGCTTCAGCGGGGGCGCTGATCGAGCTGCTGGCAACCGCAGCGGTGACGGCCAGGCCGGCGGCGAGGTCGGCAGCACTTGGCGCTTCGGTGTTCTCGGTGGATTCGGATGCTTCCGAACCTTCGATCACATTGCCGTTGGCGTCGCGTTGACGCTCACGACGGTTGCTACGGCGACGTTGACCACGGGAGCGGCGGCGTGGACGATCGCCTTCGGCGTTCTCCTGACCGTCTTCCTGCAGTTGCTCTTCGCTGTTCAGTACTTCCTCTTCGCTGGCAGCGGCAGCCTGCTCGGCGCGTGGTTGACGCTCTTCACGTGGCGGACGCGGTGCGCGTTCTTCGCGAGGCTGACGGGCCGGACGCTCTTCAGCGGTGACGGCAGCGGCGGCGGGAGCGGCATCCAGTGGTTCGCGCAGCTCGCGAACACGTTCTTCACGCTCGCCACGTGGCTTGCGATCTTCACGAGGTGCGCGCGGTTGGCGCTCTTCGCGCGGCGGACGCGGCGCGCGTTCTTCGCGGGCTACGGCTGGCGCTTCCTCACGGGCTTCGCGAGGCTGGCGTTCTTCACGTGGCTCACGTGGCGCGCGCTCTTCACGCGGTGCACGTTCTTCACGGGGTTTGCGCTCCTCGTCACGACGACCGTTGCGGTTGCGGGTCTGCTGACGACCATTGCGACGTTCTTCGTTGCGGGCTGGACGCTCGGTAGTCGCTGGCTTGGTGACAACGGTCGGCGCAACCGGCTCTTCCTTGGTGGCGAACAGGCTGACCAGGGATTTCACCAGGCCTTTGAACAGGCTGGGTTCAGGTGCGGCGGCAGGTGCCGGTGCCGGCGCGGCGGCTTCGGTCGGAACCGGTGCATTGGCGCGGGCTGGAGCCGTCTTGACCGCGGCTTCCTGGCGAACCAGGGTGCGAGTGGCGGCAGCCGGCTGGACTTCTTCCACTTCTGCAGCGGCAGCAGCGATTTCGTAGCTGGACTGATTGGTGTGGGCTTCCGGGCTGTCATCACGCAGGCGCTGCACTTCGAAGTGCGGCGTCTCGAGGTGATCGTTCGGCAGGATGACGATACGGGCGCGGGTGCGCAGTTCGATCTTGGTGATCGAGTTGCGTTTTTCGTTGAGCAGGAACGCCGCCACTGGGATCGGCACCTGGGCGCGAACTTCGGCGGTGCGGTCTTTCAGGGCTTCTTCTTCGATCAGGCGCAGGATCGCCAGGGACAGCGACTCGACGTCACGGATGATGCCGGTGCCGTTGCAACGCGGGCAGACGATGCCGCTGCTCTCGCCCAGGGAAGGACGCAGGCGCTGACGGGACATTTCCAGCAGGCCGAAGCGCGAGATACGACCGACCTGCACGCGGGCGCGGTCGGCTTCCAGGCACTCACGGACCTTTTCTTCCACGGCGCGCTGGTTCTTGGCCGGGGTCATGTCGATGAAGTCGATGACGATCAGGCCGCCGATGTCGCGCAGGCGCAACTGACGGGCGATTTCTTCGGCGGCTTCAAGGTTGGTCTGCAGGGCGGTTTCTTCGATGTCGCTGCCTTTGGTGGCGCGCGCCGAGTTGATGTCGATGGACACCAGGGCTTCGGTCGGATCGATGACAATGGAGCCGCCGGACGGCAGTTCGACGACGCGCTGGAACGCAGTCTCGATCTGGCTTTCGATCTGGAAACGGTTGAACAGCGGAACACTGTCTTCGTAAAGCTTGATCTTGCTGGCGTATTGCGGCATGACCTGGCGGATGAAAGTCAGGGCTTCGTCCTGGGCTTCAACGCTGTCGATCAGCACTTCGCCGATGTCCTGGCGCAGGTAGTCGCGGATCGCGCGGATGATGACGTTGCTTTCCTGGTAGATCAGGAACGGCGCGGAGCGATCCAGCGAGGCTTCCTTGATGGCGGTCCACAGTTGCAGCAGGTAATCGAGGTCCCACTGCATTTCTTCGCTGCTGCGGCCAAGGCCGGCGGTGCGAACGATCAGGCCCATGTCGGCCGGGGCAACCAGGCCGTTGAGGGCTTCGCGCAGTTCATTGCGCTCTTCGCCTTCGATGCGGCGGGAGATGCCACCGGCGCGAGGGTTGTTCGGCATCAGGACCAGGTAACGGCCCGCCAGGCTGATGAAGGTGGTCAGGGCTGCGCCCTTGTTGCCACGCTCTTCTTTTTCGACCTGGACGATGACTTCCTGGCCTTCGCTCAGGACGTCCTTGATGTTGACGCGGCCTTCAGGAGCCTTCTTGAAGTATTCGCGGGAGATTTCTTTGAGGGGCAGGAAGCCGTGGCGCTCGGAGCCGAAATCGACAAAGGCAGCCTCAAGGCTTGGTTCGATGCGAGTAATCCGGCCTTTATAGATGTTGGCCTTCTTCTGCTCGCGTGCACCGGATTCGATATCCAGGTCGTAGAGGCGCTGGCCGTCTACCAGTGCAACACGCAACTCTTCGGGTTGAGTTGCGTTAATCAGCATTCTTTTCATGTAGTACCGTCGGTTTCCGGGCTGCCGGAAACGGCGTTCGGCACACACGACTTCTCACGGTCGGTGTCAGGTGCGTCATGGAAGTGGCCGGGCCATTCCAGTGTCCAGCGAGTTCGACCCAATGATGGCGAAGTCGCGACGGACGCGTCCTGCTTGCTGGCTGTTCAAGCACTCAGTCAGGAGGAGGAATCAACCGGCGCCTGTGGACGAGATGAAGCGTCTAAATATAAGCCTAGTGCTACACAGTCCGACGGTTGTACATCTCCACCCTACACGTATCCCTGATAATCGGGTGCTGCCGCGCGCAGAATCCGCAGCGGGTTGGCATTTACCGTGAGCTCCGAAAGGGGAGGTCACGCATCATGGCTAATTTAGGCGTTGTTTCCGAAGCTCTCGCTCGGGGTCGTCTACCGGTGACTGCACTTTGTGAACTGGCCGTGAATGTGGCGCGCAAGGCGAGTCAAAACTCTGCTTTGCCGCGTATTTCAGGCCTCATGTCACCTGCGCTCGTTACACCTGCAAACTCTGCCGTTATCTAGCAAAAGCCCCGTAGGACGGCCTCTCGTCCTCGTGAATTGCGTTGGTCAGGGCCGGTTTTTGACCGTTAGTCCGCTGTCCAGCCGCTTTTGGCGGCGTTCGCGACTATAGCAGCAATGATTAAGTGCTTCAATTCCATAAAAAATTGTTATCATCGCCGCCATGACGACTACTGCCCCTTCGACCCCTGGCGTTCAACTGCTCGAGGTCTCGCCGGAATATGCCGGCCAACGAATCGATAACTTCCTTCTAGCCCGACTCAAAGGCGTGCCCAAGACCTTGATCTATCGCATTTTGCGCAAGGGCGAAGTGCGGGTGAACAAAGGTCGGATCAAGCCCGAGTACAAGCTTCAGGCGGGCGATATCGTGCGCGTGCCGCCGGTTCGCGTGCCCGAGCGCGATGAGCCCGTGCCCCTGGCCCAGGGTCTGTTGCAGCGCCTGGAAGCCTCGATCGTCTTCGAAGACAAGGCGCTGATTGTGCTCAACAAGCCTGCGGGCATTGCGGTTCACGGCGGCAGCGGCCTGAATTTCGGCGTGATCGAGGCCTTTCGTCAGTTGCGCCCCGACGCCAAGGAGCTGGAGTTGGTCCATCGCTTGGATCGCGACACCTCCGGCCTGCTGATGATCGCCAAGAAACGCAGCATGTTGCGGCATTTACATGAGCAATTGCGCGGCGATGGCGTCGACAAGCGCTATATGGCGCTGGTGCGGGGGCGTTGGGATACGTCCATCAAGCAAGTCCGTGCGCCGTTGCTCAAGAGCAACCTGCGTTCCGGCGAGCGCATGGTGGAAGTCAACGAAGAAGGCAAGGAGGCCCTGACGGTGTTCAAGGTGCTGCGCCGCTTTGGTGATTTCGCCACCATGGTCGAGGCCAAGCCGGTGACCGGCCGCACCCACCAGATTCGCGTCCACACGCTGCATGCCGGGCATTGCATCGCTGGGGACAGCAAGTACGGCGATGACGACTTCACCCGCGAAATCCGTGATCTGGGTGGCAAGCGCCTGTTTCTCCATGCCTACATGTTGACCGTGCCGTTGCCCGATGGTGGTGAGCTGAAATTGCAGGCTCCAGTGGATGAAATGTGGGCCAAGACCGTGGAGCGGTTGAGTGCATCCTGAATACAAGCTGCTGATCTTCGATTGGGACGGCACTCTGGCGAACTCCATCGGTCGGATTGTGGAGGCAATGCATGCCGCCTCTGACCGTGCGGGTTTTGTCAGGTGTGATGATTTTGCCGTGAAGGGCATCATCGGCCTCGGCTTGCCGGAAGCGATCCGCAGTCTGTACCCGGAGATCAGTGACCCTGAGTTGCTGGTTTTTCGCCAGTATTACGCTGATCACTACATTGCGCTGGAGGCTGAGCCTTCGCCGTTGTTTGACGGAGTGGTAGACACGCTTGAAGCCTTGAGGGGCGAGGGGTATCGCCTGGCTGTCGCCACCGGCAAGGCGCGTCGCGGGCTGGATCGGGTGCTGAAATCCCATGGTTGGGACGATTATTTCGATATCACCCGGGCTGCGGACGAAACGGCCAGTAAGCCGCATCCGCTGATGCTCGAGCAAATCCTGGCTCACTGCGGCATGCAGCCGGAGCAGGCGTTGATGGTGGGGGATTCCTCGTTCGACCTGCAGATGGCGCGTAACGCCGGCATGGGGTCGGTCGCGGTGAGCTACGGCGCGCAGACGATCGCGGCGCTGCAGGCCTTCGAGCCGCGGCTGGCGATCGACCATTTTCCTGAATTGCACGCCTGGCTGAGCCAGCGGGCCAATTAAGTTTTTGCTGGGGATACTTGCATGACCGACGAATGGAAGGCACCGGCCAAGGCGAGCGCCGAGAGCGGTGACGACAAAAGCTGGAAGCTGTTGGAGAAGACCTTGCTGGCCGGTGTGCAGGAGCAACGTCGTTCCCGTCGCTGGGGCATTTTCTTCAAGCTGCTGACGTTTGTTTATCTCTTTGTCGCGCTATTGCTGTTCACGCCCCTGTTTGACATGGAAAAAAGTGCCGTGCGGGGCTCCGGGTACGCGGCGTTGATCGACATCGAAGGCATGATTGCCCATAAGGAGCCAGCCAGTGCGGACAATATCGTCGGTAGCCTGCGGGCTGCGTTCGAGGATCCCAAGGTCAAGGGTGTGATATTGCGCATCAACAGTCCGGGTGGAAGCCCGGTGCAGTCGGGTTATGTCTACGACGAGATCGTCCGGTTGCGCGCGCTGCACCCGAACACCAAGGTCTACGCGGTCATTTCCGATCTGGGGGCTTCCGGTGCTTACTACATTGCCAGCGCGGCCGATCAGATCTATGCCGACAAAGCGAGCCTGGTGGGCTCCATTGGTGTGACGGCGGCCGGCTACGGTTTTGTCGGGACGATGGAGAAGCTTGGCGTGGAGCGTCGGGTGTACACCTCAGGGGAGCACAAGTCGTTCCTTGATCCGTTCCAGCCACAAAAGCCTGAAGAGACCGTGTTTTGGCAGGGCGTGCTCGACACGACCCACAAGCAGTTCATTGCCAGCGTCAAGAAGGGGCGGGGTGAGCGGCTCAAAGACAAGGAGCATCCCGAGCTGTTCTCCGGCTTGGTCTGGTCTGGGGAGCAGGCCTTGCCGCTGGGCTTGATCGATGGCTTGGGTAGCGCCAGTTCGGTGGCGCGGGACGTGATTGGTGAGAAGGAGTTGGTGGACTTCACCATCGAAGAATCGCCGTTTGATCGCTTCTCGAAGAAGCTGGGGGCGAGCATTGCCGAGCATTTGGCGATGTGGATGGGGTTCCAGGGGCCGACGTTGCGCTGATTGTCCTGAAAGATCGCACCGATCCCCTGTGGCGAGAGGGCAAGCTCCCTCGCCACAGGTGTGTGCAGGTCCGGGCTTCAGGGGATTTGCACGCCCTCGGCCAGCAACATATCCACAAGGCGAATCAGTGGCAGGCCCACCAGGCTGGTGGCGTCCGGTCCTTCCGTGCTCTGGAACAGGCTCACGCCAAGCCCTTCGGCCTTGAAGCTGCCCGCGCAGTCATAAGGTTGTTCGGCCAGTAGGTAGCGTTCGACGCGCGCCGGGTCCAGCGTGCGCATGTGAACGGTAAACGGAACACAATCGACCTGGCAGGCACCGGTCTGGCTGTTAAGTACCGCCAGGCCGGTCAGAAAGCTGACCCGGGTGCCGCTGGCAGCCAGCAGTTGTTCGCGAGCGTTCTCGAACGTATGGGGCTTGCCAAGGATTTGCTCGCCGAGCACAGCCACCTGGTCCGAGCCGATGATCAGGTGTCCCGGATGGCTGTCTGCCAGGGCCAAGGCTTTTTCTCGGGCCAGGCGTTTTACCAGGTCGAGTGCCGGCTCGTCAGGCCGACGGCTTTCGTCGATGTCCGGTGAGCTGCAGACGAACGGTAGCCCCAGACGGGCAAGCAATTGCCGGCGATACACTGAGCTTGAGGCGAGTAATAAAGGCAGCATGGGCATCTCCAAAGGGCAGGGGCGAATTCTAGCGAGGCGCGCAAGTGACGGACAGGGCTGAATTTCCTTTGACATGGCCGGGTGCATCCCTATAATGCTGCGCCTATGTTGAATGACCCGATTCCACCTCACGTTGACCCGCGCAAATTGGCTGACCGTGGCACCACCCTTCAAGGTGAGCTGCTGCTGGCCGATTTGAAGAGACTCTGCGACCCGCTTTCCGACGATGTCGGTACGGTCCAGGCCAAATTCGTTTTTGAACGAGATGAACGTAAATCTGTGGTAATCCACAGCTTTATCGACACTGAAGTCAAAATGGTTTGCCAGCGTTGTCTTGAGCTGGTCACCCTGCCGATCCACAGCGAATGCAGTTACGCCGTGGTGAAGGAGGGTGCGAATACCCAGTCGTTACCGAAAGGTTATGACGTGCTGGAACTGGGCGAAGATCCATTGGATCTGCAGTCACTGATCGAGGAGGAGCTTCTGCTCGCCTTGCCCATTGTGCCTGCTCATCATCCGGAAGAATGCCAGCAGCCGGCGGGAGCAGATGAGCCCGAACCGAGCGAGGACGAGGTAACGCGGTCCAACCCGTTCAGTGTATTGGCGCAGTTAAAGCGTGACCCAAACGTTTAGGAGTTAATCAATTATGGCTGTTCAGCAGAACAAAAAATCCCGCTCTGCCCGTGACATGCGCCGTTCGCACGACGCTCTCGAGGCTAGCACCCTGTCTGTAGAAAAAACCACCGGTGAAGTTCACCTGCGTCACCACGTATCGCCAGAAGGCGTATACCGTGGTCGTAAAGTGATCGACAAGGGCGCTGACGAGTAATCCTTGTCCGCTCAAGTCATCGCGATTGACGCAATGGGCGGGGACTTCGGTCCCCGCAGCATTGTTCAGGCCAGCCTTGCTTGTCTGAATGCGACGCCCTCGCTGCACCTGACCCTCGTCGGTCAACCCTCCCTTCTAGAAGAAATGCTCAACGGCCAATCGGCTGTGGATCGTTCGCGCCTGACGATCGCGCCTGCGTCCGAAATCATCACCATGGACGAAAAACCCGCCCAGGTCCTGCGTGGCAAGCCTGACGCCTCGATGCGTGTAGCCCTTGAGCTGCTGCGCGATGGCAAGGTCCAGGCGTGTGTCAGTGCAGGCAATACCGGTGCACTGATGGCGCTGTCGCGTTACGTGCTCAAGACCTTGCCGGGCATCGACCGGCCGGCGATGGTCGCGGCCATCCCCACCCAGCGTGGTTTTTGCCAGCTCCTTGATCTGGGCGCCAACGTCGATTGCAGTGCCGAGCATCTACTGCAATTTGCAGTAATGGGCTCGGTGGCGGCTGAAACCCTGGGTATCGTGCGTCCTCGTGTCGCGCTGCTGAACATCGGTACCGAAGACATCAAGGGTAACCAGCAAGTCAAGCTGGCAGCCACGTTGTTGCAGGCTGCGCGGGGCATCAATTACATCGGATTCGTTGAGGGCGATGGGTTGTACCGGGGTGAGGCGGACGTGGTGGTGTGTGACGGTTTTGTCGGCAATATTTTGCTCAAGTCCAGCGAAGGCCTGGCGACCATGATCGGCACGCGTATCGAGAAGCTGTTCAGGCAGAACCTGGCCTCGCGGATGGTCGGTGCCCTCGCGTTGCCGTTGATGCGTCGGCTGCAGGCAGATCTGGCGCCGGCGCGGCATAACGGTGCAAGTTTTCTCGGGCTGCAGGGCATTGTGATCAAGAGTCATGGTTCGGCGGGCGTGCAGGGGTTTCAAAGTGCGATCAATCGCGCGCTGATCGAAATCCAGGAAAACCTGCCGGAGCGTCTTCATGGGCGCCTCGAAGATTTGTTAACTTAGGCGTTTTCGTCTGACAATGCTTAAATGTGACCGGTCGGTTCAAGCCGCCATCCAACTGTCAGTTTCCTAGCGCCCCCTGGGGCGTCAATTTTTGACGACAAGATCATTAGGGGCTTTGTTTTCATGTCTGCTTCTCTCGCATTCGTCTTTCCTGGGCAGGGTTCGCAGTCCCTCGGCATGCTTTCCGAGCTGGGCGCGCAATACCCGTTGATCCTCGAAACATTCAAAGAAGCTTCCGAGGCTCTGGGCTATGACCTGTGGGCACTGACCCAGCAAGGGCCGGAAGAGCAACTCAATCAAACCGACAAAACCCAGCCGGCCATTCTGACCGCCTCGATCGCACTCTGGCGCCTCTGGCTGGCTGAGGGCGGTGCGCGTCCGGCATTCGTTGCCGGACACAGTCTGGGCGAATACAGCGCTCTGGTGGCTGCTGGCAGTCTGAGCCTGGGTGATGCGGTGAAGCTCGTAGAGCGTCGTGGCCAGTTGATGCAGGAGGCCGTTCCGGCCGGGCAGGGCGGCATGGCCGCGATTCTCGGCCTTGAAGATGCCGATGTGCTGGCAGCCTGCGCCGAAGCCGCGCAAGGCGAAGTGGTCAGCGCTGTGAACTTCAATTCACCGGGCCAGGTGGTGATTGCCGGTGCCAAGGCTGCTGTGGAACGCGCCATTGAAGGGTGCAAGAGCCGTGGTGCCAAGCGTGCCATGCCGTTGCCCGTCAGCGTGCCGTCGCACTGCGAACTGATGCGTCCGGCCGCTGAGCGTTTTGCCGAATCCATAGCTGCCATTGACTGGCAGGCGCCACAGATTCCAGTGGTACAGAACGTCAGCGCCGATGTGGCTGCGGATCTTGAGACCCTCAAGCGCGATCTGCTGGAGCAACTCTACAAGCCGGTTCGCTGGGTCGAATCGGTGCAGACCCTGGCCGCCAGGGGCGCGACTGAGCTGGTTGAATGCGGTCCTGGCAAGGTGCTGGCCGGTCTGAACAAACGCTGCGCCGAAGGCGTATCGACTTCCAATCTCAATACCCCAGATGCTTTCGCTGCCGCCCGTGCAGCGCAGGCCTGAACAGGAGAAGCTTGCATGAGTCTGCAAGGTAAAGTTGCACTGGTGACCGGTGCAAGCCGTGGCATCGGCCAGGCCATTGCCCTGGAACTGGGTCGTCAAGGCGCCATCGTTGTTGGCACCGCGACTTCCGCTTCGGGCGCCGAGCGCATCGCTGCGACCCTGAAGGAAAACGATATTCAAGGTACCGGTCTTGAACTGAACGTCACCAGCGATGAGTCCGTTGCGGCGGTGCTGGCGAGCATTCAGGAACAGTTCGGTGCGCCGGCGATCCTGGTCAATAATGCCGGTATCACCCGCGATAACCTGATGATGCGCATGAAAGATGACGAGTGGTTCGACGTGATCGATACCAACCTGAACAGTCTGTACCGGCTGTCCAAGGGCGTTCTGCGTGGCATGACCAAGGCTCGTTGGGGTCGAATTATCAGTATCGGTTCGGTTGTGGGTGCCATGGGCAACGCAGGCCAAGTAAACTATGCTGCGGCCAAAGCCGGTCTGGAAGGTTTCAGCCGTGCCCTGGCGCGGGAAGTGGGTTCGCGTTCGATTACGGTAAACTCGGTAGCCCCGGGTTTCATCGATACCGACATGACCCGTGAGCTGCCGCAAGCGCAGCGTGAAGCCTTGTTGACACAAATTCCGCTGGGTCGTCTGGGGCAAGCTCAAGAAATCGCGTCCGTGGTCGCTTTTCTTGCGTCGGATGGTGCGGCATACGTGACTGGGGCTACAATCCCGGTAAACGGCGGGATGTACATGAGTTAAATGTGACGGATTGCTTCAAAAAAATGTCATACGAGCTGTCTAAAATCCGTTATAAAGCTGCAATCTATTTATAGGCGGCGGGCTGCTGGGTTTGAGGAGTGAAGCTTTCGGTTGAAAAACCGAAAAGTCTTTCTATACACTTACCCACCGGCCAGCTGCCTGAATTTGTCCATTAGGAGTGAAAACAAGGTATGAGCACCATCGAAGAGCGCGTCAAGAAAATCGTTGCCGAGCAACTGGGCGTCAAAGAAGACGAAGTGAAGAACGAAGCTGCCTTCGTTGAAGACCTGGGTGCCGACTCCCTTGACACCGTTGAGCTGGTGATGGCTCTGGAAGAGGAATTCGAGACCGAAATCCCTGACGAAGAAGCTGAAAAAATCACTACTGTTCAGCTGGCTATCGACTACATCAATAAGCATCAGGCTTAATTATTTTTAGTCGTCGCTAGCTGTCATGGAAAAACCGCACTGCCATCACGGCGTGCGGTTTTTTCTTTAGGCCTGATGCAAAGTCGTCATTAGAATAAAGGAGAGTGCTGTGTCGCGTAGACGCGTCGTAGTCACCGGTATGGGTATGTTGTCGCCACTGGGCACGGATGTGCCGAGCAGTTGGCAGGGCATTCTGGCTGGCCGTAGTGGCATTGGTCTGATCGAACACACCGACCTTTCTGCCTATTCCACCCGTTTTGGCGGCTCGGTAAAGGGTTTCAATGTCGAGGAGTACCTGTCGGTCAAGGAGGCCCGCAAGCTCGATCTGTTCATTCAATACGGCTTGGCAGCCGGATTCCAGGCCGTACGTAATGCCGGTCTTGAAGTCACCGATGCCAACCGTGAACGTATCGGCGTGGCCATGGGGTCGGGTATTGGCGGCTTGACCAATATCGAAGAAACCAGCCGAACGCTGCACGAGTCGGGGCCGCGACGGATTTCTCCGTTCTTTGTGCCGGGCTCGATCATCAATATGATTTCCGGTTTCCTGTCCATCCACCTGGGTGTGCAGGGGCCTAATTACGCTATTGCTACGGCATGTACCACGGGCACCCACTGCATTGGCATGGCCGCGCGCAACATCATGTACGACGAGGCCGACGTGATGATTGCCGGCGGCGCAGAGATGGCGGCCTGCGGGCTGGGCATGGGTGGCTTCGGCGCATCCCGTGCGCTGTCGACCCGCAACGACGAACCGAGCCGCGCCAGTCGGCCGTGGGATAAGGGCCGAGACGGCTTCGTATTGTCCGACGGTTCCGGTGCGCTGGTACTCGAAGAGCTGGAACATGCCAAGGCGCGCGGCGCGACCATTTATGCCGAGCTGATTGGCTTTGGCACCAGTGGCGATGCCTACCACATGACCTCGCCACCCGCCGATGGTGCCGGTGCTGCCCGCTGCATCACCAACGCATTGCGTGACGCGAAGGTCAACGCCGAGCAGGTGCAGTACATCAATGCCCACGGCACTTCGACCCCGGCGGGCGATCTTGCCGAGGCCCAGGCCATCAAGACCGTGTTCGGCGAGCACGCCTACAAACTGGCGGTCAGCTCGACCAAGTCCATGACCGGTCACCTGCTGGGTGCCGCGGGCGCGGTGGAAGCGATCTTCAGCGTACTGGCGATCAACAGCCAGGTCGCGCCACCGACCATCAACCTTGACGAGCCGGACGAAGGCTGCGATCTGGACTTCGTGCCCCATACGGCGCGTGGCATGGACATCGATGTGGTGCTGTCCAACTCCTTCGGCTTTGGCGGTACCAACGGCTCCCTGGTGTTCCGCCGGTTCGCTGGTTGATGGAAAGCTGGGTCGACGGTCAGCCTGCCGACGTTCTGTCGCTCAAGGACCGCGGCCTGGCTTACGGCGACGGGTTGTTCGAAACCATCGCTGTGCGCTCAGGCAAACCGGTGTTGCCTGAGCGTCATCTGCAGCGTCTGGCGCTAGGTTGTCAGCGGTTGATGCTCCAGGTTGACATGGGGGCGTTGGAGGCTGAGTTGCGCGCCTACGCGCAATGCCTGGGTGACGGCGTACTTAAGCTGATCGTGACCCGCGGTGACAGTCTTCGCGGTTATGGCGCTGATCCCTCGGCGCCGTCCCGTCGCATTCTGCAAGGCAGTCCGCCGGCCGCCTATCCTGTCGCGCATGCCGAGCAGGGCGTTTGCCTGTTTCCTTGTGCCACCCGCTTGTCCGAGCAACCCTTGCTGGCTGGTCTCAAGCACCTCAATCGTCTTGAGCAAGTGATGGCCCGCGCCGAATGGCGCGATGCCGAGCACGCCGAAGGCTTGATGCTGGACACGTCCGGGCGAGTGATCGAAGGCGTCTTCAGCAATCTCTTTCTGGTACGCGAGGGTGAATTGGTCACGGCGGACTTGAGCCGTTGTGGCGTGGCCGGCGTGATGCGGGCCGAATTATTGTATCAAGCCGAGTCTCAAGGCATCGTCACGCACATCACCGACATCCGCCTCGAACAGCTGCACCTGGCCGACGAAGTCTTCGTCTGTAACAGCGTTTATGGCGTATGGCCGGTCCGTGCATGCGGTTCGGCGCGCTGGTCGACCGGGCCGCTCACCCGTAAACTGCAGACCCTTGCCCGCACGCTATTGGATGTTTGATTCGTGAGACGTAAATTCTTGCTTCTGCTGGAAACCGGACTGGTTCTGGCGGTGCTGCTGTTGGGCACTTGCGCCTGGAAAATTCATTCGGCGTTGCAACAACCGCTGAACATCACCCAGGAAGAACTGCTGGACGTCCCCAATGGGACCACCCCCACCGGAACCCTCAAGCGCCTCGAAGCGGACGGCCTGATCAAGGACGCGCTCTGGTTGCGCGTCTATTGGCGCTTCAATCTTGCCGGTCAACCGTTGCATTCCGGTGAATACCGGATGGTGCCGGGCATGACGATGGAAAGCCTGATCGAGGTCTGGAAGCGCGGGGAGGTGGTGCAGTACAGCGTCACACTGGTGGAGGGGTGGAATTTTCGTCAGGTTCGCGCGGCGTTGGCCAAGGATGAAAAACTCCAGCAGACCCTCGCCGGTCTGAGCGACAGCGAGGTGATGGACCGCCTGGGGCATTCCGGGATATTCCCCGAGGGACGGTTCTTCCCGGACACCTATCGCTTCGTGCGTGGCACATCGGACGCTGACCTGCTGAAAATTGCCTACGACCGGCTCGAAGACGTGCTTGCCAAAGAGTGGGCGCAACGCGCCGCCGATTTACCTTACTCCCAGCCCTATCAGGCGCTGATCATGGCGTCCCTGGTGGAAAAGGAAACCGGTGTGCCTGAGGAGCGTGGGCAGATCGCCGGTGTGTTCGTGCGCCGTATGCGCCTGGGCATGTTGTTGCAAACCGACCCGACCGTGATCTACGGCCTGGGCGAGCGCTACAACGGCAAACTCACCCGTGCTCACTTGAGGGAAGAAAACCCCTACAACACCTATCTGATTCCTGGCCTGCCGCCGACACCGATTGCGATGGTGGGGCGCGAGGCGATTCACGCCGCGTTGAACCCAGTTGCCGGCAATAGCCTTTACTTCGTCGCCCGTGGTGATGGTAGCCACGTGTTCTCCGATGACCTGGATGCGCACAATAACGCCGTGCGCGAATATCAGCTCAAGCGCCGAGCCGATTATCGCTCCAGTCCGGCCCCTACTGTGCCGGACGAGGAGCCTGTCGACGAACCGAACACCAGCGAGCCGCCGCGCTCGCAATGACTTTGTTTAAGGATCGCCCGTGACTGGCTTGTTTATAACGCTGGAAGGCCCTGAAGGCGCCGGCAAGAGCACCAACCGCGAATACCTGGCCGAACGCCTGCGAGCCGCTGGCATTGAGGTGGTGTTGACCCGCGAGCCCGGAGGTACGCCGCTGGCCGAGCGGATTCGCGAGGTGCTGCTGGCACCGATCGAAGAAGTCATGAACCCTGACACCGAGCTGTTGCTGGTGTTCGCCGCTCGGGCGCAGCACTTGGCCGAAGTGATTCGCCCGGCGCTGGCCCGTGGCGCGGTGGTGCTTTGCGATCGTTTTACCGATTCGACCTATGCCTATCAGGGCGGTGGAAGGGGCTTGTCCCTGGAGCGCATCGCCGCGCTGGAAAGCTTCGTTCAGGGTGACCTGCGGCCGGACCTGACCTTGGTGTTCGATCTACCGGTGGAAATCGGCCTGGCCCGCGCCAGCGCCCGGGGCCGGCTGGATCGTTTCGAACTGGAAGGGCAGGCGTTCTTCAACGCGGTGCGCAATGCTTTTTTGAGTCGAGCCAAGGTCGATCCGGCGCGTTATCTGTTGATTGATGCCGCTCAGCCGTTGGCGCAAGTCCAGCAGGCGCTGGACGGTTTGTTGCCGCGTTTGTTGGAGCGTGCCCGTGGCTGAAGCCTATCCCTGGCAGGACGGACTCTGGCAGCAACTGGCCGGAAGGGCGCAGCATGCCCATGCCTATCTGCTGCACGGCCCCGTCGGTATCGGTAAGCGGGCGTTGGCCGAGCGTCTGATGGCCAGCCTGCTTTGCCAGCGTCCGGGTGTCTCGAACGCGTGCGGTGAGTGCAAGTCCTGTCTGTTGCTCAAGGCTGGCAGTCATCCTGACAACTATGTGTTGGAGCCGGAGGAGGCGGACAAGGCGATCAAGGTCGACCAGGTCCGGGATCTGGTCAGTTTCGTGGTCCAGACCTCGCAGATGGGCGGGCGCAAGGTGGTGCTGATCGAGCCGGTGGAGTCGATGAACATCAATGCCGCGAACGCCTTGCTCAAGAGCCTTGAAGAGCCTTCCGGCGATACCGTGCTATTGCTGGTCAGTCACCAGCCGAGCCGCTTGCTGGCAACCATCAAAAGCCGTTGCGTGCAGCAGGCCTGTCCGTTGCCCAGTGAAGCGATGAGCTTGAAGTGGCTGGCCGAGGCCTTGCCGGACAGCAGCGACGAAGAACGTGTCGAGTTGCTGACCCTCGCCGCCGGTTCGCCTCTGGCGGCCGTCAGCCTCCAGGCCCAGGGCGTGCGTGAACAACGGGCGCTGGTGGTGGATGGCGTGAAAAAGCTGCTCAAGCAGCAACAGTCTCCCACGCAACTGGCTGAAGGCTGGAACGCCATCCCACTGCTTCTGCTCTTTGACTGGTTCTGCGATTGGTCGAGCCTGATCCTGCGCTACCAGCTCACCGAGGACGAAACCGGCCTGGGATTGGCGGACATGCGCAAGGTGATTCAGTACCTGGCGCAAAAAAGCAGCCAGGATAAAATCTTGAACATTCAGGACTGGATTCTTGCCCAACGTCAGAAGGTGCTGAGCAAGGCGAACCTCAATCGGGTGCTGTTGCTCGAGGCGCTGTTGGTGCAATGGGCGAGTTTGCCTGGTCGAAACTGACAGACACTGCCTAAACTCAGCTCAATCGCAGCGGAGATCAGCATGAACGAACCCGTCAGTCCCGGGCCACGCAATGGCATCCTGTCCTTGACCATCAAGGATAAGTCGGTGCTCTACGCCGCCTACATGCCTTTCATCAAGAACGGCGGCCTGTTCATTCCCACCAACAAGAATTATCGCTTGGGCGATGAGGTGTTCATGCTCTTGAGCCTGATGGACGAAGGGGAGAAGATCCCGGTCGCCGGCAAGGTGATCTGGATGACGCCCAAAGGCGCCCAGGGTAACCGGGCTGCCGGTGTCGGTGTGCAGTTCAACGACGGCGACCACTCAGCCCGTAATCAGATCGAAACCCACCTGGCCGGAGCCCTGAAGTCCGACCGTCCCACCCATACGATGTAGCCCGACCCTTTATGCTTGTAGATTCCCATTGTCACCTTGATCGGCTCGACCTCGCGGCTCACGACGGCTCTCTGGATGCTGCACTGGATGCCGCCCGCCATCGCGGCGTCGGTCATTTCCTGTGCATCGGCGTCAGCGCCGACAATGCCGCCGACGTCAAAGCCCTGGCCGAACGCTATGCAGATGTCGATTGTTCAGTCGGCATCCATCCTCTGGATGTCCAGCCCGATGCTACGCCTGCCCTGGATTGGCTGTTGCGCGAGCTCGACCATCCGCGGGTGGTCGCCATTGGCGAAACCGGCCTGGACTATCACTACGAACCGCAAGCCGCCGAGGTTCAGCAGGCTTCGTTCCGGCTGCATCTGGAGGCTGCGCAACAGACCGGAAAACCGGTGATCATCCACACCCGCGGCGCCCGGGCCGACACCCTGGCCTTGTTGCGTGAGGCCGCGCTGCCCCAGGCGGGTGTGCTGCATTGCTTCACCGAAGACTGGGACATGGCCAAAGCCGCGCTGGACATGGGCTATTACATTTCCTTGTCCGGCATTGTCACGTTTCGCAATGCCGACGCTCTGCGGGATGTGGCCAGCAAAGTGCCGGTCGATCGTCTGTTGGTGGAAACCGACTCCCCGTACCTTGCGCCGGTTCCGTATCGGGGTAAGCCGAACCTTCCGCAATATGTGAGGGAAGTGGCGGAATTCCTGGCGATGTTGCGGGGCGAGTCCTACGAGCGGCTTGCCGAACAGACTACGGAGAACTTCAAGCGGCTGTTTCCGCTGGCCCATGTCCGCTCGGCGCAAGCCTGAATTTCAGGCAAAAAAAACCCGGGTTCTGGGGGGTGAATCCGGGTTAAGACCATTAGGAGTAAAACAAAGGCACACGGTCCGTTGGTACCTTTACCGGCGCGTCACTTGGGGGAGATGTCGCGCCGACAGTTCAAGTATTGATCAGTATGCTGACGCGTCCAGTTTGGCCGGGCTGGTTTTTAAACAAATTTGGAATACGCTCGCTTCGGATAAGTTCTCACTGCCGTCAAAGCCAGTCGTTACGGTGCGGCGAAGCGAACGACAGGAAGCCGCAGCTGCACGGTTTTGTGAAGAACTGTGGTTGGGAACGGATGATCCGTGCATTTTTGCGTAAGTTAGGCATAATACTCGGCTTCGAATTTTGACCCTTCAGACCTTTTTCTTATGCACAAAGAACCCCGTAAGGTCCGTGAGTTTCGTCGCCGCGAGCAGGAAATTCTCGACACCGCGCTCAAGTTGTTCCTCGACCAGGGTGAAGACAGCGTCACCGTCGAGATGATTGCGGATGCCGTGGGTATCGGCAAAGGCACGATTTATAAACATTTCAAATCCAAGGCGGAGATCTACCTGCGCCTGATGCTTGATTACGAGCGCGATTTGAATGAGCTGCTGCATTCGGCCGATGTGGACAAGGACAAGGAGGCCCTGTCCCGGGCCTACTTCGAATTCCGCATGCGCGATCCGCAGCGTTATCGCTTGTTCGACCGCCTGGAAGAGAAGGTGGTCAAGGGCAACCAGGTGCCGGAGATGGTCGAGGAACTGCACAAGATCCGCGCCTCGAACTTCGAACGCCTGACCCTGCTGATCAAAGGCCGGATCAGTGAAGGCAAGCTCGAAGACGTGCCGCCCTATTTCCACTACTGCGCCGCCTGGGCGTTAGTGCACGGCGCGGTGGCGCTGTATCACTCGCCGTTCTGGAGCAACGTGCTGGAAGACCAGGAAGGTTTCTTCCAGTTCCTGATGGACATAGGCGTTCGCATGGGCAACAAGCGCAAGCGTGACACCGACGTTCCGAGCAGCTAAGTCATTCAGCTGCCTGATTGCGCCATGTCCGCTTACATGGCGCAGTGTCCCAGGAATATACTCAGGCTTGGGCCTTGCGAAAACTTGAGTTCTGGGTCAAGTTTCGTAAGTCCGATTCTTCTTTCGCCGGAGTGATCCATGATCGTTGACCGTCAAGGCAGGCGTTTTCGCAATTTGCGAATCAGCCTGACTTCAGCCTGCAATTACGCCTGTACCTACTGCGTGCCCAACGGCAAGCGGCTAGTGGCTGCGCAGGATGAACTGTCGGCCGAGGCCATGGCGCGCGGTGTGGCCTACCTGATCGAAGCGGCCGGTATCGAGCGGCTGCGCATCACCGGCGGCGAGCCGCTGGTCAGCCCCAAGCTTGAGAGCTTCATGATGGCGGTGGGGCAGATGGGCCTGGAGGACATCAGCCTGACCACCAATGGTCAGTTACTGGCCAAAAAGCTGCCTTTGCTGGTAGATGCCGGCATCCGCCGCATCAACGTTTCCCTCGATACCCTGGACCCTGTGGCGTTTCGCAGCATCGCCCGCGGTGGCGATCTGGCAACCGTACTCGACGGGATGGAACAGGCCCGTACGGCGGGAATGAAGATTAAGGTCAACATGGTGCCGTTGCGCGGGCAGAACCTGGATCAGGTGATGCCATTGCTCGAGTACTGCCTGGAGCGCGGCTATGAGCTGCGCTTCATTGAGCTGATGCGCATGGGGCACCTGGCCAGCGACTCCAACGCGTTCCTGCAGCAATTCGTCAGCCTTCAGCAGTTGCTGAGCCTGATCGGCGACCAGTACGAGTACCTGCAAGCCGACGCACCGGTGGATGCCACCGCCGTGCGCTATGAAATTCCGGGGCAGGGGCACTTCGGCGTGATTGCCAACGAAAGCGTGCCGTTCTGCCGTACCTGTTCGCGTTTGAGGCTGTCCTCCACCGGCTGGTTGCATGGCTGCCTGTCGTCGAGCAACCGGCATTTTGTCGGCGATCTTCTGGACAAGCCCCGTCATCAGGCCTTGCCGGCCCTTCAGCGCTTGCTGGTCAAGGCGTTGGGGGACAAGCAGGAAGTGGCCTTCTCCGGCGGCGCGACCATCATGAAAATCATCGGCGGTTGACGAATGCTATCGCGGGCAAGCCTTGCTCCCACAGGTACGGTGTTCACCTTGTGGGAGCAAGGCTTGCCCGCGATAGCAATTTCCCATTCACTTGGATGTGTCTGACACCCCCTATTTCGATGAGCTGGCGCAAAAGCTGCATCCCATGGCCATTCGCCGGTTTTCCGTCACCGGTTTTTGGAGGGTAGGATGCGTAGCCTGGTTTTGCTGCTGGCCGTTTTGGCGCTTGGTGGCTGCATGAATGTCAGCGACATGGGGGAGGGCGTCCGCTATCACATGAGCGACGCCGGTTTGCTGGACCACAGCGACAGCCGTCGTGTGAATAACCTGCGCATCCAGCCGGATTCGTTCATCTACATTGCTCAGGGCGCGTTTGCGCCTCCCGGCAGTGCCTACCCGCGGCCCAATGTTGTCGCCGAAGAGGCCTTCAACGGTTTCATCGAGTATTTCCCCATGGTGCGTCGCGCCCGCGTTCCGGAGGGCCTGGACCAGGCCATGGGCGAAGCCCGTGCCGCCGGTGCTCATTACTTGCTGTACACGCGCTTCGCCAAGGCCGACAACCGCATCGGCAACACCGATGAGTGGCTGGATGAAGAGGCTGTGGACCGCTTGGGTGTCGACACCAGCGTCATTCAAATCATGTTGATCGAGACCAGTACCCAGTATTTGATTGATACTGCACGCATCAAGAGTCGTGGCGGTTTACTGACGTTGCACGACAAACAGCCAGAAGACCTGATCGCTGCCCCTTTGCGCGAATATGCCCGCAGCCTGTTGGGAGTGAGCGATCAGTAAACTCAAGGAGTCACCATGAGCGGACCGCAAAAAGCCAATGACTTGCTGGGGCAGATCCCCAAGACCAAAGGTTTGCCGCCAGTCCACCTGTGGAATCCTGACTTCTGCGGCGATATCGACATGCGCATCGCCCGGGATGGCACCTGGTACTACCTGGGCACGCCAATCGGGCGCAAGCCAATGGTCAAGTTGTTCTCTACCATCATCCGCCGCGACGGCGATGATTACTTCCTGATCACTCCTGTGGAAAAAGTTGGCATCAAAGTCGACGATGCGCCGTTTGTGGCGGTGACCCTGGAGGTTGAAGGGCAGGGTGAGCAGCAGCGACTGCGCTTCACCACCAACGTCGAGGAAACCACTGAGGCCGGCGGCGAACATCCGATGCGGGTGGTGATCGATCCGCAGACCCAAGAGCCCGCGCCCTACGTGCACGTACGCAGTAACCTCGAAGCGCTGATCCATCGCAATGTGTTCTACCAACTGGTGGAGCTGGCGGTCAGTCGCGAGATCGACGGTCAGCGCTGGCTGGGGGTGTGGAGTGGTGGGGTATTTTTCCCGATCGGCCTGGAACCCTGATCCCTGTGGGAGCGAGCCTGCTCGCGATGACGGCAGCATGACCAACTTGTCTTAACTGATCCACCGTTATCGCGAGCAGGCTCGCTCCCACCCGGGTGAAGCCGTAAAATTCAAATTGACACCCAATCATATGATGATTAGTTTGGGCCTCTATAAAGAGTGGTTCATGGGGTGTTCATGTCCAGCAGTTTTCACGCATCGACCGTCGATTGGCTGGGGGGCTGGATAGCCGCCGGTCAGGTCAAGCCTGGGCAGACCATCAAGGTTGAAGCGGACCTCGGCGAGCAACTGGGCGTCAGTCGCACGGTGATCCGCGAAGCGATCAAGACCCTGGTGGCCAAAGGCATGCTGGAAGTCGGACCGAAAGTCGGTACGCGGGTGTTGCCGGTGCGCCGCTGGAACCTGTTTGACCCGCAGGTGGTTGGTTGGCTGTCGCGCAGCGGGCTGCCGGAAAATTTTGTCGACGACCTGCTGGACCTGCGGCGCACCATTGAACCGATGGCGGTGCGCTGGGCCTGCGAACGAGCCACCGCCGACCAGGTGCAGGCGATCCGTCTGGCCTACCATGCCCTGGAGCGTGCCGTGGACAGCGGCGCCGATTACAACCGCGCCGACCAGTTCTTCCATGAATGCATCCTCGCCGCCAGCCATAACCAATTCATCGAACAGATGGTCCCGGCCCTGGGCGCGCTGCTGGCGGTGTCGTTCGAGGTGTCCGCCGCCGACCCGGATGAACTGCGCCGCACGTTGCCGATTCACAAGGATATTGCCGAAGCCATCGCTGCCCGTGATGCGGCGCGGGGCGTCTGGGCCTGCATGACCTTGATCGATAACGCTGACCTGGCGATCAAGCGCTTTTACCCTAACGTCATGGCCGGGCGGACAGAGATCGCCGGTCAAGCAGCAAACAGGAGTTTTCAATAATGTGGACGGCTGTGACGGAACACCGGGCGACATTGGGCGAGGGCCCCTTCTGGGATGAGCCGACCCAGGCCTTGTATTGGGTCGACATCGCCGGTAAGCAGGCGCTGCGACTGATCGGCGCCAATGTGCAAATCTGGCAGATGCCCGAACATGTATCCGCTTTCATTCCGACACACAGCGGCGACGCCTTGGTGACCCTGAGCAGCGGTGTCTATCGGCTGGACCTGGAGTCGTCGGGTCTGGAACCGCGCCTGAAGTTGCTGTGCATGGCCGATCCCCAGCCTGGCAATCGTGCCAACGAGGCCCGTTGCGATGCCCTGGGCCAACTCTGGCTCGGCACCATGCAAAACAACATCGGCGAAAACAGCGAAGACCTGCCCATTGAACGGCGATCCGGCGGCCTGTTTCGTATTGGTGCCGATGGCCGGGTAAAGCCTCTGCTGCGTGAACGGGGCATTCCCAATACGTTGTTGTGGAGCCCCGATGGCACGACGGTGTACTTCGGAGAAAGTCTCGACGGCACGCTTTACCGTCACTTCATTTATCCCGACGGCAGTCTGGCCCCCGCCGAGGTCTGGTTTGGCCCTCACCCGCGCGGCGGGCCCGATGGCTCGGCAATGGATGCCAGCGGTTTCGTCTGGAATGCTCGCTGGGACGGCAGTTGCCTGCTGCGGCTGGACCCGGACGGGCAGATTGATCGGGTAATCGAGCTGCCGGTCAGTCGTCCCACCAGCTGCGTGTTCGGCGGTGAAGACCTTAAGACTTTGTACATCACCAGTGCGGCGAGCCCGCTTAACCATCCACTCGACGGCGCGGTGTTGTCGATGCGGGTCGATGTACCGGGTGTAGCTTGTACGCGGTTTGCAGGGTGAATCCCAAAATATGGGATGTAAATATATATATTGAGATTATTCGGCGAGCGGGTTTATAGTCGGTCCCATCAGCGACACGCACTCACACTAAAAAAACAAGACAGGTGAAGTGATGCCACGATCTTCCTCCGTACCGCCCGACGGCGTACGCGATTCCAAAAGCCTTTCGCCCGGCCCTCTCTGGATGTCCGATTTTCGTCGTGCTGACCGGCAGGAGTCTTGAGTCATGGCCCAGACCCTGTCCTTGTCACCGATGCCTGAACCTGCGAAAGGCGAACGCCTGAAAAACAAAGTGGTGCTGCTGACCGGTGCCGCCCAAGGCATTGGCGAGGCGATCGTCGCCGCGTTCGCCTCGCAGCAGGCTCGTTTGGTCATCAGTGATATCCAGGCTGACAAGGTTGAGAACGTCGCTGCCCTCTGGCGTGAACGCGGGGCGGATGTGCAGGCACTCAAAGCCGATGTGTCGAACCAGCAGGACCTGCATGCCATGGCCCGTCGCGCCGTCGAGCTGCACGGTCGCATCGACGTCCTGGTGAACTGCGCGGGCGTGAACGTATTCCGTGACCCGCTGGAAATGACCGAAGAGGACTGGCGCCGCTGCTTCGCTATCGACCTGGATGGCGCCTGGTACGGCTGCAAGGCTGTGTTGCCGCAGATGCTTGAGCAGGGCGGGGGCAGCATCATCAATATCGCCTCGACCCATTCATCCCACATCATTCCCGGCTGTTTCCCTTACCCGGTGGCCAAGCACGGACTGCTCGGCCTGACCCGCGCATTGGGTATCGAATACGCGCCCAAAGGCGTGCGGGTGAATGCCATAGCGCCGGGTTACATCGAAACCCAATTGAATATCGACTACTGGAACGGCTTCGCCGATCCACATGCCGAACGCCAGCGTGCGCTGGATCTGCACCCGCCACGCCGAATCGGCCAACCGATCGAAGTGGCAATGACGGCGGTGTTCCTGGCCAGCGATGAAGCCCCTTTCATCAACGCCTCGTGCATCACCATCGATGGTGGACGTTCGGTCATGTACCACGACTGAATATGCCGGGATTTCAGTCGGAAACTTCGCCTGTAATCCAATCATCATACGATATGACTATTTGAACCTATGCTGTACAGCAACATGTTTGACCGCCCAGCCTGCACATTCCCACTGATGTTGGAGCAGGGCCCTGGACGTTTTGGCTTTCAATAAAAAAAACAAGGAGACAGCTATGAATCATCGTCGTGGGATCCGTTCCCTGTGCCGTGCCGCCCTGGCGGTTACTGCGGTCAGCCTCAGCAGCACCTTGCTGGCGGCCGAGGAAGTGAAGATCGGTTTTCTGGTCAAGCAGGCCGAGGAGCCCTGGTTCCAGACCGAATGGGCGTTCGCCGAAAAGGCCGGTAAGGACCGCGGCTTCACGGTGATCAAGATCGCCGTGCCGGACGGCGAGAAGACCCTCTCGGCTATCGACAGCCTTGCCGCTAACGGTGCCAAGGGCTTTGTGATCTGCCCACCGGACGTGGCCCTCGGTCCGGCCATCATGGCCAAGGCCAAGCTCAACGACATGAAAGTGATTGCTGTGGATGACCGCTTCGTCGGTTCCGATGGCAAGTTCATGGAAGACGTGCCGTACCTGGGCATGGCCGCATTCGAAGTGGGCCAGAAGCAGGGCGCCGCGATGGCCGCTGAGGCGAAAAAGCGCGGCTGGGACTGGAAAGACACCTATGCCGTGATCAACACCTACAACGAACTGGATACGGGCAAGAAGCGCACCGACGGTTCCGTCGACGCCCTGAAGAAGGCCGGCTTTCCAGACGATCACATCCTTTATACCGCGCTGAAAACCCTCGACGTGCCGGGCAGCATGGACGCCACTAACTCGGCCCTGGTGAAACTGCCCAGCGGGGCGAAAAACCTGATCATTGGCGGCATGAACGACAACACGGTGCTGGGCGGCGTGCGCGCTACCGAAAGCGCCGGGTTCAAGGCGGCCAATGTGATCGGGATCGGCATCAACGGCACCGACGCCATCGGCGAGTTGAAGAAAGCCGACAGTGGTTTCTTCGGTTCGATGCTGCCAAGCCCACACATCGAAGGCTACAAGACTGCCGAGATGATGTACGAGTGGATCACCACCGGCAAAGAGCCACCGAAGTACACCGCCATGGACGAGGTGACGCTGATCACTCGGGAGAACTTCAAGCAAGAGCTGGAGAAGATCGGCCTGTGGAACTGAGGGTCGGTTGATTCAAAAGTGGCCCTGGCTTGACGAGTGTCGGGGTCGCTTGATCTCTGTGAGTTCGAGGTGGTTATGCAAGCGCAAACAGCGACACAGCAACACAACATGGGCGGTAGCTTGCGGTTCAACGGGATTGGTAAATCCTTTCCCGGCGTGCAGGCGCTGGCCAATATCAGTTTCGTTGCTCATCCGGGACAGGTCCATGCCTTGATGGGCGAGAACGGCGCGGGCAAGTCCACGTTGCTGAAGATCCTCGGCGGTGCCTACATCCCCAGCAGCGGCGACCTGCAGATCGGCGAGCAGACGATGGCTTTCAAAGGCACCGCCGACAGCATTGCCAGCGGCGTGGCGGTGATTCATCAGGAGCTGCACCTGGTGCCGGAAATGACCGTTGCCGAAAACCTGTTCCTGGGGCATTTGCCGGCCCGTTTCGGCCTGGTCAATCGCGGGCAACTGCGCCAGCAGGCGTTGGCGTTGCTCAAAGGCCTGGCCGACGAAATCGACCCTCAGGAAAAGGTCGGTCGCCTGTCCCTCGGCCAGCGCCAACTGGTGGAAATCGCCAAGGCCTTGTCCCGTGGCGCCCATGTCATTGCCTTCGATGAACCCACCAGCAGCCTCTCGGCACGGGAAATCGACCGCCTGATGGCGATCATCACCCGCCTGCGGGACGAGGGCAAAGTGGTGCTGTATGTCAGCCACCGCATGGAAGAGGTGTTCCGCATCTGTAACGCGGTCACGGTGTTCAAGGACGGCCGTTACGTGCGTACCTTCGAGAACATGAGCGAGTTGACCCACGATCAGTTGGTCACCTGCATGGTCGGTCGCGACATCCAGGACATCTACGATTACCGCCCTCGCGAGCGCGGCGATGTGGCGTTGAAGGTTGAGGGGCTGCTCGGCCCGGGCCTGCGCGAACCGGTGAGTTTCCAGGTGCATAAAGGCGAAATCCTCGGCCTGTTCGGGCTGGTTGGCGCCGGTCGTACCGAGTTGCTGCGCTTGCTCAGTGGGCTGGAACGCCAGACTGATGGGCGCCTGGTTCTGCATGACCAGGCGTTGAAACTGCGTTCGCCCCGGGATGCCATTGCCGCGGGCGTATTGCTCTGCCCGGAGGACCGCAAGAAGGAAGGCATCATGCCGCTGGCCAGCGTCGGCGAGAACATCAACATCAGTGCCCGTGCGAGCCATTCCACCCTGAGGTGCTTGTTGCGCGGTGAATGGGAGCGGGGTAACGCCGACAAGCAGATCAAGGCGCTGAAAGTGAAGACCCCGTCTGCGGGTCAGAAAATCATGTACCTGTCCGGCGGCAATCAGCAGAAAGCGATTCTCGGCCGCTGGCTGTCGATGCCGATGAAAGTCCTGTTGCTGGACGAGCCCACGCGCGGTATCGACATCGGCGCCAAGGCCGAGATTTATCAGATCATCCACAACCTGGCGGCCGATGGCATTGCGGTGATTGTGGTGTCCAGCGATCTGATGGAAGTGATGGGCATTTCCGACCGAATCCTGGTGCTCTGCGAAGGGGCCATGCGCGGCGAGCTGCCGCGTGACCAGGCCAATGAATCCAACCTGCTGCAACTGGCGCTGCCACGCCAACGCGTTGCCGACGCGGCGAACTGAGAGGTAAACATGACCATTCAAAACAATGCACTGCCAACGGCACGCAAACCCCTGGATCTGCGGCGCTTCCTGGACGACTGGGTCATGCTGCTGGCGGCTGTCGCAATCTTCGTGCTCTGCACCCTGATGATCGACAACTTCCTGTCACCCCTGAACATGCGAGGCCTGGGTCTGGCGATTTCCACCACGGGTATCGCGGCCTGCACCATGTTGTATTGCCTGGCTTCCGGGCACTTCGACTTGTCGGTGGGTTCGGTGATTGCCTGTGCCGGTGTGGTCGCGGCGGTGGTGATGCGTGACACCAATAGCGTGTTCCTCGGCGTCAGCGCAGCGCTGGTGATGGGGCTGATCGTCGGGCTGATCAACGGCATCGTCATTGCCAAGCTGCGGGTCAATGCGTTGATCACCACCCTGGCGACCATGCAGATCGTCCGGGGCCTGGCCTACATCTTTGCCAATGGCAAGGCGGTGGGCGTGTCCCAGGAATCGTTCTTCGTGTTCGGTAACGGCCAAATGTTCGGCGTGCCGGTACCGATCCTGATCACCATTGTCTGCTTTCTGTTTTTCGGCTGGTTGTTGAACTACACCACCTACGGGCGCAACACCATGGCCATTGGTGGCAACCAGGAGGCGGCGTTGTTGGCGGGGGTGAACGTTGATCGGACGAAGATCATCATCTTCGCCGTGCATGGTGTGATCGGTGCCTTGGCGGGTGTGATCCTGGCCTCACGCATGACCTCGGGCCAACCGATGATCGGCCAGGGCTTTGAACTGACCGTGATCTCGGCTTGCGTGTTGGGTGGGGTGTCGTTGAGCGGCGGTATCGGCATGATTCGCCATGTCATTGCCGGGGTGCTGATTCTGGCGATTATCGAAAACGCGATGAACCTGAAGAACATCGACACCTTCTACCAATACGTCATCCGGGGCTCGATCCTGTTGCTGGCGGTGGTGATCGACCGAATGAAACAACGCTGAAACCTGCCCGACCGGGCAGGTCACCATCGCGAGCAGGCTCGCTCCCACAGGATTTGTGCCAGTCAGAACTACTTGGCTCATTACAGATCCAGTGTGGGAGCGGGCTTGGCGCCACGCACAACACTTGGGCCACCGCAGATCCACGGGAGGGTGTGCCAGTCAGCACTACCTGGTTCATCGCAGATCCAGTGTGGGAGCGAGCCTGCTCGCGATGGCGTCCGGGTGAACGCCGGCGATCAACCCGCCTTGCGCAACGCCTGGATTAGTTCCTGCTTACGCATCTTCGAACGTCCGGGAATGTTCTTCGCCCGGGCCTCTTTCATCAGGTTATCCACAGTCTGGGTCGCGCGGGAGGCCTGGCTGGTGCGCGGCTGACCTTCGCGGGTCTTGGCGGCGCGACGGGCCGACTCCTTGCGGTCGGTTTGCTTTTGCGCGGCCGGTTTGGCCTTCCCCGACCCGCCAGCGCGTTCACCGCCGCCAGACTGCTTGTTCACCGTGGCCCAGGCTCGCGCCTCGGCCTTGTCCTCGGACAAACCCTTTTTCTCATAACTGGCTTCAATGTGTTCGGCTTTGCGCTTTTGCTCGGCTGTGTATTTGTCTTTGCTTCCACGAGGCATGGGAATCTCTCCTCAAGTGCGTGAGCAGAGCCACCCGCCAGGAGCGGATCGCTCGCTCCCCGGGGTTACTGGCTGGCGCCACCCTCGGAACCCGAACCGCCGGTGGTGGTTTTCGAGCCCGTGCCGGTCTCGGCATTATCAGGGGCATTGGAGTCCGGCGTATTCATGCCGCCCTGACGACCCGCATCATTGCCCTGCACCCGCGGATCGGTGCCGTTGGCGGGAGGCTGACCATTGTTCAGACCGCCGCCGGTACCGTCGGTATTCAACGTGGGCAGGCCTTGCGTAGCGGGGGAATTGGGCGCTTGCACCGGATCGGTCGGCCCGGTGCCTGAAGTGCTCGCCGCGAAAGCGGCCGAAGACAGCAGCGTGGCAAGTGTGAATGCAGTCAGCCTTGATGAAATCATGGTGTCGCCTCCATTTTTCAGAATGCTTGCCTGATTTTGGGCTGCCCTGAATCGGAGTTGGTGCCTCGCGGACGACGAACGGTCCCCTGGAAGCATCACGTAAATTTTTCTTGAGATGTGACGAGTGCAGCGCGACGGCTTAGTATGGCGTTTTCCATTGGCTACAAGGCTCGTTCATGTCGATCCAGATTCGCCCTGCGCAACCCAGTGATGCGCCTCAAATCCTCGCCTTCATCACTGAACTTGCCGATTACGAAAAGGCCCGCCACGAAGTCATTGCCAGCGTGACGGACATTCAGCGCAGCCTGTTCAGCGAGGGCTCCACTGCCCATGGACTGATCTGTCTGCGAGATGGCGTGCCCATCGGTTATGCGGTGTTTTTTTTCAGTTATTCCACCTGGCTGGGCAGCAACTGCCTGTACCTCGAAGACCTGTACATCACGCCTGACCAGCGCGGCGGCGGGGCAGGGAAGACGCTGCTGCGGCATCTGGCGAAAATTGCCTGCGACAACGATTGCGGTCGCTTCGAGTGGAGCGTGCTGGACTGGAACACGCCGGCGATCGAGTTCTACAAGTCCCTCGGCGCGCAACCTCAGGAAGAGTGGGTGCGCTACCGGATGGACGGCAAGGTGCTACGGGATTTCGCCCAAGGCAACTGAGCGGTTCAGGAGTACGCGGCGCCCGCGTACTCGGCAAACCCCGGCCGTTGTTCGAGTCGTTTGCAATAAGCGGCCACGGCCGGGTAGTCGGGACGTTCCATGGGCGTCTGGCGCCAGCGATGCACCGACAGCCCGATGAGCACATCCGCGAGGGAAAAATCCGCACCGGCCACGTAGGCGCCAGTACGGTTCAACTGATCCTCCAGTAACCCCATCTTTTCGTTCCAGCCTTTAATCCCTGCGGCTATACGTTGGGGATCCTGACAATCCGGATCCTTGCGCACCAACGCGTAAAACGGATAACCCCAAGACGGGTTGAGTTCGGTCGCCTGCCAATCCATCCACTGCTCAACGCGCGCCCGGGCGGCCGGTTCGACGGGCAGCAGATCGCTACGTCCATGCTTGCCCACCAGGTAGCGGCAAACGGTGTTGGACTCCCACAGCACACCGTTCTCGTCAATGATCACCGGTACCTGGGCGTTGGGGTTGAGAGCCAGGAATTCGGGATCATGGGTCGAAGCAAAACCGATGCCCCAGTCCTCGCGTTCATAGGCTATTTCCAGTTCCTGGCAGGTCCACAGCACTTTTCTGACATTGATAGAGGAGGTGCGACCGAGGATTTTCAGTAGTTGTCCCATAAACATTTCCCTGAGTTCTAAGGCGTCCGGCAGAAAACGTAGCAGGGTTCGTGGGTGAATGACGATAACTTTGCGTGAAATACGGTCATCCCAATATATGGGAGTGATATTTATATATTGAGATTTTTCTGCGTCCAGGTTTATAGTCCGTGCACTCACTGCCAAAAAACAAAACAGGTGAAGCGGATGCAGGCGCAATTGATTGCGCTCGATTGGGGGACCACCTCATTACGGGCTTACAAACTCGCCGCTGGTGGCGAGGTGCTCGAACAGCGCTCGCTGTCGACGGGGATCATGCAGTTGCCCTCCGGGCCGCGAACCCTGGCCGGCCGGGTGTGCATCGATGGCTTCGAATTGGCGTTCGATGAGGCTTGCGGCGACTGGCTCGACGCTCAGCCAGGTTTGCCGGTCATCGCCTGCGGCATGGTCGGTAGCGCCCAGGGCTGGCGTGAAGCGCCTTACTGCGACACGCCCGCCAACGTCGCCAATCTCGGACATTCCCTACAAATAATTCGCAGTCTTCGCGGCGTCGATGTGCACATCGTGCCGGGGGTGATCCAGCGGTCGCGGTTACCCAATGTCATGCGCGGCGAAGAAACCCAGGTGCTCGGCGCGTTGCACCGTTTGCCGAACGAAGCGGTGCTGATCGGCCTGCCTGGCAGTCATTCGAAATGGGTGGAGGTCGCCGATGGCTGCATCGTGCATTTCGACACTTTCATGACTGGCGAGATTTTCGCTGTGCTCAGCGACCACAGCATTCTCGGCCGCACCCAGCAACGTGGTATGGCGTTCGATAGCCTGGCTTTTGATCGCGGCGTGCAGGTGGCGTTGTCGGTGGACGGCCAGATCGGCCCGTTGTCCACCGTGTTCAGTGCCCGCAGTCTGGGCTTGACTGGTGAGCTCAGTGCCAGCGCCCAGGCGGATTATCTTTCCGGCCTCCTGATCGGTCATGAACTGATGGCCCTGGCCACCGTGCAACGCCGACGGCGCGACACCATCCATCTGCCGATGGTGGTGCTGATCGGCAACTCGCAACTCTGTGCCCGTTATCAACGGGCCCTCGACGCCTGCGGTTTTGCCCGGGTGACCCTGGCCGAACAGGCCACCGAGCGTGGTTTGTGGCAACTGGCCGTGGCGGCTGGGCTGCTCGATTCCACCGCATCGCGTTAAACGACTGGAGGTCTGACATGCTCACACAAGCACTGGCGCACAACGGGCTGATCGCCATTTTGCGCGGTCTGCGTCCGGAAGAGGCCGCCGCTATTGGCGATGTCCTTTATGGCGCCGGATTTCGCGTCATCGAAGTACCGCTCAATTCCCCCGAACCGTACGAAAGTATCCGCATCCTGCGCAGTACCTTGCCCGCCGATTGTCTGATCGGGGCCGGCACGGTACTCACGCCGGAACAGGTCGAGCAAGTGAAAGCCGCCGGCGGTCAAGTCATCGTTATGCCCCATAGCGATCCTAAGGTGTTGCGGGCGGCGAAAGCGGCAGGGCTCTACTTGTCGCCCGGTGTTGCCACGCCCACCGAAGCCTTTGCCGCGCTGGCCGAAGGTGCCCACGTGTTGAAGATGTTTCCGGCCGAGCAAATGGGCCCAGCGGTGGTCAAGGCCTGGCTCGCGGTGCTGCCGGCCGGAACCGTGCTGGTGCCGGTGGGCGGGATTACCCCGGACAACATGGCGGTATTCGTCGAGGCCGGCGTCAAGGGCTTTGGCCTCGGCTCCGGGTTGTTCAAGCCGGGCCTGACGGCTGACGAAGTGGCGGTGCGCGCCAAGGCCTACGTGGCCGCGTGGAATGCCTTGAACTGAAGACTTTTCCAGCGCCCCGCGCGCTGCATCTGATAAGAGAGACAACACGATGAAAATCACCAAACTGACCACGTTTATCGTTCCGCCGCGCTGGTGCTTCCTCAAAGTCGAAACCGATGAAGGTGTCACCGGCTGGGGCGAGCCCGTGGTCGAAGGCCGCGCCCACACGGTGGCTGCGGCTGTTGAGGAATTGTCCGACTACCTGATTGGCAAAGACCCACGCAACATCGAAGATATCTGGACGGTGTTGTATCGCGGCGGCTTCTACCGGGGGGGCGCCATTCACATGAGCGCCTTGGCCGGTATCGACCAGGCGCTGTGGGACATCAAGGGCAAAGCCTTGGGCGTGTCGGTCAGCGATTTGCTCGGCGGTCAGGTGCGCGACAAGATCCGCGTGTATTCGTGGATCGGCGGCGACCGCCCGGCGGACACCGCCCGAGCGGCGAAAGAAGCCGTGGCGCGGGGCTTCACGGCGGTGAAGATGAACGGCACCGAAGAGCTGCAGTTTCTCGACACCTTTGAAAAAGTCGATCTGGCCCTGGCCAACGTCGCGGCGGTGCGGGACGCAGTCGGGCCGAACGTCGGCATCGGCGTGGACTTCCACGGCCGGGTGCACAAGCCGATGGCCAAAGTGCTGATGAAGGAACTTGATCCGTACAAATTGATGTTCATCGAAGAGCCGGTGCTCAGTGAAAACTACGAAGCCCTCAAGGAGCTGGCGCCTTTGACCAGCACGCCAATTGCCTTGGGTGAGCGGCTGTTTTCGCGTTGGGATTTCAAACGGGTGCTCAGCGAAGGCTACGTGGACATCATCCAGCCGGATGCGTCTCACGCCGGTGGCATCACCGAAACCCGCAAGATCGCCAACATGGCCGAGGCCTACGACGTGGCGCTGGCACTGCACTGCCCACTGGGGCCCATTGCCCTGGCGGCGTGCCTGCAACTGGATGCGGTTTGCTACAACGCGTTCATCCAAGAGCAGAGCCTGGGCATCCATTACAACGAGAGCAACGACCTGCTGGATTACATCAAGGATCCGCAGGTGTTCGACTACGACAAGGGCTTCGTGAAAATCCCTAACGGCCCGGGCCTGGGCATCGAGATCAACGAGGAGTACGTGATCGAACGCGCGGCCATCGGCCACCGCTGGCGCAACCCGATCTGGCGTCATGCCGATGGCAGTTTTGCTGAGTGGTGATTTGGTCCTGACTCTCTCGGTTTAAATGTGGGAGCGGGCTTGCTCGCGAAGGCGGTGTGTCAGTAATACATCAGCCAACGGATACGCCGTCTTCGCGAGCAAGCCCGCTCCCACACTGGATCTTCTTCTGCAGGGAGATCTCCAGCAATGCCCCCGTTTCCTCAATAAACATAAAAAGAGGCACTCACATGCAAGCGCACACCCTGAGCGCGCAAGCGTCGTTGGTGACGCCCAGCCGCAAGCGTTTTTTCATCATGGTCCTGCTGTTCATCACCGTGGTGATCAACTACCTGGACCGCAGCAACCTCTCCATCGCCGCCCCCGCGCTGACCAGTGAGCTGGGCATCGACCCGATCCACGTCGGGCTGATTTTCTCGGCGTTCGGCTGGACCTACGCCGCCATGCAGATCCCGGGTGGCTGGCTGGTGGACCGGGTGCCCCCGCGTATTTTGTATAGCGTTGCACTGTTGCTGTGGTCGGTGGCCACGGTGATGCTCGGTTTTGCCGCCAGCTTCATTGCGTTGTTCGTCCTGCGCATGGCGGTCGGTGCTTTGGAAGCGCCGGCGTACCCGATCAACAGCCGCGTGGTCACCACCTGGTTTCCTGAGCGTGAGCGGGCTACGGCCATTGGTTTCTACACGTCCGGGCAGTTCGTCGGGCTGGCCTTCCTGACGCCGGTATTGGCGTGGCTGCAACATGCTTTCGGTTGGCACATGGTGTTTGTCGCCACGGGTGCGGTGGGCATTCTCTGGGCGGTGATCTGGTACGCGGTGTATCGCGAACCGCGGGATTTCAAAGGGGTCAACGCCGCCGAGATCGAACTGATCCGCGAAGGCGGCGGGTTGGTGGATATACAAGCCGATACAGCCAAGGCCAAGTTCAGTTGGGCGGACCTGGGGATCGTCCTGACCCAGCGCAAGTTGTGGGGCATCTACCTGGGCCAGTTCTGCTTGAATTCCACACTGTGGTTTTTTCTGACGTGGTTCCCGACCTACCTGGTGAAATATCGCGGCATGGACTTCATCAAGTCCGGCTTGCTGGCGTCGTTGCCGTTCCTCGCCGCGTTTGTCGGTGTGTTGTGTTCCGGGTTCTTCTCCGACTGGTTGATCCGTCGCGGTTCCACGGTGGGGTTTGCCCGCAAGCTGCCGATCATCGGCGGGCTGCTGATCTCTACGGCGATCATCGGCGCCAACTTTGTTGAGTCGACACCGCTGGTGATCGCTTTCCTGGCCCTGGCATTTTTCGGCAATGGCCTGGCGTCGATCACCTGGTCGCTGGTGTCGACCTTGGCGCCCGCGCGGTTGCTCGGGTTGACGGGCGGGGTGTTCAATTTCATCGGTAACCTGGCGGCCATTGCCACGCCCATCGTCATCGGTTTTCTCGCCAGCGGCGATTCGTTTGCCCCGGCCATCACCTATATCGCCGTGCTGGCGTTGATTGGTGCGCTGTCCTACATCCTGCTGGTGGGGAAGGTCGAGCGCATCGAGTTGTAGTCCGACGGGGCGGGCGACCATAATGCCGCCCGTTCCCCGCTCACTGTTGAAGGCCGGATATGCAGCAAGACGATCCAAAAATCACCAAGGACGCGGCGCCCACAGGCACCCAGACACTGCTGCGGGGTCTGGGTGTGGTCCAGGCGGTCGCCAGCGGTGCCCGTGACTTGAAGGAAATCGCCCGGTTGATCGGCACCACCCGCAGCACCACCCATCGCCTGGCCAGTTGCCTGGTGGATGAACGCTACCTGCGCGTGGTGCCGCAAGTGGGTTATCTGTTGGGGCCGAAGCTGATCGAGCTGGGTTTTCAGGCCCGGGAAGAGTTGCCGCTGGTGAGTCTGGCAGGGCCGTATCTGGACGAGTTGTCGGCGCTTACCGGTGACACGGTTCACCTGGCGATTCGCGAGGGTGACGAGGTGTTGTACCTGCTGAAAAATCCGGGGCGCAATGGCCCGGAAATGCGTTCGCGCGTGGGCCATCGCATGCCGCTGGCGCGTACCGGGATCGGTAAGGCGCTGATGCTCGATGATTCTCAGGAACAATGGAAAAGGCTGTATGAAATCAGCTTGCCGGCGGGTGGGAAGAATCAGTTCTGGCCTCAGCATCAGGAGCAATCCTGGGAGCAGTTCCAGCAGCGGATGGTGGAGTATGTAGCCGGTGGTTATGCCTTCGATCTGGAAGACAACGAACCGTCGATTCGTTGTGTGGCGGCGCCGATCCGAGACGCCGGCAAGCGTATCGTCGCCGGTATCAGCATCGCCAGCACCGTACCGTATATGCCGCTGGAAAAAATGGCCGAGCTGATTCCCCTGGTCAAAGGGGTCACAGCCCGGCTGTCGGCCGAACTTGGCGCGAAGGTCTGACGAACGTCAGGCTTTGAGGGTTGCCATGTCGATGACGAAGCGATACTTCACGTCACCTGCGATCATGCGGCTGTAGGCCTCGTTGATCTGGCGGATGTCGAGCATTTCGATGTCGCAGCTGATGTTGTGTTCGGCGCAGAAGTCCAGCACTTCCTGGGTTTCGGCAACACCACCGATCAACGAGCCGGCCAGGACCCGCCGGCCCATGATCAAGTTGGCCGCGTGGACTGGCGGATCGATCGGCTCGACCAAGCCTACCAGGATGTGTACACCGTCGAACCGCAGGGTACTGAGGTAGGGGTTGAGGTCGTGCTGCACCGGAATGGTGTCCAGCAGGAAGTTGAAATGACCGGCGGCAGCGGCCATTTGCTCGGCGTCGGTGGACACGATCACATGGTCGGCGCCCTGGCGACGGGCCTCGTCAGCCTTGCTCGCCGAGCGGGTGAACAGCGTCACTTCTGCGCCCATGGCCTTGGCGAACTTGATGCCCATGTGACCCAGGCCGCCCATGCCCAGCACGCCGACCTTGTCGCCGGCCTTCACGCCATAGTGCTTGAGGGGCGAATAGGTGGTGATGCCAGCGCAGAGAATTGGCGCGGCGCCGGCCGGATCGAGGGTTTCCGGGATGCGCAGCACGAAGTGCTCGCTGACCACGATGCTGTTGGAATAACCGCCCATGGTGTGGCCGCCGCTGATGCGATCCGGGCTGGCGTAGGTCTGCGTCATGCCCTGGTAGCAGTATTGCTCCAGGTCGGCGCGACAGGCTTCGCATTCGCGGCAGGAGTCGACCATGCAGCCAACGCCCACCAGGTCGCCGACCTTATAGCGGGTGACATTCGCACCGACGGCGGTGACTTTTCCGACGATCTCATGGCCGGGCATCAACGGATAAACGGCAATACCCCATTCATTGCGGGCCTGGTGGATGTCGGAATGGCAGACACCGCAGTAGAGAATGTCGATCGCCACATCGTCGGCTCGCGGGCTGCGGCGTTCGAACTTCATCGGGGCGAGGGGAGTGGTGGCCGATTGGGCGGCATATCCGATGGCAGTGTACATAATGGACCTCGCTTGGCTGTGAACGGTGAGAGGGTTCATTCTGCGAGTCCTGTCGGTTCGGGGCGATGGCAATTTCTACGGATGTCATGCCTATTCCTCCGACGTTGGCTATGGTTTGATCCTGCCAGGCGTCAGACCTGCGATGATGTTTTCATCCCTTTTTTCGCGAAGTTTTTCTCATGAAGTTGACCCGCCATCTCGATGCCAACGCGGCGCTGGTTTCGCTGATCGAACCCCTGGCGACCCGTGACGGTTTTGTTCCTACGCCGCTGCCTGGCGTACAAGTCCTGCGGTGCAGCCAGGACATCGCCCGAGGTCCGCAGCTCTACGAGCCAAGCCTGGTGATCATTGCCCAAGGCAGCAAACTGGCTTACCTGGGACCTCGCACACTGGAGTACGGCGCTGGGCATTACCTGATCCAGGCGTTGCCGGTGCCGTTCGAATGCGAAACCTATGCCCTGCCCGATGCTCCGTTGCTCGGGATTTCCGTGGCGATTGATCGGGCGATGTTGGGGGAGCTGGTGCTGGCCATGGGGTTGACGCCGGGGCGAAGCCTGGCGGCGCAGACGCCGGAATCCATGACCATCGCCACGCTCGATGGTGCTATGCGAGGGTGTGTCGAACGGCTGTTGCACTGCTTGCACGATCCGTTGGAGTGTCAGGTCATGGGCCAGGCGCGACTGCGCGAGTTGCTGTTCGTCGTCTTGCGCGGGCCCCAGGCCGACGTACTGCGCGCGCTGGTGGAGCAGCAAGGCCAGTTTGCCCGGATTGCCGCTGCACTGAGCCATCTGCACGCGCATTTCACCGAACCGTTGAACGTCGAGACGCTGGCCAGTTGCGCGAACATGAGTGCTTCGACCTTCCATGAACATTTCAAACGCAGCACGCTGTTGTCACCGGTGCAGTACCTCAAGCGCCTGCGTCTGCTCAAGGCTCAGCGGTTGCTGCTGATCGAGGGCATGGGCGTGGCCCAGGTTGCGCACCAGGTGGGGTATCAGAGTTCGTCGCAGTTCAGCCGGGAGTACAAGCGTTACTTTGAGCGCAGTCCCGGGGAAGAGCGCGCGGCTTGATCACTCAGAATTCCTTGTGGGAGCGAGCCTGCTCGCGATAGCGCTTTATCATTCAAGATGGATGTCGACTGACACGCCGCTATCGCGAGCAGGCTCGCTCCCACATGTGTTCGGTGTGGTTGTCAGAATCGCAGGCAACAAAAAGGCCCCCATGTCGGGAGCCTTGATGTTCAGCGAATCGGCTTACATGTTCGGGTAAGTCGGCCCGCCGGCGCCTTCCGGCGAAACCCAGGTGATGTTCTGTGCAGGGTCCTTGATGTCGCAGGTCTTGCAGTGAACGCAGTTCTGGGCGTTGATCTGGAAGCGCTTCTCGCCGTCTTCCTTGGTCACCACTTCGTACACCCCGGCCGGGCAATAGCGTTGGGCCGGTTCGTCATACAGCGGCAGGTTCTTGCTGATCGGGATGCTCGGATCGGTCAGTTTCAGGTGGCAGGGCTGTTCTTCTTCATGGTTGGTACCGGAGATGAACACCGAGCTGAGTTTGTCGAAGCTGAGCTTGCCGTCCGGTTTCGGGTAGTCGATCTTCTTGCAGTCAGCCGCCAGTTTCAGGCAGGCATAGTCCGGTTTGGTGTCATGCAAGGTGAACGGTAGCTTGCCGGCGAAGATGTTCTGGTCGAGCCAGTTGAAGCCGCCGCCGATGATGGCGCCGTACTTGTGGATCGCTGGGCCGAAGTTACGACTGGCGAACAGCTCTTCATACAGCCAGCTGTTCTTGAAGCTGTCGACGTAAGCAGTCAGTTCATCACCGCCTTCGGATTCGGCGAACAGGCGATCGGCCACCGCCTCGGCGGCGAGCATGCCGGATTTCATGGCGGTGTGGCTGCCTTTGATCTTGGCGAAGTTCAGGGTGCCGAGGTCGCAACCGATCAGCGCGCCGCCCTTGAAGACCATTTTCGGCAGCGAGTTCAGGCCGCCCTTGCAGATAGCACGAGCACCGTAGCTGACGCGCTTGCCGCCTTCCAGGTACTGCTTGAGCACCGGGTGATGCTTGAGGCGCTGGAACTCGTCGAACGGCGACAGGAAAGTGTTGCTGTAGGACAGGTCGACGATCAGGCCGACCACCACCTGGTTGTTTTCCAGGTGATAAAGGAAAGAGCCCCCGGTATTTTCGGTGCCCATGATGTCCAGCGGCCAGCCGGCGGTGTGCACCACCAGGCCCGGTTGATGCTTGGCCGGGTCGATTTCCCAGATTTCCTTCAGGCCGATGCCGTAGTGCTGGGCGTCGGCGTCGCTGTCCAGGTTGAAGCGCTTGATCAGTTGCTTGCCGATATGACCACGGCAGCCTTCGGCGAACAGCGTGTATTTGCCACGCAGCTCCATGCCAGGGGTGTAGAGGCCTTCCTTCGGCTTGCCTTCACGGTCCACACCGAGGTCACCGGTAATGATCCCGCGTACGACGCCATTTTCGTCGAACAGCGCTTCCTGGGCGGCGAAGCCCGGGTAGATTTCCACGCCCAGGTTCTCGGCCTGCTGGGCCAGCCAGCGGCACAGGTTGCCCAGGGAAATAATATAGTTGCCTTCGTTGTGCATGGTCTTGGGCACAAAGAAGTCAGGGATTTTGCTCGCGGTCTCGGCGTTTCTCAGGACATAAATGTCATCGCGCACGACGGGCGTGTTCAACGGTGCCCCGAGTTCTTTCCAGTCCGGGAACAGTTCGTTCAGGGCGCGGGGTTCGAATACCGCACCGGAGAGAATGTGCGCACCGACTTCGGAGCCTTTTTCGACCACGCAGACGCTGATTTCCTTACCGGCTTCGGCGGCCTTCTGTTTCAGTCGGCAAGCGGCAGACAGGCCAGCGGGGCCGGCACCGACGATGACCACGTCGAATTCCATGTATTCGCGTTCCACAGGCTATCTCCTACTCAAGGCTCAACAGTTTTTCTAATTGGAGGTTTGGCGTTGCATCCACGATCTGCTTCGCGAAATCGACGAAAGCGGCAATGAATGACCCGCGCTTCTCTCTTAAGCGGCGCATTATATCTACACCACTCTCAGGGTCCAATACAAACGTTTGTTTGAAATAGCCGCAGGCCTGATAAATCACTGACGTACGGCTTATGACTGACCATTTTGCCGTATTGACCGGAATGGGCGTTCCGGTCAAGATACGGGCGGTTTTGCGCTCGCCGTAGGCTGACTGTTGGTTCCAAGAGCACCTCTAAAGACAGGGCGAAGGCAGCACAAAGTGACGTATTGCGTGGTTCGGACGCGCAGTTTACACGCCGCGATAATGAATGACTTGTCGGTCATCACTGACGAACGGTCTTCACTCCCGTGAGCAAGGTCATGTGTGGTTATGCCGGCGTTTTTAGAGGTGCCCTTGCGCCCATGAGCATCAACCGCCAGGTTCGCCTAGGCGACTTTCTTTTCACCGGAGAGTAACGAGGAATCCATGAAGGTTCTTGTAGCTGTCAAACGAGTGGTCGACTATAACGTCAAGGTTCGCGTCAAGGCGGACAACTCCGGCGTCGACCTCGCCAACGTCAAGATGTCGATGAACCCTTTCTGCGAAATCGCCGTAGAAGAAGCCGTACGCCTGAAAGAAAAAGGCGTGGCGACTGAGATCGTCGTCGTCTCCATCGGCCCGACCACTGCCCAGGAGCAACTGCGTACCGCGCTGGCGCTGGGTGCTGATCGTGCCATCCTCGTCGAATCCGCCGAAGACCTGACTTCCCTGGCCGTGGCCAAGCTGCTCAAGGCTGTGGTCGACAAGGAACAGCCCTCGCTTGTGATCCTCGGCAAGCAGGCCATCGACAGCGACAACAACCAGACCGGCCAGATGCTCGCGGCATTGAGCGGCTACGGTCAGGGCACGTTCGCGTCCAAGGTTGAAGTGTCCGGCGACAGCGTTGCCGTGACGCGCGAAATCGACGGCGGCGCGCAGACAGTTTCCCTGAAACTGCCGGCCATCGTCACTACCGACCTGCGTTTGAACGAGCCGCGCTACGCGTCCCTGCCAAACATCATGAAAGCCAAGAAGAAGCCGCTTGAAGTGCTGACTCCGGACGCTTTGGGCGTTTCCACCGCCTCCACCAACAAGACCCTCAAAGTCGAAGCGCCGGCTGCACGCAGCGCGGGCATCAAGGTCAAGTCTGTTGCTGAGTTGGTCGAGAAACTGAAAAACGAAGCGAAGGTAATCTAATTATGACTATCTTGGTAATCGCTGAACACGACAACAAAGTGCTGGCTCCGGCCACGCTGAACACTGTTGCTGCCGCTGTCAAAATCGGTGGCGATGTCCACGTCCTGGTAGCTGGGCAGGGCGCTGGCGCCGTGGCTGAAGCGGCTGCGAAAATCGCGGGCGTGAGCAAAGTCCTGAGCGCTGACAATGCCGCTTACGCGCACCAGTTGCCGGAAAACGTTGCTCCGCTCGTCGCTGAGCTGGGCAAGGGTTACAGCCACATCCTGGCTGCCGCCACGTCCAACGGTAAAAACATCCTGCCGCGCGTTGCCGCTGCGCTGGACGTCGACCAGATCTCCGAGATCATCTCGGTGGAAAGTGCCGACACCTTCAAGCGTCCGATCTATGCCGGTAACGCCATTGCTACCGTGCAGTCCAATGCTGCGGTCAAGGTCATCACCGTACGTGCTACCGGTTTCGACCCGGTTGCCGCAGAAGGTGGTTCGGCTGCCGTTGAAGCCGTAGGCGCTGCCCACGACGCCGGTATCTCCAGCTTCGTCAACGAAGAACTGGCCAAGTCCGATCGTCCGGAACTGACCGCTGCCAAGATCGTCGTTTCGGGCGGGCGTGGCATGCAGAACGGTGACAACTTCAAGCACCTGTACGCCCTGGCCGACAAGCTGGGCGCAGCCGTCGGTGCTTCCCGCGCCGCGGTCGACGCAGGTTTTGTACCCAATGACATGCAGGTCGGCCAGACCGGCAAGATCGTTGCGCCACAGCTGTACATCGCCGTCGGTATCTCCGGCGCGATCCAGCACCTGGCCGGCATGAAAGACTCCAAGGTGATCGTCGCGATCAACAAGGACGAAGAAGCGCCGATCTTCCAGGTGGCCGACTATGGCCTGGTAGCGGACTTGTTCGAAGCCATCCCTGAGCTGGAGAAGCTGGTCTAATCCGGCGTCTTCACTTATAAAGAGCCCGGCCCTTTGGCCGGGTTTTTTATTATCTGCACGTTGTTGTCACTGCAAGGGGAGCATATCGCCATGGATCTTCGCCGTTTGGCTGGCGTGTCGTTGCTGTGGGCGCTGGCCGTCGTGCCAGGTCTGTCTGTAGCCGCCGGCAAATGTGAACGCCTGATCGCCACCGGTAGCCCGGATGCGCCGCCCTACCTATGGCAAGACCCCCAGGACCCCAAGCACCTGATCGGCGCCAGCGCCGACCTGCTGGCGCAAGTGGCGACGGAGCTGGGGATCAAGATCGAATTGCTCTATGCCGGCAAGCGTGCCCAGGCACTGGACGAAGTGCGCAGCGGACGCATGGACCTGCTCGTCGACGCCGCGCTGACCATCAGCGAGCTTGAAACCCTGGACTATGTTCACCCGCCCTTGCTCAATAACGATTACCTGGTGTGGACCCGCAAGGATTCGACATTGGTGATCACTCAGCCCGAGGACCTTCATGGGCATCCCGGGGCATTGTCGCAAAAGGCGCGAATGACCCAGGCCTTTGGCGTGTTTGCCGAGCAGCAATTGTCCCTGACCCGTACCCCCAACTTGACTGAAGCCTTTCAGAAACTGCTGTTGGGGGAGGTGGAGTATGTCCTGGCAGGGCGTTACTCGGGCCTGGCGATGGCCCAGACATTGGGCATGGCCAATGACCTGCAGGCCGCGCCGCAACCGGTGGATGCCCCGGGGCTGTTCCTCGCGGTTTCCCATAACTCCGCCTGCAATGACCCATGGTTGCGCGGACAGCTGGCGCAAAAGATGACAGAATTGGCCGCGTCCGGCCTGACGGAGGCTGTGTTGCAGCGCAATATCGAGCGTTGGAAAACACAGTTGCAGCCACCTGTTGGTGCCCCAAAACAGTAGGGAACATTAGTGACTATTCGACCTCTTTTCGCTGCCCTGGCCGTACTGGCTCTGGCGGGTTGCGCAGCCGATCCGGCGCCGAATGAACAGATTCGCCTGACCGAACAGGCGCTGGAGCAAGCCCGCGCCGTGGGCGCCACATCCGAAGAAGTGCCCGAGTTGAAACTCGCCGAAGAAAAGTTCGCCCGCGCCCAGTCCAACATGGCCGATGAGTCGTTCAAGAAGGCCCGCATGCGCGCTGAGCAAGCCGAATTGGATGCACGCCTGGCCGAAGCGAAGGTGCTGACCCTCAAAGGCGAGGAACATCTGAACGTGCTTAACACCCGCATCGAGCGCTTGCGCAAACAGTTGAGAGATGACGCCCAATGAAGCAGTCCCAAGTATTTGGCGGCCTGATTCTCGCGGGCCTGGCCAGCTTGTACGGTTGCGCGGGTCAGCGCAGCGAAGCGGCGCTGGAAAAGGCCGGTGCCGACTTCCAGAAGGTCAAGGAAGACTCCAACGTATTGCGAGCCGCGCCCAAGGACGTCATCCGCGCCGGCGAATCCCTGGCCCGGGCCGATCGTTTGTCCAGCTACTGGGGCAGCAGCGAGGATGTGCTGCATTACGCCTACCTGAGCCAGCGTTACAGTGAGATCGCCCGTGAGCACAGCAATCAGGTGCTCAACGAAGAGCGCGCGGCGAAGCTCGAACTGGAGCGCCAGCGCCTGCAACTGGCCCTGCGCGAGTCCAAGTTGCTGAGTGTCCAGCAACAGGGCAAGTGGCTGGAAGAGCAGATCATGGCGATGGCGACCACCGAGACCGATCGCGGCCTGGTGATGACGCTCGGTGACGTGCTGTTCGACACCGGCCAGGCGCAGTTGAAGAACTCGGCCAACCGGGTTGTGCTCAAGATCGTGCAATTCTTGCAGCTCAACCCCAAGCGTGTGGTGCGCATCGAAGGTTACACCGACAGCACCGGCGGCAAGCAGGAAAACCTCAAGCTGTCCCGTAACCGGGCCCAGGCGGTGGCGGACGTGCTGGTGGACTTGGGGATCGACGAAAAGCGCATTCAGGTCGAAGGCTACGGAGATGAGTTCCCGGTCGACGTCAACGCTTCCGAGCGTGGTCGGGCACAGAACCGTCGGGTTGAAATTGTGTTCTCCGACGAGAAAGGCCAGCTCGGCGCCGCCCGCTAAGGGTTGCGTTGCTGGAAAACCCGGCCCCTTCAGAGGCGCCGGGTTTTTTTGGGCCTGCGAATCAGTGATTCATGAGTAACAGTTGGGGCTGTCACTGCCCTGTAGGGTCGAGTAATCTGGCAACTGTCCCAGTACACTTCTAAACTGTTCCGGTATTATCTGTCACAAAAATAAAATGCCCGTGAAATCGAGTGCTGCGTCATGACCAACCTCTTGCTCTATCAACGTATTGCCCAACAACTGGCTGAAGACATCCGGCGCGGTGTGTATCAGCCCGGTGAACGTGTGCCTTCGGTGCGCAAGATGAGCTCGCAGCTCAACGTCAGCCATGCGACGGTGCTGCAGGCCTACGCCAACCTTGAAGATCAGGGGCTGATCCGCGCGCGGCCGCAGTCCGGTTATTACGTGCATCAAACCCCGGCTCTGACGGCGCCGACGCCGGACATCGCGCGGGTAGAGCGTCCGGGGCTGGTCACGCGCAGCAGCATCATCCAGCAGGTGTTGGTTGAGTCGCGCCGCGAAGGGGTATTTCCCCTGGGCGCGGCGGTGCCGAGCGTCGACTACCTGCCTGTACGGGCGCTGCACCAGCAATTGGCCAAGGTCACGCGCTTCCACAGCCCGCGGGCGTTCAGTTACATGTTCAGCCCGGGCTTTGAACCCTTACGGCGTCAGGTGGCGATTCGCATGCGCGATGCCGGGGTCGTGGTGGATCCCTCCGAGGTGGTGATCACTCACGGTTGCGTGGATGCCCTGCAAATGTCCTTGCGAGTGCTGACCCGGCCAGGAGACCTGATCGCCGCCGAATCGCCGACTTACTACGGCTTGCTGCAACTGGCGGATCTGCTGGGCCTCAAGGTCATCGAGATCCCCAGCGACCCGGTCACTGGCATGAGCCTGGAAGCCCTGCAATTGGCGGCCAACCAGTGGTCGATCAAGGCGCTGGTGCTGACCACGCGCTTGAGCAACCCCCTCGGCGGGACGATGCCCGAGGAGCGGCAAAAACAACTGTTGCGCCTGGCCTCGGATTTCGACATCCAGGTCGTTGAAGACGATATTTATGGCGAGTTGATGTTCGAGCAAGGACGCACCAAGGCGCTCAAGGCCTATGACCGGTTGGACCGGGTCATTTACTGTTCGAGTTTTTCCAAGACGTTGTCACCGGGCGTGCGCATTGGCTGGATGATTGCCGGTAAATTCCAGCAGGAAATCCAACGGCTCCAGACCTTCAGCACGCACTCGGCATGCAGCGTCACGCAGATGGGCATTGCGGCGTACCTGGAAAATGGCGGCTATGATCGGCATTTGCGTTATATCCGCCAGGAGTACCGCAAAAACCTCAGTGCCTTTCAGTTGGCAGTGCAGCAGTACTTTCCCGAAGGTACGCAAATGAGCCGTCCCACTGGAGGCTTCATTCTATGGGTCAGCCTGCCGGGACGGGTCAACACTCAGGAGTTGCATGTACGGGCGCTGCAGCAAGGTATCAGCATTGCGCCAGGGCTGATTTTCAGTAACACCGAACAGTTCAACCATTGCATCCGCCTCAATTGCGGTACGCCTTGGAACCGCGAAGCCGAACGGGCCTTGATGACGCTAGGCCTGCTGGCCACCCAACTGTGCCAGGAGACCGTCAGCGGTTACTGATCGAAACTGGGCGAACCCGACCTGATGTGCTTGTCAGCGACTGATTAACAGGCGAGCATGGGGATCTCTGCCGTAAGCGCCGTAGTGTCTATGAAAGCCATTGCTCCTGCCGCCTGGGTTTTGATCGGCCTGTTGACTGCCTTCCACTCGGAAGGTGTCGTGGCTGCGTCGGTGCAGGAGAAGCCGGCCGCCAGCGCCACTAAAAACGCGTCGAAGAAAAAACCGGCAGTGGTTAAAAAAGCCCCCGCTAAAAAAGCCGCAGCGGCGAAGAAAAAACGTGCCCCGGTCGCCTCCAAGAGCAAGTCTGCCCGCGAGGTCGCCAAGACCCGGTTACCGCCGGCCAAGCTGGATTTGAGCCTGCCTCAAGACATGGTTGAAGATCTGCAGCCTCCGGGTGCGGTGCCGTTACCCAAGCGTGAGCCTTTGTTGCCCTCCATGTTTGGGGAAAAACCGGGACCGTTTCAACTCAATGGCCGCTTGCTGAGCAATGAAATGCAATTGCCTTTGCGCAATCAAGAGCGCAATGAAGTCGAAGGTGCGGCGTTGGATTTCGAATTCAAGCAGTAATCCTCCCATCTCGTCGCTGACTGTATGGTCATCCTGGCGTAAAAGAAAAAACACACGGACGGTAATTTAAAACGAGTGTTTTAGCCGTTACTCTGTGTTCTGTTACCAATCATTACTTGTCGTGAGGATGTTGTCGTCATGAAATGCCGCGAGGGCTGTGGCGCCTGCTGCATCGCCCCTTCCATCAGTTCGCCGATTCCTGGCATGCCCCACGGCAAACCGGCGGGCGAACGTTGCGTGCAGCTGTCAGTCGATAACCTGTGCCGGATCTTTGGCCAGCCGGAGCGGCCGATAGTGTGCTCGGCGTTTGGGGCCGACATAGAGGTTTGCGGCAACAGCACTGAAGACGCCATCCGGCTGATCGGTTGGTGGGAGCAAATCACGGCAGCGTAATGGGCCAGTTCGGAACTTCGATAACAAGGAAAAAAACTATGGGTTCGCTGCATCGTATGGCTGTGTTGTGTGGTTTGACCGTGCTGCTGGCAACGGCTACCGCCCAGGCAGAAGACTGGAAAGTCGCCAAGGAAGAGGACGGCATCAAGGTTTCCCTCAGTGAAGTGGCCGGTTCCAAGTACAAGGCCTACCAAGGCGTGACCGTCATGAAAACCACTATGGCCAAGCTGCAAGCTCTTCAGGAAGATGTTTCGGCTGCCTGTGCCTGGATTCACGAATGCGAGAGCCAGGAGCTGCTCAAGCATGAAGGCGACCAGAGCTGGACCTATACCCAGTTCAATACGCCCTGGCCGGTTACCCCGCGGGACTCGGTGTTGCAAGTGACCACCGTCAAAGGTGCCGATGGCAGCCTGACCCGCAACCTCAAAGGCGTGCCCACCTACCTGCCGGAAAAAAAGGGGTTTGTACGGGTCACTCAGGTCGAAGGCTTCTGGAAATTCACGCCCAAGGACGCCGGTCAGATCGAAGTGATCTATCAGGTCCACACCGAACCGGGTGGCGATGTTCCTTCCTGGCTGGCCAACAAGTTCGTAGTGGATGCGCCGTTCAATACGTTGAAAGCCTTGAAAGAACGTGCCGAGAAATAATCGCGGGCGTTGCAGGAAAAAACCGCCCATGAGGCGGTTTTTTCATGGCTGCCGTCCACCGACTGAGCGGAACGATTGTTCAACCCTCAATGTCGAGATAGAGGTAAGCCAGGCCCTGAATTGATCGAGGAGACACCGATGCAAAAGTGGGAGATCACTTTCGTTGATGATCACGGCGAAGCCATCGCCGAGCAGTTCGACTATGATCAGGAGCCCTCCATGGAGCAGGCTGCGCAATTGATTCGCCAAAAGCTGCTTCCAGTACCCGCCAAGCTTGATCTCAATGACCTGGAAGGGCGCACCGCAGACCCTACGGTCAAGAGTCTCAAATCCCAGCACAGTATCGAAATCATCAGCATTACACCGATTTCATGAAGTTCACTGCCTGGCCCCGCTTGGCAGCGACCACGACTTGCGGCTACTCTGCAATTGAGATCAGCGAAAGGATCGCTTAGGTCCGGTCTTGTCAGCTACATGCTTGTGTCCCGACGGTCATTTGATGCCGTAACGCTGCAATCCACAGGGTTGCCCGCACGGGAAGACGGAAAGTCTATCCATCGGTTTGAGGAGGACGTTTCATGAGCACAGCCTATCAAGAAGACATCAGCACCAGTGTGCTTCGCCGCATGAAAGAAGGCGGTTTCGATTTCTCACAATTCCATCCCATCGAGTTCTACGCCATTTTCCCGGATGAGGAGCGGGCGCGCAGGGCGGCAGGTCATTTTCGGGGTGAGTCTTTGAATGCACAGATCAGCGCCCGGGACGACGGGGCCTGGTCATTGGAGTTGAGCCGGGTGATGTACGCCACCTACGATGACATTGGAGACTTCGAACAAAACTTCGAGGCCGTGGTGGAGCCTTTGGGTGGCATCATCGAAGGTTGGGGTGTCAAACAGGAAATACGGCGCCTGCACGCCTGATCGTTCATTCACGCAACCCGAGCAACGGCTGACCTATGTGTCGGCCGTTTTCATAGGGTGTGCTCCCACAAGGTCACCTCAGCCACAACGCTGACTCATGGGGCCAACGGCTGTTTACGCCCCGCCATATGCTTGAGATATCCCACCAGCAGCTCCAGCTCCGAATCCGGCAGCACCGTGGCCGAGAACCCCGGCATCTTCCCTTGGGGCCAGCGCCGCAGACTTTGTGGGTCGCGGATATAGCGCTTGAGGAACTCCCCGGAAAAGTACTCGGTAGGATTGAAAGGGATGTTCAGGTCCGGGCCAAACTGCGCGTCGCCTGCGCCATTGAGCCGATGGCAGGCCAGGCAGTTTTTCTGAAACAGTTCAAAGCCCTTATAGACCGGATCACCCTGGGTCACCGCGGGCGCTGGCAACAGGGCAGGGAAGCGCTCGGCTACCGCTGACAGGCGCTTGATGGTCGCCACCGCGTACGGCCATTGTTCGGGGCTGATGTGACCTGCCTGGGGGTGGGTCCAGACCAGATAGAAGGGCCCGGCGCTGCCCTTGCCTTCACCCAGCGCGGGCCAGGGTTGGGCCGGGTCTTCAATCGCCAGCCAGGCTCGAGCACCGGTGCTGTTGAGTAGCGGTGCCGCGGGCAATTCGGCGGCAAATCCGTCCAGCGCCACGGCCTGGAGATGGTCGTCGGGGCGTACCCCGGTCAACAACGCGGTCAGCGGCACGGCGCGATAACTCATCGGCTTTTTGTAGGAAACGTCTTCAGCGATCTGAATCGTTCGGGCTTCAGGATGCTGGAGCAGTTCGGCGGTCTGCCAGGTGCGAGCAGTCGTGCCCAGCTCCAGCACCAGCTGCGCGGCAAACAAGGGCGTGCTGAGCAGCAGCGCGCCGAACACAATGAGAGCTTTCACGAGGGTCGTCTTCCATGTCGAGGGAGTGCCGCAAAGGTTGGCACAGCTGCTGCGACTCGAACAACGAACCTGTCACATTTTTTGACGATACAAGCGATAGCGCTTGCCGATGATACAGGCGCCCGCGCGCAGGATTCAGCCGATCATCTTGGTGATATTCGGCACAATCAACAGCAGCGTCGTGGCGAAGAGAATGAGTCCGGCTTGACGAACTTTCGAATGTTTGAACATGGCTGACCCGCCTTTTTGTTATTTCCTGAGGCCAGCCTGCATATCTCCTGGCGGCTGGCGTTGCACTTCCTGTCTGACAAGCGCCTCGGCAAAACCCGACGACTATCTTGTACAAGGATTACATTAGGGGCCGCAGCCGCCTTGGCTTAGATCCAATTCGTATGAGTTAGCCACCAACTGTTCTTAAAAAGATATGAGGCCTAGTGCCACCTTCGTGAAGGCCCTTTTGCTAGACACTTTGCTCACCTGAATCGGTTAACCCGATAGCAGGCTACCGTTCGTCTGAGCGTGGCCGTCAACGTCGTTGAGCACTGCGGTCATTGAATCTCGGGCCGCTGGGCTTATGGTTGGAGCCATTGCATTGTCCCAGTGGTTTGAGGATGTCATGACCGAAGCTTTGATTTTTGACGCATTACGCACCCCCCGTGGCAAGGGCAAGGCCGATGGCGCTTTGCACAGCGTCAAACCGGTGAACCTGGTGGGCGGCCTGCTCACTGCCCTGCAGCAGCGCATGGGCCTGGACACCAGCCAGGTAGACGATATCGTGCTCGGTTGCGTGACGCCGATCGGTGATCAGGGCGCCGACATCGCCAAGACCGCCGCGCTGATCGCCGACTGGGATGTCAGCGTGGCAGGCGTGCAGCTCAACCGGTTCTGTGCCTCGGGCCTGGAAGCGGTGAATCTGGCGGCCATGAAAGTGCGCTCAGGGTTCGAGGACTTGGTGGTGGCCGGCGGTGTCGAATCCATGTCGCGCGTGCCCATGGGCAGCGACGGCGGCGCTTGGGCGCTCGACCCCCAATCCAACCTGCAGGGCCACTTCACGCCTCAGGGCATCGGTGCCGACCTGATCGCCACCCTGGAGGGCTTCAGCCGCGAGGACGTCGATGCTTTCGCGCTGCACTCCCAGCAAAAGGCCGCCCGGGCCCGGGCCGACGGTTCGTTCAACAAATCCCTGGTGGCGGTGCGGGACCAGAATGGCATCGTGCTGCTGGATCACGACGAATTCATCCGTGCTGACTCGACCCTGGAGGGCCTGGGCAAGCTCAAGCCGAGTTTCGAAGCCATGGGCCAGATGGGTTTCGACGCTACGGCGCTGCGGGTCTACAGCCATGTGGAACGGATCAACCATGTCCACACGCCGGGCAACAGTTCCGGCATCGTCGATGGGGCGGCGCTGATGCTGATCGGCTCCGAAGCCAAGGGGCAGGCCCTGGGGCTGCAACCGCGGGCGCGGATTGTCGCCACGGCGGTCACCAGCACCGATCCGACCATCATGCTCACCGGCCCGGCGCCGGCTACCCGCAAGGCTCTGGTCAAGGCGGGGCTGCGGGTGGAGGACATCGACCTGTTCGAAGTCAACGAAGCGTTCGCCTCAGTGGTGCTCAAGTTCATCAAGGACATGGCCATCGACCCCGCTAAGGTCAACGTCAATGGCGGCTCCATCGCCATGGGGCATCCTTTGGGGGCTACAGGCTGCGCAATCCTCGGCACTTTGCTCGATGAGCTGGAGGCGCGTCGCCTGCGCTATGGCCTGGCGACGCTGTGTGTCGGCGGCGGCATGGGCATTGCCACCGTTATTGAACGTCTCTGAGCCCCGACTTCAAGGAATACTTTTCATGAGCGATGCCATCCGCTACGAAACCGGCCCGGACCGGATTGTCGTCCTGACCCTGGACATGCCAGGCCAGAGCGCCAACACCATGAATGCGACGTATCGCGAGGCCATGGCCGCCTGCGTCGTCCGGCTGATTGCCGAAAAAGACTCGATTGCCGGAGTGATCATTACCTCGGCCAAGAAAACCTTCTTCGCTGGCGGCGACCTCAACGAATTGGTCAAGGTTGAGAAACCCCAAGCCAAGGCATTCTATGAAATGGTTCTCGGGCTCAAGACGCAACTGCGTGCCCTGGAAACCCTGGGAAAACCGGTGGTGGCTGCGATCAATGGCGCGGCCCTGGGCGGCGGCTGGGAAATCTGCCTGGCCTGCCATCACCGTGTGGCGCTGGATCATCCGTCGGTGCAGATTGGCCTGCCGGAAGTCACCCTGGGCCTGTTGCCGGGTGGCGGCGGGGTGGTGCGGATGGTGCGCTTGCTTGGCTTGGAGAAAGCCTTGCCGTATTTGCTCGAGGGCAAGAAGGTACGCCCGCAACAGGCGCTGCAGGCCGGTCTGATCGATGAGCTGGCGGTGGATCGCGAGGACCTGCTGAACAAGTCCCGGGCCTGGATTCTCGCCAACCCCAGCGTGGTCCAGCCTTGGGACGCGAAGGGCTATCAGATTCCGGGTGGCACACCGTCGCATCCGAAAGTCGCGCAGATGCTGGCGATAGCCCCTTCGATCCTGCGCAACAAGACCCAGGGTTGCCTGCCCGCGCCGGAGAAAATTCTCTGCGCGGCGGTGGAAGGTGCCCAAGTGGATTTCGACACCGCCCACATGATTGAAACCCGCTACTTCACCGAGCTGACCACCGGCCAGGTGGCCAAGAACCTGATCGGCACGTTCTGGTTCCAGCTCAACGAAATCAAGGCCGGCGGTTCGCGCCCGCAGGGCTTTGCACCTTATCTGACGCAAAAAGTCGCGGTGCTCGGCGCCGGCATGATGGGGGCTGGTATCGCCTACGTCAGCGCTATGGCCGGCATTGCGGTGGTGCTCAAGGACGTCAGCCTTGCCGCCGCCGAGAAGGGCAAGGCCCGTGCGGCGGCGCTGCTGGATAAGAAGGTCGCCCGCAGGCAGCTCACCGCCGAGCAGCGCGAAGCCACGCTGGCGCGGATTCAAACCACTGACAGCGACGCGGACCTGGCCGGTTGCGATCTGGTCATTGAGGCTGTGTTTGAAGACCGTGCCCTGAAAACCAGTGTCACAGCCGCTGCCCAAGCGGTAGTTGGGGTGGACGCGGTGATCGCCTCCAACACCTCGACCCTGCCCATCACCGGCCTGGCGACGGCTGTACCGGATCAGACGAAGTTCATCGGCCTGCATTTCTTCAGCCCGGTGGAAAAAATGCCCCTGGTGGAAATCATCAAGGGCGCCCGCACCAGCGACGAAACCCTGGCACGCGCTTTCGATTTCGTTCTGCAAATCAACAAGACGCCGATTGTGGTCAACGACAGTCGAGGCTTCTTCACTTCCCGGGTATTCGGCACCTTTACCAACGAAGGCATCGCCATGCTGGGTGAGGGCGTGAGCGCGCCGATGATCGAGACCGAGGCGCGCAAGGCCGGCATGCCAGTGGGGCCTCTGGCAATCTCTGACGAAGTGTCCCTCAGCCTGATGAGCCATATCCGCGCGCAAACCGGCAAGGACCTGCAAGCGGAAGGGAAAACGCCGACCGAGCACCCGGCGTTCGCCGTGATTGACTTGCTGCTCAACGAATACAAGCGGCCAGGCAAAGCAGCCGGGGCCGGTTTCTATGAATATCCGGCTGACGGGCAGAAACACCTGTGGCCGGAGCTCAAGAATCGTTTCGAGAAAGCTGACGGGCAGATTTCGCCACAGGACATCCGCGATCGCCTGCTGTTCATCCAGGCCCTGGAAACCGTGCGCTGCGTGGAGGAGGGCGTGCTCACCTCCACGGCGGACGCCAACGTCGGTTCGATTTTCGGTATCGGTTTCGCCGCCTGGACTGGCGGAGCCTTGCAGTTCATCAACCAGTACGGCCTGCTGGATTTTGTCGCCCGCGCTCAGTACCTGGCCGAGCAGTATGGCGAGCGTTTTTCACCGCCGGCCTTGTTACTGGAGAAAGCCGCCCGGCAAGAACGGTTCTGACTGGCAGGGGAAGGGGCTTGCCTTGGGACGGTGTTTCAAGGCACGCTCAGGGTGTGCAATATTCCCATCATCGTGTCAGGTATTTTTTATGTCGTTGCGCATCTGCATTTTGGAAACCGATATCCTGCGTCCGGAACTGATCGACCAATATCAGGGTTACGGGCAGATGTTCCAGCGCCTGTTTTCACAACAGCCCGTCGCGGCTCAGTTCATTGTGTATAACGTGATGCAGGGGCAATACCCCAACGACGATGAGGCGTTCGACGCTTACTTGGTGACCGGCAGCAAAGCCGATTCCTTCGGCACCGATCCCTGGATTGAAACCCTCAAGACCTTCCTGCTGGAGCGCTACCAGCGCGGCGACAAGTTGCTGGGCGTGTGCTTCGGTCATCAACTGCTGGCGCTGTTGCTAGGCGGCAAGGCCGAGCGCGCCACTCAGGGCTGGGGGGTGGGCACCCACCGTTACAAGCTCGCGGCCAAGGCGCCATGGATGAGCCCGGTGATGGAAGAGCTGACCCTGCTGATCAGTCATCAGGATCAGGTCACCGAACTGCCGGAAAACGCCACGGTCATCGCGTCCAGCGATTTTTGCCCGTTCGCGGCCTACCACATCAACGATCAGGTGCTGTGCTTCCAGGGCCACCCGGAATTCATCCACGATTATTCCCGGGCGCTGCTGGAGATTCGCCAGCAACACCTGGGCGAGCAGATCTACAGCCAAGGCATGGCCAGTCTTGAACAGGCGCATCACGGCACGACAGTGGCTGAATGGATGATGCGTTTCGTCGCGCACAAGCCTGAGACCGCAGCGGCCCAAGACTAAAACACCATCGCCTCCCATGCTTGATAGGCAGACGATCAAGTGTGGGAACGAGCCTGCTCGCGATGAATGTCACCCCAGCCTCAACGGCATACAAGCCGTCTACAACCACCCCGATCGCTTGAAGCTCCCCCACAACGCGGTACAGCCCACCGCAATAAATCCCAGCACTAGAAAATACCCGTAGTGCCAGGTCAATTCCGGCATGTTCTCGAAGTTCATCCCATAGATGCCGGCGACCGCCGTGGGGAACGCCAGGATCGCCGCCCATGCGGCGAACTTGCGCTGCACCACGCTCTGGCGCGACGCTTCGAGCAGCACGCCGATTTCAATGGTCTGGCTGGCGATGTCCGCCAACGTCGCCAGGTCTTCCATTTGCCGCGTGACATGAATCTGCACATCGCGGAAATACGGACTCATGTTTTTGTCGATGAAGGGAAAGTCCAGTCTTTGCAATTCTTCGCTGATTTCCACCATCGGTGCTGCATAACGACGCAGGCGTAATACGTCACGGCGCAAGCTGTGCAAGTTCTGAATATCCCGCTCGTTCAGGGCACTGCACAGTACGTTGCGCTCCAGCTCATCGATCTCGGCATGGATGGCTTCACCCACCGGCTGGTAGTTTTCAATGACGAAATCCAGGATGGCATAGAGAACGAAGTCTTCCCCGTGCTCCAGCAGAATGGGCCGCGCCTCGCAGCGCTGTCGCACGTGGGCGTAGGACGCCGAGTGGCCATTGCGGGCGGTGATGATGTAGCCGTTGCCGGCGAAGATATGCGTCTCGATGAACTGCAGCTTGCCATCCCTGCGCACCGGCGAATACGTGACGATAAACAGCGCATCGCCAAAGGTCTCCAGCTTGGGGCGGCTGTGCTTTTCCATCGCGTCTTCAATCGCCAACTCATGCAGGTTGAATTGGCGCTGCAGATTGGTCAGCTCCTGGGTGCTGGGCTCTTCAAGGCCGATCCACACAAAATGACCTGGTTTGGCTGCCCAGGCGCTGCCTTCGTCGAGGGTGATGTTGGTGACTTTCTTACCGGCGCTGTAAACCGCAGCAGCAACGACTCTACCCATGATGGTGGTTCACTTCTTCTTGGAAAATGGCAGTGGCAGGCAATCAGTAGCTTAGTGTGCCTTGCTGCTTGAGAGTCAGCAAAATCCGCCGAGTTCGCCGGTAGAGTCAAATGCCATGCAGGTAACAGAGTCGATCGGGCTTCTGTGCCCGGCTGGCTATTGTTTTAACTGAGTCGTCAAACAGCCTGCACCTGCCGGTCCATCGCCGCGATGCACTCGCGCATTTGCTCACGGCATTGGGCGATGAGCCGGGGCATGTCATCCAGGCTCAATCCTGCTGTAGGAATCGCTGGCAGCGAGCGTATGAGAATGTCACCGCTGCGCCAGCGATTGAGGCGCATGTGCTTGATGTAACTGCTGACGCACACTGGAATAATCGGCACCCCGGCGGCGATCGCCATCTGGAAAGCACCTTTCTTGAAGGGCAGCAGATCCTCGCCGAGATTGCGCGTGCCCTCCGGGAACACCCAGATCGATGTGTCCTCATGCTGCAACGTATGAGTAGTGGTCAACATCGACTGGCGCGCCTTGATCGCGTTCCCTCGGTCGATCAGCACATTGCCCGCCAGCCAGAACAATTGCCCGAACAACGGCACCCACTTCAGGCTTTTCTTACCGATGCACACGGTGCGGTAGGGCACCACGTTGCCGAACACGAACAGGTCATAGTTGGATTGGTGGTTGGCAATGATCACGCAGCTCTGGGACTTGTTTACCAGCGTGTCGACCTCGGCCTTCACCCGCAGACGCAAAATGCACATGGCGGGCCACGCATACAGCCTGGCGCATAAACGGCTGTTGTCTGGATTGAACGGCCGACACAGCCCCAGGATCACCCCGAGCACACCCGCCAGCACAAAATGCAGACCCATCAACAACATACGCAATACAAAGAGCATCTACAGGCCCCATCGGGACAAAAGGTGGCGCAGTGTACGGATGTGCACTATTTTCGGCAATTGCCGCTATAGAGGTAGGAGATGGGCGATGTTTGAGCGCATGTTTCCGATTGGCGTGTCAGAAGCAGGCTAGAGCGGTTGTCGTTTTTTAAACGACGCGCGTAAGAAAAAGCCCGACGCTGAAGTCGGGCTTTTCGTTTTGTTCTGCGGAGGGTTAACCCATGTGCTCCTGATCCAGCAGGATTGCACTGTCCAGCGTCTCCAGCAGGGCCTTGCGCACTTTCAGCTTGGTGTTCTTGTGGGCGGTCATGTTGATTTTTTTCAACTGACGCGCCGCCTCCAGCGCCGCACCTTGCAGTTCATCGGTCGACACCACCTTGTCGAGGAAGCCGGCATCCACAGCGCTCTGCGGGTTGAACATCTCGCCATTGATCACCGAGCGATGAAACGCGGATTTGCGCAGGCGATCACGGGCCAGCTCGATACCGGCGTGGTGCATGGTCATGCCGATCTGTACCTCGTTCAGGCCAATGCTGAACGGTCCATCGACACCGATGCGGTAATCCGCCGACAGCAGCAGGAACGCACCCTTGGCCACTGCATGCCCAGGGCACGCGACAACAACAGGGAAGGGATGCGACAACAGGCGACGGGCCAGGGTCGAGCCGGCCGTGACCAAACTCACCGCTTCCTTGGGACCGGCGGTCATCACCTTCAAATCGTAACCACCGGACAAAATCCCCGGTTGCCCGGTAATGATCACCACCGCCCGATCCGCCACAGCCTGATCCAGCGCAGTGTTGAACGCGGCGATCACATCCGGCGAGATGGCATTGACCTTGCCGTTGTTCAAGGTCAGGGTCGCGATACCGTCTTCGAGATGGTAGGCAATCAGGTCGCTCATGGCGCTATTCCTTGTAAGAGAAGTGACGCAGACGTTACCCACCGCCGCAGGCCAGGTAAAGCGCCGTGACTGACTCACCGGTCAGCCCCCAGCCCCCATAAACCGTCTGGCCGCCCCATCGCCCGCGCCTTGCTCCATAGAACACTGCGCGCACAAACCCGAAGATTGGCCGGTTTGCCATGCTCCGCCGCGTTTGAAATGCCCGATCACCTTAACCGCATGAAAATTCTGAAAAAAACCTTTGCCATCGGAAAAGCTTTCGACTACATTAGCGCGCCTCGACAGACTGAACAGTTTGCCGAGACACGGTGAAGTGTCCGAGTGGCTTAAGGAGCACGCCTGGAAAGTGTGTATACAGGAAACTGTATCGAGAGTTCGAATCTCTCCTTCACCGCCACATTCTGAGAACACAAACCCCTGATTTTCCTAGAGAAAGTCGGGGGTTTGTGGTTTTTGGCGTCTGGAAAAAGGGCGATATGGGACAGTTGATGGTTTTCAACCCAAAAGCAGCATCCCAATTCCTGTCTAGGTGTGCATACAATTGGCCATCACCTAGAGGGGGTTGCCATGACTGTATATGCCTGTCCGAGCTGTACTGAGCTGTTCAAAGTCGTTTACCTGAGTGGCACGTTTCCTGGAGGTAAGGAGCGTGAAAGCATTGACTGCCCTAATTGTGGTACGAAGGTGAGCAGTGAGGTGACTAGCGCTGTGTTGTCCACGAAGGCCCTCACTCCTGAAGAAAAGGTCGCCCATGAGCTTGAGCTGAGTATTCGGCCTTCGCGTCATCAATAATTGCGCTTTCCCTAAACAGGCTAGCCGATCTCGGTGTCGGGACTACCGACAGGCCTGTTTAGGTAAATAATATATTGAGTGCGGTTAAGATAGGCGCGCAGCCAATTTAACAAAACAGTGCAGAGCTGAGATTATATGGATATTCGGATTAAGAAATTTAAAAAGATTGATGATGTGGCTGTCACTTTGGCGTCGCTAAATATTTTCATTGGTGCAAATAACTCTGGGAAAAGCAGCTTTATACAAGGGATTCAATTCGCTATTTCGGGTTGTCAGACTTTAAGTCTTAAAGGTGGGGTGTGGGGGAAAGGCATCAAAACTCTCTCGTTAGACTCAAGCGAGTATCTTTATACTCCAACCAATAATATTGAGTATCTTTATCATGGGAAGCGACTGACGGGGTCTCGAACAAAGCAAGCTAGGAGCTGGATTGAGTTCATACTTTCCGATGGTAAGACTTCAACGTTAAAAATATCAAAAGGAAAAAATGGTGGTTTTACAACGAGCCTGAGTGGGCGAGATTTGGGAGAAAAGCTAAGCGATATCGAGAAGCCTTATTGTGTATATGTGCCAGGAATTGCTGGCGTTCCTACGCAAGAAAAATACGAAGTAGCTATTACGGTTAAGAAATCTGCTACTCGCGGTGATAGTAATAATTACCTGCGAAATATTTTATATTCCATAAGTAAGGAGGCGGAAAGATGGAGTTCGTTCAAGGGTTCGGTGAATTGTATTTATCCCAATATTGATGTTCTTGCGAAGTTTGATGAGCATAAATCAGAATTTATTCATGTTTTTGTATTTGACGGCAATCTTGAATTGCCTTTGGATTCTGTCGGTACTGGACTGCTTCAGGTAATTCAAATCTTTGCATATATAGAATATTTCAACCCCAGGGTAATTTTGCTGGATGAACCGGATTCTCATATACATCCCACCAAACAAAAGCTACTAGCCAAAGAGCTTTCTAGACGTGCTAATGATAATCCCGATTTAAGGGTTGTTTTTTCAACTCACTCAAGATACATATTGGACGCTTTAGAAGATAAAGCAAATGTCGTTCATTTTCAGGATGGTACTGTTTTTCAAGATGTCAAAGGTAGCAAGATCTTATTGGATATCGGCGCGGCAGATGCAGACTATCTGTTTTCGAAGAAGGCCTTAAAGTACATTGTCGTGACAGAGGATAAAGTCGATGACATCGATGAGAAAAAAGATTTTCTGAGAAAGTTTTTACTTGCTAACGGTTTGATTGAGGATGAATTTGTACTGCATTCATATGAAGGCTGTACGAAAGTAGATTTTGCAAAAATACTTCAAGGTTTTGTTCGGAAGCAGATTCCGGTAGTGAAAGTAATTGTACATATTGATCGAGATCAAAGGGTAGACGGCGATAGAGATCTGTTAAAATTAATTGATGACTGTCAAAAAAATGATCTGATTTTTTTCATGACCAAGTTTCAGGAGATTGAGTCGTATTTTTGTACGCCATTACATATGCATGAAGTATATGGGGTTTCATTGGAGAGGGCAGAAGAAAAATATAAACAATTTATAGCTGAGCTTGAAGGTGAAACTAAGCGAAAGCTTTCGAATTTTATCTTAAGATATCGTAAAGATCTAAGTTTGAATAGAGCGGGTCAGCAAGACATAGCGGTTGTAAATAAGCTCGTTGATGAATGGTATGGTCAATACGGTGAGCAACTCACTCCTGGTAAAGAGTTGTTGGGTAAAGTTAAAAATTTCGCGCAGGTGGAATTAAAAGAAGATCCCAATAAGATATTGACTATTTCAAATGCATTGAGTTGCGAAGAGTTTAGAAAATTGTTAGATGTATAAGTGCGGGTGCGCGGGCTAAGGTATGGGGAAGTTCCCTACACTCAGCCCGCTAGCTCGGGTGAATGATTGTTTCGGACATTGAACTTCGATTATAGATGTAGAGTCTACAGGACTAAATTTTCAATGCGAGTTGCAACATCCCCACCACGTCGGGTCCATCCTCGTTGATCCATATCCCGTAATGCTGACGGATCATGTTTCCGTTGGTATGTCCCATCTGCTCGGCGATCCAATCGATTGAGGCAATACCTGTTGTCAGAAGCTGACTAGCGTACGTGTGTCGGCATTGACCAGGCCCGCGATAGCGAACCTCGGCCGCGTTCAAGTGAGCTTTGAAGAAACGATCTCGCACAACGAAGTCACTCACGTGCGGCAGACCGCTTTTGGTGTTCAGAAACACAAAGTGCAACTTATGCTGTCGTACTGTCTTATTGTCCCGCTCAACGATATCGACCGTCTGCGCTTTCTTAGCCGGATTCATCGCATCGATCTTGCGTAGCGCATCTCACGCTGGCTCCAGAAGCCGCACCTTCCGAGTCGAGCGCCGGGTTTTCGTTACTCGATAAGCGCCACGCACCTTGGAGCGGCGAAACGTCACCGTCCCATGCTGCAAATCGACGTCCTCCCAAGCCAACGCAATCGTTTCCGATACCCGCGGCCCCGCCCAAATCATGAACTGAATCATCAACAGTTCTTGCACGCGATGCGTCGGCGTCTCAAGGATCTGCTTGATCTCCGCCCTGGTGAATGGGTCCGGTGCTTCAGGATCCGGCAGGCGCACAAACAGCCCCCTCAGTCGGATCATGTGCAACCTTCTTGCGAGTCCGGTAAAGCCTAAAGAGCTGTCGCACATTGCTGATGATGTCCCGAATGGTCTTATTCTTCAGCCGCGTCGACAGCGTGTCCTGCACCCATTCCTGCAAATCCAAATGATCAATTTGATCGATCTGCACCTTGCCCCAGCGCGGCCGGACATGTACCTAGGCCTTATTGGCATAGCCGCGATAAGACGTAGCGGCAACGCTGTTGCTTTTGATCTTCAGCCACAGATCTAGGTAGTGACCGAAGGTGTTCTCAACCAGGTTGGCTGAGTTAGGGAAATGCCGGCTGTAGTTGAAGGTGCCGGCCTGGATCTCGTATTCGATGATATTCACCAGGCGCTGCGCTTGCTCCCGGGTGGCTGCCGTGTTTCCGCCCGGTATAAGCTCCCTGTACCGCTTCCCATTAAAACGAAAATAGACTCGTATGGAATTGCCTCGAGCCTCTACTCCTTGTGTCATGTGCTTCCCCTTTGCAACGTATCGAGGAAGGGCCCATTGACGGGCCTTTCCGTATTGCGTTCGTTTTCGGGCTCCGTGTTAAAGAGTTCGAGGTGGCGACGAAGGCGGGCGTTGCGCAGCTCCAAGCCAACCTGAAGGCACCGAAACTGCCAGGGCAAACCGAGGTAGACGAAAACCAGTACCCGCGTACCCATTTGCTGACCGAGCGGGAGGGGTGGGAGCCACCGCACCGGGATCTGATCGGCGCATATTTCCGGCATTTTCAGATGCATTTTCCGGCCTACAACACGGATGCCAAGTTGGCGACGCTGTTGGGGCTGTCATCGGATCGTCGGGTGAGGGCTTTCAAAGATGGCAGCAAGGCGCCGTCCTATGGGGGTTGGCGGCGCTTACTCGTGCTGACGGGCCGTGTCCCACAGGAAATTATTCCCGTGCTGGCATTTATGGCTTAGACGCGAGAGTAAATGCCCCAATCGTCGGAGTGACGACCCAGTATCAAAGCACCAGCAGCACTCGTCCTGGCTGCCATGAGGCGGCCGCCGGATAAGCTGTGCAGAGAGTTAAGAAGTTTCAGGTAGAGCCTGCAAAGGGGCTGTGGTCGCAATGACCACACCCTAGTCCTAGGTATCCCTGCAGTTCATCCGTGCGGGACCGACGTATTACCGGAGCGGCAGCATTAACGTGATAGGCGAAAGCCCAGGGCACGGTATAAACCCAGCATATTTGGCATAGAAGTCTGATAGCCGCTCATTAAGCGGATGCACGATCATGGCGGTAGAACCAATAGTGGCAGACGCCGTGATCGCCCGCTCGATTGCATCCTGCAGCAGGTCAATCGCAAAGCCTTGGCCTTGAGCCGCCAAAGTGATCCCCATCCGGCCCAACAGTGTCACGGGATGCACGCTTGGCGAGTTGCGTTGATGACTCTTGGGGACAACGTTTTCCCGGGCGATCGATCCGCTGGATAGGGTGTAGTACCCCATCACGACAGGCGTATCCTTGCGGCAGACCACATAGACCACGGCCTGTTTTGCCGCCTGAGCTTTGCGGGCTTGCCTTTGAAGGTAATCGTTGATCGACGTCACGCCCGAATCGAATTCATCCAGGATGTGTTCGTCGTTCAGCTTTTCGGGAGCTCTCAGCTCCACCGTTTGGGCCTTTCGAGAAGTTGATGTAGGCACTCGTTACCTCGAATCGGGTTGGCTTCCATTGCCTGTTCAAATGCGTCAAATGCAACGTCGTCGAGAAGGAACAGACGCTTATCCAGAATGACTTCCTCTGCTTTCTGACAAGCAGCTTCCAGGATAAAGCTGGTTCGATCACGACCGGACATAGCAGCTGCCAGATCGATCAGGTTCCGTTTTTTTTCGTCCGCTCTCATGTTGATAGGAACGGGTTTGGATCTTTCAATGCTTTCAATTGTTACTGTCATGTTTCACCTATGAGCTGGTTTGAGGAAGTGCCTCGCTCTCCTTATGACTAGGGTAGGGTTGGTGAAGTTGTAATTTTCATCGTGGAATCCTTCCGGTCGTGAAGTGGATCGTTGAGGTTCAGGCCATGAGGGTAGCCTTGGGATGATTCTATCCTGGCTGTGTAGCTAATGTATATACGCGTGTAGCTTGTAGCTACATCTTCTGTCTTGCCTATGGATGGTTCAAGATCCGCCCAACCCACTCCGCCACCTGCGTAACAACGGCGTTTCCGGCACTGAAAGCCTCCGCAAGGTTGGCCGCATCCAGTCCGAGGCAGAACCCATCATCCTCAGCCGCTCGCTGTCGCTCAGCCATCTGATCCCATCCGTTCGGGTGAGCGACGAAAGTGGTACAGCCCAAAGCGAACTGGGATCCGGCTTTGTTTGCCAATAGAGTATTGGCAGCCCAGGTATCCGCGGGGCGTGGCCATTGGATCGAGAGACGCTGGAGGTATTGCGTCCACTGGCGCGGCGTCAGCCAGGAACTCGAAGGGGGGCAAGCGTCGATAACCTGCGACCAGGAATATTCGACGACGTTGCTGGGGGACTCCGAAATATTGAGCATTAAGCACTCGTCAAAATCCCACATACCCGCAGTCCGCAAGGGCCCGGATGACTGCCTCAAAGTCGTCGTTAACCTGCTCGCTGAGACATCGACAGGAGAGAGGTTATGGGCGCCGCACTGGCGCACGTCTTCGAACTGGCGCGCATGGGAAAATTGATCGGCAAGCACAGCCCGGTTGACGGGGTTGAGTTCAACTTGCCAGGAGCTGCGGTATCCCGTGTTTTCAAATCCGACATCAAAGCCTCCTAACAGGCTGCCGTATTCCCGGCGCATGACCCGGGTACCGAGGCGCGTGCTGAGGATGTCGCTCATTGATTGGGCGATGCTTTCTTCAGTGGTAAGGGGCGAGCCGGTATATCGGTTCATACGGGGTTCCCCGTCATGCCGCTGCCAGGCGTGACGCCGCTGTGAGGGTGGTTTACCAGGCTGATGCCGGCGGCCACCACGTCCTCCGAGACGGTGACCTTTCCGGTGACTGTCTGGTTGCCGGTTTGGGTGTAATCGCCCTTGTGCGTGATGTCGCCGATCAGGTTGATGCCGCCGGGGCTGATCAGAGTGGTGCTGCCGCCATCGGTGAGGGTGGCTTTGAGGTGGTGGATAGTGCTGTCGTACTCAATCACGTGGAGGCATCATCTGGACGGAGGCGATGGTGCCGTAGCGGATGAGGTTTTCGATTAGGCGGGTGAGGGTGAGTAGGTTGTTCATGGCATGTTGACGTTCCACGATCAGGCTTTCATCTAGAAGAGCTTGTATCGATAGTCTTTACAGGCGCTGAAATTAGACTTCTAATTCGCGTTCAAACGTAAGTGGCGTCGTGCCGATTGTAAGGATGGAAAATGAAAGGGTTGATGGCTGTTACAGAGTTAAGAGAAGCGTGGGACGGTGCCAGTAATTTTAAAGTTCAAGGCGCGGGTCACCTGTTTTTTTCTGCAAATGTTATTTACCAATCTGCGAGGCGCGGGCAAGAACATAGCGTAAACGCTGTGCATATTATTAGAAATGGAAATAAAGACGGGACGGTTAATATTATGGAAGGTGATGAGCTGTCAGCAGAGACTCATCACCTAGAGCTATCTCATAGGTTCCAATCTTACGCTTTTGATCCTGCCGATAACTCATTAATTATTGAGGGTGACTCCAAAGAAAAAATGGGAGGAAGCTATTCGATTAAAATTGTTCCGAACGGCTTGCCAGCCAGCTGGACATGAATGGATCTTAGTGTTCAGAGTGGCGCCGAATTTGGCGTCACTTGCTCAGCAATACGGTCATTTCAATATGGCTAAGGCCAATAGTACCATCGTTGCGACAAGGTTGAAAGTAGTTACTATAATTATTATGTTGATGCTTTTTGTTATTTGTGTTGTCGTTTTGGTTACTTGTTCGATGCGTGTCGTGTTGTCTAATATTGCTTTTTCTAAGTTGGTGTTTATCGTCGGCGTGTGATCGAGGGTGGATTCGTTATCGCTTGAGGATTTATCAGCATGCAAGGCAATGATGCTGCCGCCAGCGCCAGAGCAAGCTAGTAGCATCACCTGACCAATTACCTCGAAATGCTCAAGAGCATCTTGTGGGGTGTGGGTTTTATCTACAAAGGCAAAAAGGTATTTAGGGTAGACAAGTTGGTATAGAACACCAAACCCGATAAGAAATACCCCTTTTAATACCCGGTCTTGTCTCATTTCTAGCAAAATAATGAAGCAGACAAATGTGCCTAGCATCGCTAGATTTAAAGCCAGTCTTTGATGTTCAAAAAAACCGATTAGTGGTGAAATGACGAACATGAATAAAATTGCCGTTGTCATTAGTGTGGCGAGCCGATAACTTCTGCTTCTGTTCATTTTTATACAATCCTTAGCATTAAAATTAGACTAGAGCATTCATTCGCCTGAAGCGATCTATTGAAGCCCTGATACAGCGACGCCTCGTGTTGAGTGTTGGTTGACGATCGTATCCTTAACCACGACACGTTTCCCGGCAACTGGGATGGGCCCAACCAAGGGAGTCTTGATTCGCCGCCATTGGGCTGTTTGTTGAATGGCTTCAGGTTGCGCGCGCGATGGGCGTCCCGTGAGGTGGCGACCAGTCGGGGATGATATTTATTATCGATTGAGTTGAGGGCTGGCAAAGTGATATTTACCGACTAGCATCATTGTATTTCCAGCCAAGAATGGAGGTTAAGCCAAATGAACGGGAAATTAATAGCGCTCGTGGTAGCTCTAGGCTCCATGTCTTCGGCTTCTGCAATAGATCGAATTGACATGGAGCAATCTTGTAATTATGAGGGAACAGCCTATGCCGAGGACGTTTATGGTTTCGCCTCAGACAACGAAGCAACCAAAGCCCTAGGAAAGGTGATGTCATACGCTGGTTTAGAACCGAATTTTGTTATCAAAGCCGCAAACGTGCCGAATGCGGCTGCTGTCATCCAGGGACCTCAGCGGATGATTCTCTATAATCAGACCTTTATGGAGGGAATCCAAGACGCTACCAAAAACGACTGGGTAAAAATAAGCATTTTGGCACACGAAATTGGTCACCATCTTCAAGGCCATACTCTCCAAGCCGGTGGCAGCAGGCCGGAAATTGAGTTAGAGGCTGATAAGTATTCTGGCTTTATTCTCCAGAGAATGGGGGCGTCTTTAGACAATGCGCAAACAGCTATGAGAGCGATTGGCTCTGAGCAGGGGAGCCCGACCCATCCGGCCAAGCAGGCTAGACTTGCTGCGATTGCAAATGGCTGGATGGCTGCACGTGATTTGAACACAAACAAGCCCAGCGATACGGTGCCAAATAGCACACCTACCCCACAGCCGGTGCCGACATCGCCAAGCACCGGTCCATCTCCAACTCAGCCTACAACTCCAGCCTATGTGCTCAGGGCTGTTTTCCCACAAGATCCTTACTCTTACTATGTTACCTCTACCAATGACATAGTTGCGATAACTCCACAAAATCAAGTTGTGCCTGTGGGGCGTAAAACACCACCGACAATGCCTGATTTTGTGTGGATGTATGCTACGGGGTACGTTAGTTATGGTGTTGATAGTCAAGGAAGGATATGGGGTAGGTATCCGAATGGTATGCCCTTACAAGTTGGTTATGTTACAAATCCATGATGTAGTAGGGATTCAAACTCGCCATGGCGCATTGGCGCCATGGATTAGTTTGGTGATATACCGAAAAGATTGAAATATAATTGCTTTATGAGCGGTTTTGTTTTCTTTCTTCCCAGCTGTCGCGTTCGTTTGAAATCATTGTTAGCATGATTATCACGGCTGCGTTGAAAAAGTCGGGATCCTCGGTTTGATGAACCTCTAATGCTTTATAAAACTGTTTTAGGTGATTGTCATAATTGCCGTGGAGTTTGTGTGCAATAATATTGCGAGCATCACTTAAATGTTTGGCTGCTTTAAGTAGAGGTAGATCTTCATATGTCATTAGGTTTACAAAATTTCGCACTGCGCTAGATCCCATTTGTTCAGGGATAGGCTTAAAGGCAATCGTTTCGGCCAAATCTCGCCTCGCCCTGTCAACAAGGATGTCTGCGCGAATAACCATAAAGTCAAGGTCGGTAATATCCGAAAATCCGTGTGCCATATAGAAAAGATCTGTAACCATTTTGTCTGGCAAAGCTTTGAGACCTCTTTTCAATCCTTCTAAGGCTTCAGGGTCATCTTTTTCAATCGACGGTTTTTTTCAATCGTTTTACGTAGGTATTCTTCTCGAATGTCTTTCATTTATTTCCTATGCGAAATAGTTGAATGCAGACTATCTGGTCCTCAAAGTCTGGAATTATAGACGGAGGTGTTTGCGTAAGCTCTCTCTGATGAGATCGAAATCAGAATCAGTGAGGCCGAGCAACTGGCGCCGACAGTACTTCACGTTTATAGCACCGCGCTCTGCGCGATCACGCAACCCGTCCTGATGGACCCTGGAAATCCGCTCATGGAACAGCACTCAAAAAAGGTCGCCAGTGGTCGGGGCTTCACGTTTAGGTATGTCGCCTTACCGATCCGCCCCGAGCCGGCGGGGTGCGTGGGGACGCTCGGTTAGCCGGCAGGGCCGGCAAATTTTCTGAGCAGGCGTTCGGCCCGCTCCAGATCTTTCTTGCCACCACAGGCGTCGTGCAGGGCGATGGCTTTTTTCAGCAGATCCACACCGGCTTGAAGTTGGTCGGGTTGGCCTGGGGCCTCTTCGGTGATGCCTTCCAGCGTGGCGCGGCCCATGGCGAGAAACAGCTTGGCGCGGGCCTGGTCGGGCATGTCTTCGGCGTCGGTGAGTTCGGCGGTGCGATGCAGGATGGCCAGGTCGAACGGTTCGCCGATCTTTTGGGCCTTGAACGCCGCGGTTGCGACTTCCTCGGCGGCCAAGCAACCCACGGTACGGGCGAAGCGGTCCGGCATGACCATCCTGTACTTCAGCACGTAGGTCGCGATATCGAGCCCACCGGTGAAGTCGCCGGCATCGAAGCGCCAGACCATGACAGTGGTCATCACTTCGTCCTGAGCGCCCTTGCCACCTTCCAGCATACCTTGCACGTAAGATTCGTAGCACGGCAGTAGTTGGCGCTTGAGTTCGGCCTTGCCCTGGTTGGACTGGACTTGTTTCAGGCGCAGGCGGTCTTGCAGTAGCTGATTTAACTGATGCTCGTAAGCCGTGGCACCGGCCATGGTTTGGGTGGGGTCTGTGGCCGCCGCTTCAACAGCGGCGGTGACGCGTTCAAAGTGATGGCGGCAGGGGTTGGTCATGGTGGCCGCCTCAGCTCAGGGTGATGTTTTCGGCCAGGGCGGCGCAGCCCAGGTCTTCGATGACATAGCTTTCGTTGACCGACTCGAAGTTTTCGATGCGGTCGCGCTTGGCGTTGTCGACGACGGTGCGGCGGCGCGTGCCTTCCTGCCAGTACAGCGACAGGTTGTCGAGGCGAGTGACCATCAGGCCGCTGGCCGGGAAGTGTGGCACTCGCACCGCCGGCAGGTTGCCGAGGCGCTTCTGACTGGTAACGATGTCGGCGGCCAACATTTCAGTCGGTGTCTGCACTGTGTTGATGATGGGGAAGTATTTGTCGGCCAGCAGTTGGCGACCACAAATTACGACTAGCTCGGTGTCTTCCTGATACCAGGGTTCGATGAACTCGTTGACCATGCTGACGACCAGAGCGTCGATGTTTTCGAAGTCCTTGTTGGCGCCGATTTCGATTTTACCGCTGCCGTCTTTCACTTCGGTCATGACCCGGGCAGGGTTTTCCTCGCGCATCTTTTGCAGCCAGCCGATGTTCACGTCTTGGAGCAGTTTGTTGATGGTTGGATTGGATGTCGCGGCGCGGCTGATACCGTTCCAACCGATCATGATTCGGTTGAGGGCCTGAGCCTTGATGATGGCGTCGCGAATGCGCGCTTGGAAATCCTTGAATTTTCGGGTTTCTAGCGTCTGAGCAACGCTCGGGTCTGCGGTGAATTTGGTGGTGACGTCAGCCACTCCATGCAGTTGCGCCAGTTGCTGCAGGTAGGCGTTGAACAGTACTCGGGTGTCGTTACGCATGTTGATCGCCCTTGATGAGTCAGCAGTCGGTCATGACCTGGTTCCCGCCGCCGGATACCTGCGGGCGCGTTTTCTGGTTGGGGTCCTGGGCGGTGGAGAGCTGGTTTTTCAGCTCAGTCAGTTCGGTGCTGACTTGATCGAGCCGGGTTTGTAGCCCCTTGGAGAATTGCTTCTCGGCGGCCAGTTGGTCGGGCAAATCCTTGACGTGTTCGGCGATGGCTTCGACCGCTTCACCGATCTGGGAGAACTCGCTGTCATCCCTGGCCTGCTTGCCCCTCAACAGCGCTTGCACCTTGTTGAATAGCTGGGCGCCGATGCTCGGCTTCTCGTCGATCTCCTCGAATTTCAGCTCGGTCTCGACCGCTTCGGTGAACATGGAAGTTTCCGAATAGTGACGGTCCTGGAACGGGCTGGATTCGGGTTTCTGCGCTGAGAACGTCAGGACGTCGGTGCCCAAGCTGGCGGGCGAGTCGGTGACCGCCAGGCCAACGATGTAGGCCTCGCCAGTGTCGGCAAAGCTCTCATCGATCTCGATGGAGGTGTAGATCTTTTGCTTAGCCTTGTTCATGGCGATCAGGTCGCTGGTGGGCTCGACCTTCGCGAACAGGGCCAGTTTCTTCTGGCCGTTGACGTCCACCTCTTCGGTTTTCACTGCCAGGACATCGCCGTAGGCTTGAACGGGCTATCGGGCAACAGGCTGCGGAAATGTTCCAGCCAGATACGGGGAAGCGGTGGCTACCTACATGATGCGTGCTTCGGAAAAACTCAGGGCGCAGCAGTCGCAGTGCAAGAAGATCCGCGTCAGCATCCGCACCGGCATGTTCAACCCCGAGGAGGCGAAGTACGCCAACGGAGTGCTGATTGACCTGCCGTATCCCACCGATGATGTTCGGTTGCTGACCAAGGCTGCGGTGGACGCGCTCGACCGAGTCTTCCGGCCAGGCTTCAAGTACAGCAAGGCTGAGGTGTTGTTGATGAATCTCTGTCAGCAGGGAGAGTACACCGACGACCTGTTTGCCGCCTCCCAACCAGCCGACGCCACGAAGTTAATGGCGGTGTTGGACCAGATCAACGGGCGATGGGGCAGGGGGACGCTCCGATCAGCCAGCGTGCCCGTCAATCCAGATTGGGGTATGCGTCGGGAGATGATGAGTCGGAGTTTTACAACGAGACTGGATCAATTATGGGTTGTTGCTTGTAATTAGGCGACAACTGCCCCGTTCCGAGAGATCCAACATCTAAGTCAGATGGCAGGATGACGGGCTGGTATCGGCCATAAGCGGTAAGTCATAGGCTGAGTGAGAGGAAGCCGACTATTTCTCACTTTGCCCTGACTGGTCATCTACGGAAACTAATATCGGTTGAGGCTGACGATGTGATTTGCCCATTCCGTTAGCCGGCATCAAAAGGCACCATTTACTTCCGCGCAGTCAGACAGGCAAACCCTCAGCCTTACATCTATCTAGGAATGTAAGACGATTCAAAAATTCTGTATATGTGTCTCTACTACCTGTAGTCATCCCTATAAAACTCTTAATGTGTTTGAAGAAATCATTTGCGTTATCCGATTTTTCAAGGATCATTATAATCTGCGGAATGCTCATGAATAGAGAATTATGAAATGGCATTCTGTGTTCATCCAGTTCTCCATTTGCCATGGCAAGATCTTTTAGTTTTTCCGAGTAATCTCTCCATTTTCTCAACTTCTTATCCTCATCGCTATTCGGGTGACTAGCATGACTGAGTGCCGCAATAGTAAGAAGTCTTTGTAATACTGTTTTATCTTGTAATGCACCGAAATCCGGAAGGCTCACAGAAATTCGTTGCACCTGCCGGTTGTTCAAGCGAACAGTTTGCTCGCCCTCCTTGTTAATCAGATGTAAAGAGTCATTATTTTTTAGTACGTTCTCGATACGCATGGCTTGAAAGTGAGATGCAAGGACACTATCGGCGAGATCCGTCAGAATCTTGCTCTCATCCCCAGATTGAGCCTGACGAGTGAGTCCTTTTTTCTTCATCTCAAATATATAAATATCTTTATCGGTCTCGCATAACAAGTCCACTTCTAGATCAGAATCGCCACCGAATCGGTCGCCATAGGTGATGCTTATACCTTTATCGACGAAGGCTCTCCGAAGATACTCTTCGATGGCATAACCTAGTTCGCTATCGATTTCATTTGCCCATCTACCATTTGGAAGGGCGATAGAAGCACAGACTGTATTAATGCAGCCTAGTGAAGCAATACTTTTTGGGAAGATTTTATATGTTTTTCCTGTTTTTATTGCTGGCTTGAAATAATGATCTATGTCTAGGCTTGAAGGCGGAAACTGCAGGCCTGAATTTACGTCTCCAGAAGCCACGCTCAATAGATTATCCATTGCCGCTACAACTTTGAACTCAGGTATCCTTGTTTTCAAAGCAAGGTCTTTGGCAGTCACAGTGATAAATTTTTTAGGCTCAGCTTTAGAAATCAACGCAAGGGCTACCCTGGCGACATCCTTTACTGGCACACCAAATGATTCATATTTAGCTCCATCAAATTTAGTATGCAAGAGCTTTATTAGGGACGAGGCATAACTCGCTTTTGTCTGCGCAATACCAACAAAATTGTCATACAAGATGTTGGTTCTAATGAATTCAATAAGCCCCTCTTCCTTGATATACATAGCCTCAAGCTGGCTGTAAGGCTGTATCTCATAGACAACAATAATATCCGCAATCAACATCAACAAATGATCTAAAAGTCTAGGATCCTTATTTCCGCGGGTGCCTGCATACTTTGATGCTATAGCCAGGAGATAACCGAATGGCATTGCCGCGTGAACTTCTGTTGTGCCCATTGAAACTTGGCGGTACTCCATGAAGCGCCCACTAATAGCGCTGTATGTTTTTCCAAGACGATCCAGCAAGGCGCTTAACAGTTCCTCGCCTCCATACTCGCGGCAAATCCGCTCAATATTAGTATTGATGAGCTCATGACTACTGCTTGATATATAAAAATTGTAATCATTCTCGATAAATTCAACGCCAATACTTTTTAACCTAAGATATGAATAGGCAAACGTATGTAACTTGCTCTCAAGCTGGGGGGGTGTTGCGATCTCAAAAAAGTGAAGTTCTTTGCGATTCTCTATAACTATTCTGATCAGTTGATCCCAGTTGGTCTCAGGCAACGGAGACAAACTAGGTTTCAGTTGCCTTCTAGCAATCTCGCGAATAGAGTCCAGTACTGGGCTATATTTGGAGTAGTCTAGTTTCTTTTGATGATGCAGGATTACAAGCTTTTGCCGCAGGTAAATTATTGTCGAAAGCACTTGGCCGGTATCGCTAATCTGCTGCCTGGCTTTCTCATATACCTTTTCATAACCATTTCTGGTTCGATATTCTACGGCTTCGTGGCCGTTGAAAAAAACGTCACATATCGTGACGAAAGTAATATCGTCCATAACGTTCCCAAATCCTTCGTAAATTTGCGCAAGAAATATAGCACTTTGATATTGCTGGCTCCACTCTACTTATGTCTGAGGCTCGTGCTTCTTGAAGCCGTGAAATCAATAATCCGAAGGAGGCAACAGCTCGTCAAAACCGATCCCTACGCTGCCCGCTACTCCAAATCCGCTTCATGACGGATTGAGCAGCTTTGCTGCAGGGCCATTCAGCTCCGACATAACCCTCCAAGCATGTGCGGCTGCATCGCTCAGGGCCACTATCGCCCTTAATGCTGGAGTTCGAAAAGGTGAATGGCCAGACGCCTACTTGGATATGGATACGGATGTGGAGCACAGTAGAGCTATCCGGTGGCGGCGATAAATTCATTTAGGGGCCGCGGTAAGCTTCGTAGGCTCCAGTAGATCCCGGCGCGCCGTCAGCCCCCCACCACGCCTCTGGTCTAAATGAGCTTCTTTTTCCGCAGTCCTGCACAAGGCTGAGCGCAGCCACTGCTGGGCGCGCTCATGATGATCGGACGGGGTAAAAGCCTGCGAATTTCTGCGAAAGTAAGGCTGACCAATTGCGTGGACTTGACTACCCATTTGCATCGCCACTGACCAATCGCATCATGCCAACCACCTTTAGCTATCCATTGACCGGTCTGCTAGTAGTGAAGACCGGCAAAAAATCCTATAACTGACCTTGATCTGGCTGGACTACTAAATTAAGCAATGGCATAGTGCTATTTTGTGTGCATGAATTTATATTAATAGGGATGAAACTATGTATTTTTATGTAGATGAAAGTGGGCAGACGGGACTGAACCTATTTGATGAGGATCAACCGATACTATATTACGGAGTGCTGTCTTCTCCAATAGATTTAAATATCCACGCTAAAGTACATGTCGAACGCCTGAGGAATCAGCTAGGTGTGGAGCGACTTCATGCCAATGAACTGGGAATCGACAAGCTCACGACCATATGCCGTCAGCTAGACACCATACAGCGAAAAAATGATATCTGTTTTGATATCTATCGCATAAATAAACCTGACCATGCGGCCATTAGTTTTTTTGACCAGGTTTTCGATCAGGGACTTAATAAGGCTGTTCCTTGGTCTTCATATTGGACTCCATTACGATACCCTATCTTATTGCAAGTAGCAGCCTTATTTGACTACCATACCCTCAAGCGATCATGGGAAGCTCGGATTGAGAGAAATGAGCACAGGGCAAATGAAATCCTTGTTGAGGTGCTGCAAGTATTGCTTGAAAGAGTTGAGAGCATTGACGATCCGCGCATGAAGGAAATTATCAGCGATGCGTTTCGCTGGGCCATCAAGTATCCTGAAGAAATTCATTACAGTGTGTATAGCAAAAAAGACCTTTTGCAAATATCACCAAATCTGATTGGTTTCCAATCTGTCCTCCATGGGATCGCATCCAGATTGAAACGTGACGGTGGGAAGGCGCTGAGTGTGGTAGTAGACCAGCAGTCGCAATTCAATAAGGCCCAAAAATGGATTACGGGTTTTTATCAGCAGGCTCGAGAAATTCCGATGGAGGTTGGTCCTGGGTTGCCTGTAATGGATCTAAGACACATTCCCGATGTTGCTATTTCTTGTGTCCCGGGAACCGCGAACGTAGGTCTAGAATTGGTAGATATTTATCTCTGGCTATTCAAGCGTTTCTTTGAAGGTAAACCTCTTAGCGAGCCTCTAGCAAAATTAATCGGCAAACAGTTTAATATCGGATACACCGATCAAGTTTCACTTGAGGCTATTTCAGAACGTTGGAAGAAATTCTTTGCGGATTTACCTCATCTTTCGGAAGCTGAAGAAGAAAAAATGAAGGCGGCAAGGATGATCAGCGAAGTGGAGCGCAAAAAAAATTTGGAAGGCATTTAATTTTTAACCCGACGGGTTTTGTAGCTGACGCGGGCTTCAGGTGTGGGCGTTCGCCAACCATGAATCACCATTCGGCGACGATTTTCAGGAACGCACTCGGAACAAGGTAATGTAAGAGTTCGTGCATCTATACGAGGCTGAAGGCCCCCGGCAGTCGGTTTTTCTGACATACCTTAGCAAGAGATTTTTGGTAATTTAGAGAGTTAGTTTTGTTTAAGTGATTGATTTTTATGAAGCTGGTACGAGCGATAAATTACTGTGCTCAGAGTAACTAGGTTACTTTTACATTGTTAAAAATTACCTTGTGCCGAGCGAGTGCAGCCCAACTGGAATCAAGCCCATCAGGGCGTCTTTATCGGTGAAGTTACTGAAAATACTCATTTCCGATGTCGTTCCCGAAAATCGCATGACGCCCCGTACGCCAGCACCATTCCTATCGACGCACAGATTCCATGGGACTGCCATGGGAACGTTTGCGCGCAAACTATCGGCCTGAAACCCTTATAAACCGGCGCTTCACTCGCTGAAATTGCCAATCGGGTGCTTTCGAATCTCTCCTTCACCGCCATATTCTGTAAACACAAACCCCTGATTTTCCTAGAGAAAGTCGGGGGTTTGTGGTTTTTGGTGTCTGAAAAAGGGCGATATGGGAATAATATGGGACCGGAGGGCGAATACCCGCGTGCTGGCGGCAACCACGCATAAGAACCAGACGCAGGTCTCCGCGCCGTTCCACCAAGCAGCATCAGGCAACCTCACAGCAGTATCGAGCAAAAGCTTCCGAGCCCATGCCGTTAAGGTTCCTCTTGAAGAGGTTCCTATCAACGATATTGTTGTGAGAGAAAGATCATGACCCCATGGATGAGTTTGGCTGTGCGCCTTCAGGCTGTCGTGCTGTGTTTGGTGCTTTCAACGAACACGGTTTCAGCGTCGCAAGCCGCTGACCAAAACATCAATGCCGATTTGGTGCGCCAAGCGTTTACTAACTGGCAGCAAGGCCAAGGCACGGTTTTCGATCTGCTGGCACCCGACGCAACGTGGACCGTATCTGGATCAAGCCCGGTTTCCGGTGTGTACAGCAGCAAGACGGATTTAATCGAACGAGCCGTACGACCCATCACCGCTCGGCTGGCGACGCCCATTTCCCCGACCGTCCAGAGCATTGTGGCCGAGGACGATGTCGTGGTGGTTCTCTGGAAGGGTGAAGCCATGGCGCTTGACCGCAAGCCCTACAACAACTCTTACATGTGGCACATGACATTCAAAGATGGCCAGATCACAGAGGTGAAAGCCTTTCTGGACACCTATGTGTTGAATGATCTGATGGAGCGGGTAAAGCCTGTGCAGTAATCGGATCCGTCGGCAACCCGTTGCTCATCGCTCTATGAATGCAGGCTCATCCTCGCGCATCGGCTAAGATTGGCTCAGAACAAAAAACGAAAGTGGAGCAGTCTTTTAGGTAAAAAATTCAACTCGCTCCGAGGTTGAGTAATGAGCCTGATTGAATTCGGGGTGGTGTTGGTGATAGCGGTGGCCGCCGTGTTGATTCTGCGCTGATGCGCAGCGAAAACCGGCATTGGGTTGTCATAAAAAACGGCTCGTCGAATAGACGAGCCGTTTTTTTTATGGAAGTCATCAAGGCAGCAAGGTGTCGACGGCTAACGATTTGGGTCGGCTGCTGGACCGTTCTCTCGCAGATAATAAGTGTCGAACTCGCCGCTTTCGACGAGTTGGAAACCGTGGCGGATATAAAAACGATTCGACGCGCTTTCTTGAGAGCGCCTACCCGGACAGGCAGCGCAGCGGCATCCGCCTCGTTGAATATTTCTTATATCATCCTGGGACGATCCTTATAGATAACCTGGCTATTTCGGATTGAACAGCTGCATTGATCGCTGGTTACTGGAGCAAGCACTCAAGATGGAAGCCCACATTCGTCTCGCAACACCTGAGGATGCAGAAGCGATAAGCAACGTTGTGATCAGCGCCTTGCGTCAATCCAACGCCAACGATTACCCACCCGAGGTCATCGCCCAGGTGGAGCGCAGCTTCTCTGCTCAGGCGGTTCAGCTATTGATGGAGCAGCGTCGGGTTTATGTGGCGTCTGTCGAACAATGTGTCGTCGCCACGGCCAGCCTCGATGGGGGTGTTGTCAGAAGTGTTTTTGTCGAACCGCGGTGCCAGGGAGAAGGCATCGGCAAACAACTAATGTCTGTCATTTGTTCAGATGCTCTCGACAGGGACCTGGACGTTTTGCACGTGCCTTCCTCCATCACGGCAGAGGGCTTTTACACGGCGCTGGGATTTCAAAAGGTACGTGACGAACTCCACGGCGCCGAGCGCACGATTATCATGCGCAAATTGTTGTTGAAGTAGTGCCTGCTCAACTCCTGCTCAGGGCAGGCATTGCAGCTGGCCTGTGAACCCTCTATAAAACCCACGCTGACATCGCGACCCTTTCGGTGGTCGTTGACCTCTGGATAGTTGACCCGCATGGAGCATCATCGTGAGCGAATCTTCTCGCCCCCTCAAATCCCTGACTCGCACCGTTTCGAATACCCCATCGTTCCGCCTGCCGAGTATTGGGCTGCTGCAACATGCCTGGGGCATCAGCCTCCTGGCCTTGCTCAGCGGATGCGGAGCGTTGACGGATGTCCGTTCTTTCTCCACGCCCTACTCGACACCTGACGGTGGTGAGACAGCACGATTGCGGGTGATCAGCGACGGTATGATCCGGGGCGTGCCCAAGTCCGACTGCGTCGACTTTCGTCTGTCGGGCGCCGGTGTGATGGTGGCGTACCGGGATGGCTACGCCAATCGCAACGGTGAAAGCCTGGGCATGCCGGCTGTCAGCGAGCGCTCATCCGCTACTGTCATGACCGAGCTGCTGGTGCCTGCTGGGCAGCCCATCGCTTTTCATTACATTGGTGATCAGTGCTACAACATGTTCAGCTTTGTCCCTAAGGCAGGGGCGGATTACCAACTGGACGCCATGGGGTTTTACCGGTGTGGGGTCACACTCAAGCAAATGGCCGGCGCAACAGTGCGGTATTCCTCGGTCCCGCTGAAGGAAAGCAAATTGTGCAGAGTGACGGATAACTTTTAGAGTGGACATTTCCAGGGTGCGATAACGTTTGAAAAGGACTTCACTATGGAAACCATCCCCACGCTCCAGACCCGCCGTCTCATCCTCACGCCTGTGCAGTTGGCCGATGCACCGGCTATTCAACAGCTGTTTCCCCATTGGGAAGTGGTGTGTTATCTCGACAGTCGCGTGCCATGGCCTTACCCCGCTGACGGCGCGCTGACTTACGTTCGCGACCACGCACTCCCTGCCATTGCAGCAGGGCGCGAATGGCATTGGATGATTCGTATCGCTGAAGACGCGGCACAGTGCATTGGCAGCATCAGCCTGTACGATCAGCCGGGCAACAACCGAGGCTTTTGGCTGGCACCTCAGTGGCAGGGAAAGGGCTACATGCGCGAAGCCTGTGAAGTTATCAACGCCTATTGGTTTGAAACCCTGGGGCGTCCCGTCATGCAAGTGCCCAAGGCGATGGGCAATCATGCTTCGCGCAAGGTTTCGGAGCATGAAGGGATGCGTATGATTGCAACGCAGCAGGGGGAATTTGTCTGTGGTTCGTTGCTTAAGGAAGTTTGGGAAATGACGCGGGAAGCGTGGCTCGAGAAAAAAGCTGCTTCTAGGACGAATTGAGTAGGGCAAATGAACCAGGCCGTCTTTAACGACCATCAACTACAGTCGCCAGACCTGAGTATGTCTACAGGGTCAAGGAGTGTGAAATGGATATTCCACAGGGTTTCAAACCGTTATTTAGGAGCAGTCCTTTCCTTGATCTACTAGGCCCTTTCTACTATCGGGAAAACTCTGAAGGTTTTACCGTTGGGATTTGGGTCGAGGAGAAACACACCAATGCGCGTGGACTCGCTCACGGCGGGTTGTTCATGGCGCTGGCTGATATTGCTTTGGGCTACAGCGCGGCCTTTTCGAAAGATCCTCCTCTGAAGCTCGTAACGACCACAATGACCACTGATTTTGCCGGCTCCGCTAAGGTCGGCGATTGGTTGGAGGCTGCCGTTGATATTCAAAAAACCGGTCGTCGACTGGTTTTCGCTAATACCTATATAAGCGCTGGAGGGGAGCGCGTGGTGCGAGCCAGCGCGTCTTTTCTTGTGGTGGGTTGAAAGCATCTGGAGACGCACTACCAACGTCCAGTCTTACATCCGAGCTCCCACTGCGATGATCCGCGGGGCGCTTGGTTTCTCCGTCAGCAGTGATCAAGGAAGAACGCATGGAACCGCTACTTAATCGAATAATGCTGTATGTACGGGACGTCCAGGCGACCTGCGTTTTTTATGAGCGTCATTTCGGCTTTGTCAGTGAAAAACATGCTGATGATCGCGTCACGCAATTGAGGTCTGTAAACGGTGGCGCGATTCTGATGGTTCACCCGGCAGGGAAGGCCGTTAAAACGGGACAAGTCACGGTCAAGCTTGTTTTTGATACCCGGGATGTTGAGGGCTTCAAGGAAAAGTGCATGGCCCAAGGCTTGAAGTTTGGCGCCATCCACCAGGCCGACGGTTATTCATTCGCCAATGCCAAAGACCCTGATGGCAATGCCATTTCTATCTCCAGTAGAGCGTTTGCATGCCACTGAGCTTTCATAAGATGCACGCCAATGGCGATGATTTCATCCTCGTGGATTCGCGAAACTCAAAAAATTCTCTAACCAGTGCCATGGCCCGGCGAATGGGTGATCGCCATCGAGGCATCGGTTTCAATCAATTGCAGTGATGCTGTTAGCGACTACATCGTAATAGCGGCGTCGCGAAGCTGAGGCTGCGAAGAGTCGCTGCCGAGAGGGATAGCGGCGCCGTGCCTTTTGTCAGCAAATCTCCACCTGATAACGGAAAGTATCGGCAGCACCCCGCGACAGTCGGTATTCAAGTGGTTGCCGGTCGTAGCCCAGGGCCACCCGTTCGACCACCACCACTGGGCTGCCGACGGTGACTCCCAGCGTGGCGGCCAGTGGCTCATCGGCCGAGGCGACGGTCAGGGTTTCTCGCGCAGACGCTACACGCATGCCGCAGCGTTCTTCATAGAAAGGGTAGAGCAGGGTGCCGAAGTCGCTCAGATCGGTGTCGAGCAGGGCGCCGAAGCGAGCGGTTGGCAGCCAGATTTGCTCGTGGAACAGCGGCCTGCCATCCATAAGGCGCAGGCGCTCCAGGCGGATGGTGGAGTCGTGCTCGGTCAGATTCAGCGCTTGGCGCACGTGGGCGTCCGGGATTTCCTGGGTGCGGCTCAGGATGCGGCTTTGCGGCACTTGCGATTGACCGCTGGCATCGACCTGTCGAAAGAATCGAAACAGTGAACCGTCGAAGTTGGGCCGACGCACGAACGTGCCACGGCCCTGGACGCGCAGCAGCAACCCTTCCCCGACCAGCGTTTCCACCGCTTTGCGCACCGTGCCCACGGCAACGCCGTAGTGGCGGGTCAGTTCTGCCTCGGTGGGAATGGCTTCACCGGGCAGCCATTCACCTGCGGCGATTTTCGCCAGCATCTCTTCGCGCAGTCGTTGGTAGAGCGGCAGTCGCTCGTCATGTCCAAGGTGTGTGAGGGCCATACCGTCAATCCGATTCCAGGTAATGCGTCACTTTACCCCAGTCATCGCGTTGACAGGGATGGTTGTTTATAGATATGGTCATCCAGTCATCTATATGAATTTCAGGTCTGTAATAGCCTTACATGCCTGGCGGGCTCCCACAAAAATCAACAAAGGCAGCTTCCTGATGTCCCTGTCGTTCGAAGGCATAGATACCCACGCCCACATCTTCCGGCATGACTTGCCCATGGCGAGTGATCGTCGCTACAGCCCTGATTACGACGCCTTGACCGAGCACTATCTGGGGCACCTGGATCGCAGCAACCTTGCCCATGGCGTGCTCATCCAGCCGAGCTTTCTGGGCACCGACAACCATTTCATGGTCGAGGCCCTGCAACGTTACCCGCAACGTTTGCGCGGCATCGCGGTGGTCGAGCCGGACATCGAGGATGCGCAACTCCAAGCATTAGCCAAGGCGGGCGTGGTAGGCGTTCGCTTGAATCTGATCGGCAAGGCGCCGCAGGACTACACCGATGTGCGCTGGCAGACTTTTTACCAGCGACTGGCCCGGCTTGGCTGGCAGGTTGAAATCCAGTGTGGCTTCGACGCCTTGGTCCTGATTGTCCCGTTCGTTCTGGCGACCGGCGTCACGGTGGTTGTGGACCACTTCGGTCTTCCCTCCCAGGGTATCGACCCGAGTAACCCAGCCCATCACGGCTTCCTGGCCTTGCTCGGCGAGGACAGGCTGTGGATCAAGTTGTCTGCCGCCTATCGCAGTCAGTCAGACCTGCCCCGCGCGGTTGGCGTGTTGGCGCAATTGCGCCAGGCGTGTGGCGGTATCGATCGTTTTGTCTGGGGCAGCGATTGGCCCCATACCCAGTTCGAATCGCGCACCGGCTACGACGCGCAGTTGGCCTTTGTGCACGCCTTGTTTCCCGACCCGGTTGAGCGCCGGCAGGTGTTGGTGGATAACCCCACGATCCTGTTCGGCTTTGCTGCGTCGACGCGTTGAACTTCCCATAACAAAATAATACGGAACACACATCATGATGAGCCTGTACGTCGTCGCCGCGATCGTTCTTGCTGTCGCGCTGGGATACACCACCAAAATCAACATCGGCCTGTTCGCCATCGCCTTTGCCTATCTACTGGGCTGTTTCGGCATGGGCTTGAGTCCTTCCGAAATCATCGGCATGTGGCCGTTGAAGATTTTCTTCATCATCTTCTCGGTCTGCCTGTTCTACAGCTTCGCCATCGTCAACGGCACGCTGGAGAAGCTGGCCGAACACCTGCTCTATCTCTGTCGTAACGTGCCGCACCTGTTGCCTTATGCGGTGTTCCTGACCGCTTGCCTGATTGCCGGGCTCGGCGCGGGTTACTACACGGTGCTGGCTTTCATGGCCCCGCTGACGCTGCTGCTGTGCCAGCGCACGGGCATGAGCCTGATACTCGGTGGCATGGCGGTGAACTACGGAGCCTTGGGCGGTGCCAACTTTGTTTCCAGCCAGAGCGGCATCATCTTCCGTGGCCTGATGACCGGCCTGGGTGTTCCCGAAAGTGAAGCCTTCATCAATGGCCTGGCCATTTTCGCCAGCACCATGGTCATTCCGCTGGTGGTCATCACCGCGTTCGTGTTCTTTGCCGGCCACGGCCGTGCGCTGAAGAATGCGGCGGTCGCGATCGAGACGCCGAGCCCGCTCAACCGTGAGCAAAAAATCACCTTGTGGCTGACCTTGCTGATGATGCTGATCGTGTTGGCCGGGCCCATCGCGCACATCCTGTTCCCCGACAACGCGACGGTGACGTTCGTCAATTCCAAGGTGGACATCGGCCTGATCGCCAGCGTGTTCTCGGTGATCGCGCTGATGCTCAAGCTGGGCGACGAGCGCAAAGCCATCGCCTCGCTGCCTTGGGGCACGCTGATCATGATCTGCGGTGTGGGCATGCTGATTTCGGTGGCGATCAAGGCCGGCGCCATCGACGCGTTGGCATCGTGGATCGGCGGCAATATCCCACCGGTGCTGGTAGCCCTGGTATTCGGTGTCGTCGCTGCGCTGATGTCGATCTTCGCCAGCACCTTGGGCGTGGTCACGCCGGCGTTGTTTCCCATGGTGCCGCCGCTGGCCGCGGCCATGTCAATCGACCCTATGGTGCTGTTCATCAGCATCGTGGTTGGCGCCCAAGCCACCTCTATCTCGCCGTTCTCCTCCGGCGGCAGCCTGATCCTGAGCTCCTGCGCCGATGAGCAGAGCCGAACCCGGCTATTTCCTCAATTGCTGCTGCGTGCCGCGCCCATCGGCTTCGTCGCGGCGATGCTGTTTAACCTTGCGCTGACTTTTATCTAAAGAGTTTTCGCTTGGCAGGTCCGGGAGGTGCCATTCACTCAAGGCCTGCTGAACCACTGTGGCGAGGGAGCTTGCTCCCGCTGGGCTGCGCAGCAGCCCCCACCTCCACCGCGATTGCTGATTCGACTGGCGCTTAAGATCGAAGACTCAGCTCTCAGGAGTGATGACTGACTCAGGAGCGGGTTCAGCAGCCAGCTTTAACCGGTCAGCCTTACTGATGTATTTGGATTTCTTTGGCGGGGCCAGTTTGGCACTCGCCTTTTTTGCATGAGCTTTGAGTAACTGATTTATTTTTTTACGACGATTCATACTTTTCTACTCGGTTTGCAAAGACTTGGATGATGGTGAAAGTTTGGGTGTGAAGCCAAGCATTGATTTTGCGCTTCCCAGGCGGCCCTGCTACCCAGAAACCTACCCCCAACCCTCCAGACGCATGGTCGCACGGACCAGGCGTTGCTCCTCCTGTTCGATCTCCTTGAGGTTGTCGCGGATGCTGTGGATGTGTTCACGCGCAGCGCGCTGAGCCTGTTCCGGCAGGCGCTCGATGACGGCGTGATAGAGCCGGGTGTGCTGGCGGTCGATCTGGCGTTTTTGCATAGGGCGATGGTAGAGGTTGTTGACCGAGGCGAACACCGTACTGAGCATCAAATCGGTCAACGACTGCAGGGTGTGCAGCAACACCGGATTGTGCGAGGCCTCGCAGATCGCCAGGTGGAAGGCGTGGTCAAGGCGGGCATGTTCGCGCGGCTCGGCAGGTACGGGTTGGCTGTGGGCGGCGAGCATTTCTTCATAGCGTCGGGTGAGCAGGACAAAGTCCGCGTCTGTGCCGCGCAAGGCGGCCAGGCGCGCTGATTCGGCTTCCAGCAGTGCGCGCACTTCCAGAAGATCGAACAAGGTGCGCGGCTGCGAGTTGAACAGGTGCATCAGTGGGCTGGCATCGCGGTTCCCGTTCAGGGTCGCCACCCGTGAGTCACGGCCTTGGGCGGTCTCGATAATGCCGCGCCCACGTAGCACTTTCAGCCCTTCACGCAGGGCCGAGCGGGATATTCCCAGTTTTTCGCATAGGCGGCGCTCCGAGGGCAGCGCCTGGCCCACCTTGAGCACGCCATCGACGATCAATCGTTCGATCCGCTCGGCGACCACATCACTGACCTGACGGCGAACACCGGATGTTTCTTCGAGCATGTCAGAGGCCTCGGCTAACTGGTAGTACCAGTTCTAAATGGTCATTCACGCCGCGCCTAATATAGCCACCAAGCCCTTTATATGTAAGGCCATTGGCAAAGACTGGTTAGAGGTTGGCTTGAAAAAACTGGTCATACCAGTTCATTCACTCATGGACGACCCTTCTGCAAGGCTCTACATATAGCGCATAACAAGCGGCCGGCTCGCTACCGACGCCGCACAAAAGAACAATAAAGCGAGAACGCCTGCCATGAGTATTTTGTACGACGAGCGCGTTGATGGGGCGCTGCCCGAGGTGGATAAGTCTGCGCTGCTGGCGGAACTGCGCCAGCAGCTTCCAGACCTGGAAGTGCTGCACACCCAGGAAGACCTCAAACCCTACGAGTGCGACGGGCTCTCTGCCTACACCACCACCCCGATGTTGGTGGTATTGCCTGAACGCATCGAACACGTCGAACGCCTGCTCAAACTCTGCTATCAACGCCGTGTGCCTGTGGTGGCTCGCGGGGCAGGGACGGGCTTGTCCGGTGGTGCGTTGCCGTTGGTCCAGGGGATTTTGCTGGTGATGGCGCGCTTCAAGCACATCCTCGAAGTCAATCCAGAAGGGCGTTTCGCTCGTGTTCAGCCGGGCGTTCGTAACCTGGCGATCTCCCAGGCTGCCGCCCCTTACGACCTGTATTACGCACCGGACCCCTCTTCGCAGATCGCCTGTTCGATTGGCGGTAACGTCGCCGAGAACGCCGGAGGCGTGCACTGCCTCAAATATGGCCTGACCGTGCACAACCTGCTCAAGGTGGAAATCCTCACGGTTGAAGGCGAGCGCATGACCCTGGGCAGCGATGCCCTGGATTCGCCCGGCTTCGACCTGCTCGCCTTGTTTACTGGCTCCGAAGGCATGCTGGGGATCATCACTGAAGTCACGGTCAAGCTGCTGCCCAAGCCACAGGTGGCCAAGGTGTTGCTGGCCAGCTTTGACTCGGTGGAGAAAGCCGGGCGCGCAGTCGGTGAAATCATCGCGGCCGGGATCATCCCTGGCGGCCTGGAGATGATGGACAACCTGGCCATTCGCGCCGCCGAGGACTTTATTCACGCCGGTTATCCGGTGGACGCCGAGGCTATCCTGCTGTGCGAATTGGACGGCGTGGAGGCCGACGTGCACGACGATTGCGAGCGTGTTCGCGCGGTGCTGGGCGAGGCCGGCGCCACCGAAGTGCGCATGGCTCGCGATGAGGTTGAACGGGTCAAGTTTTGGGCGGGGCGCAAGAACGCCTTCCCGGCCGTCGGGCGCATCTCGCCGGACTATTACTGCATGGATGGGACCATTCCACGGCGTGCACTGCCCGGGGTGCTCAAGGGCATCAGCGAGCTGTCCGAGACGTTCGGCCTGCGTGTGGCCAACGTGTTCCATGCCGGTGACGGCAACATGCACCCCTTGATTCTGTTTGATGCCAACCAACCCGGCGAGCTGGAGCGGGCCGAGTCCCTGGGCGGCAAGATTCTCGAACTCTGCGTCAAGGTGGGCGGCAGCATCACCGGCGAACACGGCGTGGGACGCGAGAAGATCAATCAAATGTGTGTGCAGTTCAACAGTGATGAACTGACCCTGTTCCACGCGGTGAAAGCCGCCTTCGATCCGCGTGGCCTGCTCAACCCCGGCAAGAACATTCCGACCCTGCACCGCTGTGCCGAATTCGGTGCCATGCACGTGCACCACGGCCAACTGCCTTTTCCTGAACTGGAGCGTTTCTAATGGTGATGCAGCATGACTGCGACGCCAGCGAGGCGTTGCTGGAACAAGTCAATCACGCCCTCAATAGTGCTACGCCGTTGCGCATTCAGGGGGGTAACAGCAAGGCGTTTCTCGGTCGCAAGGTCGAAGGCGAAGTGCTCGATACCCGTGCCCACCGCGGCATCGTCAGCTACGACCCGACCGAGTTGGTGATCACCGCCCGCGCCGGCACGCCGCTGGCTGAGCTGGAGGCGGCGCTGGACGCGGCCGGGCAGATGCTCACCTGCGAGCCTGCACAATTTGCCGGCGCCGCGACCCTCGGCGGGATGGTTGCGGCAGGCCTGTCGGGCCCGCGCCGGCCCTGGTCCGGCGCGGTTCGCGACCTGGTCCTGGGCACCCGCTTGATCACCGGCACGGGCAAGCACCTGCGTTTTGGCGGCGAGGTGATGAAAAACGTGGCTGGCTACGACCTCTCGAGGCTGCTGGCCGGTAGCTTTGGCTGCCTGGGGGTGATGACCGAGGTGTCACTCAAAGTGCTGCCCAAGCCGCGCCAGTGCCTGAGTCTTCGGCTTGAGATGGACGCGGCCCTGGCCTTGCGCAAACTGGCCGAGTGGGGCCAGCAACCCCTTTCCTTGAGCGCCGCCAGCCATGATGGTCAGGCGCTGCACCTGCGCCTGGAAGGCGGCGAAGGCTCGGTCGCGGCGGCCCGAGAGCGCCTCGGTGGTGAGCTGCTTGACAGCTCGTACTGGGCTGACCTGCGCGAGCAGCGCCTGGATTTCTTCGCGGACCCGCGCCCGCTGTGGCGTTTGTCGGTGCCGATCCATACCGGCGTGCTGGCGCTGCCCGGTGAGCAACTGATCGACTGGGGAGGCGCCCAGCGCTGGCTCAAGTCCGATGCCGATGTCGCGCTGATCCGCCAGGCCGCCGCCGAAGTCGGTGGCCACGCCACCTGTTTCACCGCCGGTCACTGCGACAGTCCGTTCCATCCGCTGGCTGCCCCGTTGCTGCGCTACCACCGACAGCTCAAAACCCAGCTTGACCCCCAGGGCATCTTCAACCCTGGCCGTATGTATCGCGAGGTGTAGCTGTGCAGACCCATCTGAGTGAACAGTCCAAGCATCTGCCGCGCGCCGAGGAAGCCGAACGCGTCCTGCGCAGTTGTGTGCATTGTGGCTTTTGCAACGCCACCTGCCCGACCTATCAGCTCCTTGGTGACGAGTTGGACGGCCCGCGCGGGCGTATTTACCTGATCAAGCAAGTGCTGGAAGGCAACGAAGTCACTGCCAAGACCCAACTGCATCTGGATCGCTGTCTGAGCTGTCGCAACTGTGAGACCACTTGCCCGTCGGGTGTGCAGTACCACAATTTGCTGGATATCGGACGCGCGGTAGTCGATGCCGCCGTGCCGCGCCCGCTGGCTCAGCGCGTCTTGCGTCAAAGCCTGCGGGCCGTGGTGCCCCATGCGCGGTTGTTCAAAGGGTTGATTGAGGTCGGCCAGGTTTTTCGTCCGCTGTTGCCGGCCAGCCTCAAGGCCAAATTGCCGCGCACTGCCCGAGCCGCCAAGCCCCGCCCCGAGCCACGCCATGCACGCCGTGTGCTGATGCTTGAGGGCTGTGTGCAGCCAGGCCTGGCACCCAACACCAATGCTGCCACGGCGCGGGTGCTCGATCGCCTCGGCATCAGCGTTACGCCGATAAGTGAAGCCGGTTGCTGCGGCGCGGTGGACTACCACCTCGACGCCCAGGCGCAAGGCTTGCAGCGTGCACGGCAGAACATCGACGCCTGGTGGCCCGCCATCGAGCAGGGCGCCGAGGCCATTGTGCAAACCGCCAGCGGTTGCGGCGCCTTCGTCAAGGATTACGGCCATCTGCTGGCGCAGGACCCGGCCTATGCCGAGAAAGCCCGGCGCGTCAGTACGCTGGCCAAAGACTTGGTTGAGGTGCTCAGCGTCGAACCCCTGGAGCAACTGGGTGTGCATGCCGACAAGCGCGTGGCGTTCCATTGCCCTTGCACTCTGCAGCATGCGCAGAAACTGGGTGGCGCCGTGGAGAGCGTGCTTGCTCGCCTGGGTTTCGGTTTGACGGCTGTGCCCGACAGTCACCTGTGTTGCGGCTCGGCCGGCACCTATTCGCTCACCCAGCCGCAGCTGTCCAGGCAGTTGCGCGACAACAAACTCAATGCCCTGGAAAGCGGTAAGCCGCAGGTGATCGTTACCGCCAACATCGGCTGCCAGACCCACCTCGACGGCGCCGGTCGCACCCCTGTGCGGCACTGGATCGAACTGGTCGAAGACGCCCTGAATTAACCGGAGAACAGCATGCTTAGCAAAGCCGTATTGAGCCAGACCGAAGTCAGCAAAATTCTCGCCGCCGCCCGCAGCGAAGCCGAGACAAACCACTGGGCCGTGAGCATCAGCGTGGTCGACGACGGCGGTCACCCGTTGGCCCTGGAGCGTCTGGATGGCTGCTCCCCAATCGCCGCCTACATCGCCGCCGAGAAGGCCCGCAGCGCCGCCCTCGGCCGTCGTGAAACCAAAGGTTATGAAGACATGGTCAATGGCGGGCGTAGCGCCTTCCTGTCCGCGCCGCTGCTGACTTCGCTGGAAGGTGGCGTGCCGGTGATTGTCGACGGCCAAGTGATTGGCGCGGTGGGGGTTTCCGGGGTCAAGGCCGATCAGGACGCCCAAGTGGCCAAAGCCGGTATCGCCGCACTGGGCTGATTGCAAGGGTGAGGCGCTTGTTTAGTGAGCCGCTTGCTCAGTGATCCGCACGGGTATCTGACGCCGGCCATCGACTGTTTTTTGGAGAGTGAAAATGACTGAACGCGTGAACTGCCAGCGCCTGCAAGTGGCCGTCAACCTGCAACGGTTTGTCGACGAGCAAGTGCTGCCCGGCACCGGGATTGAGCGCGAGGCGTTCTGGGCCGGCTTCGACGCCTTGGTGCATGACTTGGCGCCGCACAATCGCGCATTGCTGGCCGAGCGCGATGCGCTGCAGGCAAAGCTCGACAGTTGGCACCGCGCGCACCCAGGCCCGATCAGCGACATGCCGGCCTACCGCGACTTTCTCGAGTCCATCGGCTATCTGTTGCCGCAGCCGGACGCGGTGCGGGTCAGCACCGCCAACGTCGACAGCGAGATCACCCATCAGGCCGGTCCACAGTTGGTGGTGCCGATGATGAATGCCCGCTACGCGTTGAATGCCGCCAATGCGCGCTGGGGCTCTTTGTACGATGCGTTGTACGGCACCGATGCCATCGCTGAAGACGGTGGTGCTCAAAAGGGCCCGAGCTACAACCCGGTGCGTGGTGACAAAGTCGTCGCGTTCGCCCGCGCGTTTCTCGATCAGGCCGCGCCGCTGGGCATGGGCTCTCATGCCGACTCGGTCAATTATCGGGTCAGTGAGGGGCAACTGCAGGTGACCCTGGCTGACGGCACCCAGACCGGTTTGGCCCAGGCCGACCAGTTCGTCGGTTATCAGGGCCTGGCCAGCGCCCCGACAGCGGTGCTGCTGAAAAACAACGGCCTGCACGTGGAAATCCAGATCGATACCGGCAGCCCGATTGGCGCCAGCGATGGCGCAGGGGTCAAGGATCTGCTGGTGGAGTCCGCGCTGTCGACCATCCTCGACTGCGAAGACTCCGTCGCGGCGGTCGATGCGGCCGATAAGGTGCTGATCTACCGCAACTGGCTCGGCCTGATGAAGGGCGACCTCAGCGAGGCGCTGGAAAAGGGCGGCAAATCCATCGTGCGCCGTCTCAACCCGGACCGCGAGTACACCGCTGCCGCTGGCGGCGCGTTGACGCTGCACGGCCGCTCGTTGCTGTTTGTGCGTAACGTCGGGCACCTGATGGGCAACCCGGCGATCCTCGACGGCGAAGGCCACGAGATCCCCGAAGGCATCCTCGACGGTGTGATGACCAGCCTGATCGCCCTGCATGACCTAAAGCGCCACGGTAACTCGCGGACCGGCAGCGTCTATATCGTCAAGCCGAAGATGCATGGCCCGGCTGAAGTGGCCTTTGCCGATCAGTTGTTTACGCGCATCGAAGACCTGCTGCACTTGCCCCGGCACACCCTGAAGATGGGCATCATGGACGAAGAGCGCCGCACCAGTATCAACCTCAAGGCATGTATCGCCAGCGCGGCGGCGCGGGTCGCCTTCATCAACACCGGCTTCCTCGACCGCACCGGTGATGAGATGCACACCGCCATGGAGGCCGGGCCGATGCTGCGCAAGGGTGACATGAAGAGCAGCGCCTGGATCCAGGCCTACGAGCGCAACAACGTGCTGGTTGGCTTGAGCTGTGGTCTGCGTGGCCGGGCGCAGATTGGTAAGGGAATGTGGGCCATGCCGGACCTGATGGCCGCCATGCTCGAGCAGAAGATCGCCCATCCCCAGGCCGGCGCCAACACGGCCTGGGTACCGTCACCGACCGCCGCCACCTTGCATGCCTTGCACTACCACCAGGTGGATGTGCAGGCGGTGCAGCGCGAGCTGGAAGCCATCGACCTCAACGGTCAGCGCGACGACCTGCTCCATGGCCTGCTCAGCGTGCCGGTGGTGGCCGCGCCTGACTGGAGCGCCAGCCAGATCCAGCAGGAGCTGGACAACAACTGCCAGGGCATCCTCGGTTATGTGGTGCGTTGGGTCGAGCAAGGCGTGGGCTGCTCCAAAGTGCCGGATATCCACAACGTCGGCCTGATGGAAGACCGCGCCACCCTGCGTATCTCCAGCCAACACATCGCTAACTGGCTGCACCACAAAATCATCAGTGAGACTCAGGTGCGCGAGAGCCTGGAACGCATGGCCAAGGTGGTCGATCAGCAGAACGCGGGCGATCCGCTGTATCGCCCCATGGCCGCCGACTATGCCGCCTCGATGGCGTTTCAGGCCGCCTGCGACCTGGTGTTCAAGGGCCGCGAACAACCCAGTGGCTACACTGAACCGCTGCTGCACGCCTGGCGTTTACGGTTCAAGCAACAGGCCTGAGGGAGGCACGTTCTGCAATCGTCGAGGGTGCTGCGGTGTCCGTCGTGACCGCAACCCCGCAAGCCCTTGCCTTAGCAGGGGCGAAATACAACAGGCCCCGACAGCCCATGGCTGCCGGGGCCCTTGAGCATAAGCGCGGCGACGGGTGACCCCTTGTCGACGCGGTTTCGCGGAGCACACGTGCTCTGGATGCGTGGCGCCGGATACCCCCGGCAAACTGTGTGGTTCACAACAATAAAAAGGAACCAAAACCATGAGTCAAACACTGCTGTCCATCCTGGCCTTCGTGCCGCTGGTACTGGCGGGCGTGTTACTGATTGGCTTTCGCTGGCCAGCCAAATACGCCATGCCGGTGGTCTTCGTACTGACGGCGCTGATCGGCCTTGGGGCCTGGGACATGACGTTGAATCGGGTCCTGGCGTCCTCGCTGCAGGGCCTGGTGCTCACGGCGGCGATCCTGTGGATTGTGTTCGGTGCCATTCTATTGCTCAACACCCTCAAGCATTCCGGCGGCATCAGTTCCATACGCCGCGGCTTTGCCAATATCAGCCCGGACCGTCGGGTCCAGGCGCTGATCGTGGCCTGGCTGTTCGGCTGTTTCATCGAGGGCGCCTCGGGCTTTGGCACACCGGCGGCGGTCGTCGCGCCGTTGATGGTTGCGTTGGGCTTCCCGGCCATGGCCGCCGTGGTGCTCGGCATGCTGGTGCAGTCCACGCCAGTGTCTTTCGGCGCTGTCGGCACACCCATGGTGGTCGGGGTCACGGCTGGTCTTGACCAGACCGGTCTCGGTACGCAACTGGCTGCTGTGGGCAGCAACTGGGAGGTGTTTTTCCAGCTGATCGTCTCGCGGGTGGCGATCATCCATGCCCTTTGCGGGATTCTCATGCCGCTGATCATGATCAGCATCATGACCCGCTTCTTCGGCAAGAACCAATCCTGGCGCGAAGGTCTGGTCATGGCGCCGTTTGCGATCTTCACCGGCCTGGCCTTCGTCATTCCTTACGCGGCTGCCGGCGTGTTCCTCGGTCCGGAATTTCCCTCGATGATCGGTGCCCTGGTGGGCCTGAGCATTGTGATCCCAGCGGCCAAAGCCCGCTTCCTGTTGCCCAAGACCACCTGGGATTTTGCCCCGGCCAGCGAGTGGCCTGTCGAGTGGATGGGCTCCATCGAGATGAAACTCGACGACATGGCCGGCAAGAAAGCGATTTCCGTCCCCCTGGCCTGGGCACCCTATGTGCTGCTGGCCGTGCTGTTGGTGCTGTCGCGCAACATTCCACCACTGAAGGCCTGGCTGCTGTCCTTGAGCTTCGGCGCGAAGGACATTCTGGGTGAAACGGGCGTGTCCGCCAGCCTGGAGTTGCTCTACCTGCCGGGTGGCTTGCTCTGCGTAGTTGCGCTGATGACATTCTTCCTGCACCGCATGCGCGTCAGCGAACTGGTCGCGGCCGTGAGCGAATCGAGCAAAACCTTGCTGGGCGCCGGTTTCGTGTTGATCTTCACCATCCCGATGGTGCGTATCCTGATCAACTCAGGGGTGAACGGATCGGACCTGGTGTCGATGCCGGTGGCAATGGCTCGCTTGGTTGCGGACAGTGTCGGCAGCGTGTATCCGTTCTTCGCCCCGGCGGTGGGCGCACTGGGCGCATTCATTGCCGGATCCAACACCGTCTCCAACCTGATGCTGGCGCAGTTCCAGTTCAACACCGCGCAACTGTTGGGCATCTCTGGCGCGCTGATGGTGGCGTTGCAATCGGTGGGCGCTGCGGCCGGTAACATGATCGCCATTCACAACGTGGTGGCGGCATCGGCGACAGTCGGCCTGCTGGGTCGCGAAGGCATCACCCTGCGCAAGACCATGCTGCCCACGCTGTACTACATCGTCCTGGCCGGTATCATCGGCATGATTGGTTTTTATTTGCTGGGGATCAGCGATCCGCTGACGAAGTCCTGAAGCCTGCAGGCTGCCCGCCGGTGGGCGGGTAGCTTCGGTCAGGCGAGTCGAGCAGGGCTAAAACCAGGCGTATGAATCTCAAGGACGTGCAATGACATTGCGACACAGGCCAGTAATGGTTGATGACATCAAAACCATCTGCAGTTTCCCCCAGGACGCTCGGGAACTGTTTTATATGTTCCCGAAAGCTCAATACCCTCTGACTGAAGCTCAGTTGACTGACGCAATTAACCAACGATTTGACTCGACGGTTTTTGAAAGGGGAAATAACGTCGTCGGTTTTGCCAACTTCTATCGGGCTGAAAAGGGTGGGGTTTGTTGTATTGGCAATGTCATCGTCGCCCAACAGGCACGAGGTAAAGGTGTGGCGAGCTTCATTGTGAAGACAATGACAGCGCTGGCTTTCGACCGCTATGACGCTTCAGAGGTGCAGATATCCTGCTTCAATGAAAATACGGCGGGGTTGCTGCTTTATCCGAAACTGGGCTTTTTGCCCTTTGCGATTGAAGAACGCACTGCGCTGGATAATCGTAGATCGGCGCTTATCCATATGTCTTGCGGTAGGGCGGGGCGCCGACAATAGCCACCCCGGAAGTCGGACTGATGCTGGGTTCCAATCAGGAAATGATGACGGGCCAAAGGCTTCGGCTAGTCATAAATGAAAGCCCCTGATTCGTTTTGAGTCAGGGGCTTTGTGGTTTCTGGTGTTGAAAATGTTGCTGTTTCGACGGGCTTATAAATTGGAACCCGCCGGCGCCGCATCCAGCCGCCTGGCAATCACATCCATCACGTCGCAACCGTCACGCAACGGAATGCAGCAAAGCTGTGCCAAATCCTGAAGGGTCACAGGGTCGACGCTCTGTTCATCACGCATCGCAAAATTCTCAAGGAACTGAGTAGCGGCACGGATTCGGTAGGCGGCTGCATCAAGCAGGATGTGTAGTGGGGCGCAGGTATCGACGTAAAGGGGTTGGTCGTCGGCGTTGCTGGTAAGGCTCATGTATTGGTTCATATCAAGTCCTTGTGTCATGAGTGAACTGTCACACTTCGTCGCCAAACGAAGGGTGACAGCTGTACACAGGTTGGCGAACCGGAGACACAAGGAGCCGGCAGACCCGAAGGTCTCCCGTGCACAGCTGCCATAAAGCAGTTCTGTGAGCACAAGGGTGCTCCTGCCACAGCAGAAAGCACCGTTGCACTTGTGTCAATCGAGTCGCCAAACCCGGTCGCCATTTGGGGCGACGCCCAGACTATAGACGTCACCACAAAAAATACGCAAGGGATTGATAGGGAAGGGGATTCCCAATCATATGTGGGACGGTGCCATAGTTGTCAGCGCTCAAGCGGCATGTCCTACAACTCAGCAGACCTATCACCTACATTTTCTGGTGAGTAAATGCCATGGAGGGGAGGAGCTGTAGCCACGAGCGCAGCCAGGGAAGGAATGAGGCGAGATTTTCATTATTGTTAATAGAAAATCCCTGTGAGATGACCGTTCTCTACGAATTCACGCGGCTCGCGTAAAATTTGCTCCAGAACTGCGAATCTCGAGCTGCCTTCTTGGCGTAGAAGGGTACCGACGAGTAAGCCTCTTTTAAACGTTGCGAGCCCAGCGCCCGCCTTTCGGCTTCCTGGATGCTCAAAGCTCCACTCTGCCAAATCTTCATCCAGAAGCTGTCCGCCAGCAGCGTCGCGGAAGGTTTTACTTTCGAAGTCGTAGCGAGCATTTCGTACCTCCGGCACGTAGAGGGCTGAGGATGCAGTCGGCATCTGGGCGCTGCAAGACTATAGAGATCCCCGCAAAAACTACGCAAGGGATTGATAGCGCGGAGGTTTCCCAATGAGATGTGGGATATTTCCGTAGCTCAATCAGCCAGTTTTGCCATTCCACCCCCATTTACAGCCCTACACATCCCACAATCCAATCGCGCATTCCTACCCGGCGCGGGATAATACGGTCCGGCTTGGGGTCACAACCGCTTCCCCCTGATCGTATTGGCGGCTGAGAAGGATCGATCGCAATGACAGACTGGCTGCAAAGCTATGGAGAGATGGCTGAACGGGTCCGCGGCCATGACTGGGAGGCCAGCCCGCTCGGGCCGCCGAAGCAGTGGCCCGATGTGCTGAAGACCACCGTAGCGCTGAGCCTCGCCTCGCATTTTCCCCAAGCCATCATATGGGGGCCGGATCTGATCACGTTGTACAACGATGCCTTCGTGCCCATCCTCGGCAATAAACCCCAAGCCCTGGGCCGGCGCTTTGATGAAGTGTGGAAGGAAGTCTGGAGCGACATTGGCCCGATTGTGCGGGCGGCCTTCGAGGGGCAGGCGACTTACATCGAGAATTTCCCCCTGGTCATCGAGCGTGGCGGCGGCCTGGAACAGGCGTATTTCACGTTCTGCTACAGCCCCATCCGTGATCAGTTTGGCAAGGTGGTGGGCATGCTGGACACCGTCACCGAGACCACCTCCACGGTGTTCATGACCCAGCGCCTGGCGGTGCTGGATGCCATCGGCAATGCCGTGGCCAATGCCACCGAGCCGCAGGCCATCATGGCCACCACCACGCGGATTCTGGCGGCGCACCTGAACCTGTCCAATTGCGCCTATGCGGATATGGATGAAGACGAGGATGGCTTCACCATTCGCGGTGATTGGGCCCGGGCGGGGTCACCCAGTATTGTCGGGCATTACCGGCTGGCGGATTTTGGTCGGCTGGCGGTTGCCAACCTGCGGGCCGGCAAACCACTGGTGGTCAACGATAACCTCAAGGAGCTGGCGCCCGAGGAAGCGGCGACGTTCCAGGCGATCGGTATCGCCGCGACCATTTGCGTTCCGCTGATCAAGAACGGACGCTTGACCGCATTGATGGCCATCCACGATAAAACGCCGCGGGTCTGGTCCAGCAACGATCTGGCGCTGCTGATGGAAGTGACCGAGCGATCCTGGGCGCACATCGAGCGCACCCGAGCGGACGCCGCGGTGCGTCAGGGCCTGGCGGCCCTGGCGGAGCTGAACGCGACGCTGGAAGAGCGGGTCGAGGAACGCACCGCGCGCCTGAAACAGACCGAAGCGGCGCTGCGCCAGTCGCAGAAACTTGAAGCCATCGGCCAGCTCACTGGCGGCGTGGCCCACGACTTCAACAACCTGCTGACGATCATTCGTTCCTCCGTCGACTTTCTGCGCATGCCCAACCTGTCTGATGAGCGTCGCAAACGCTACATGACGGCGGTTTCCGAGACGGTGGAACGTGCCGCCAAGCTGACCAGCCAGTTGCTCGCTTTCGCCCGGCGTCAGCCGTTGAAACCGCAGGTCATCGATGTGCGCAAGCAGGTGCAAAGCCTCGGTGACATGCTGCAAACCGTTACGGGGGCGCGGATTCAGGTCAAGGTTGAGCTGAGCGACCGACCTTGTTACATCCGCGCTGACTTGAGTCAGTTTGAAACGGCGCTGATCAATATGGCCCTCAATGCCAGGGATGCCATGGACGGGCAAGGCACACTGTCGCTGCGGCTCATTGGCGGCGCTGGCATGCCGCCGATCCGTGGTCATGCGGGGGCCGGGCAGTCTTTTGCCGCGATTGCCCTGGCGGACACCGGCACCGGTATTACGGCAGAAGTCCTGGAGCATATTTTCGAGCCGTTCTTTACCACCAAGGACGTGGGCAAGGGCACCGGGCTGGGCTTGTCCCAAGTATTCGGCTTTGCCAAACAGTCTGGCGGCAACGTGGATGTGTCGACCGTCGTTGGGGAGGGTACGGTGTTTACCTTGTACCTGCCGGAAGTCGAGCCTGAAGAAGTTCATGAGCCCATCCGCGAGGAAACCACGCCCTTGCTGCTGGAAAAGGGCAAGCGTCGGGTGTTGATCGTGGAGGACAACCTGGAGGTCGGGCGGTTTGCCAATCAGATCCTGCAGGATCTGGGCTACGAAACGGCCTGGGCCACCAACGCCGAGGAGGCACTGGACATGGTTGGCCCGGATGCGATGGCGTTCGACGCGATATTCTCCGACGTCGTCATGCCCGGCATCAGCGGTATTGCCCTGGCCAAGGCTCTGCGCCGCCGCCGCCCGGATCTGCCGGTGGTTCTGACCTCGGGTTACAGCGAGGAGCTGGCCCACCGTGGCCATGAGGATTTCGAGTTTCTATCCAAGCCCTATTCGGCCGATCAGCTTGCCCGGATTTTAAGCCGCACGATGGCGGGGGCGGATTGAATGAAGCTGGTCGTGCGCAAATCACGCAGCTCCATTCGTCGGCCAATCGCTTTCCTGAATCATCAGTCCGTTGATGACCGACTAGTCTCAAAGTCGTGAAGGCCGATATTTTTCAGGCAACGGGTTGTTGCCGGTGTGGGCCTCGACGAAAAGGGGAAAGGCGATGGGAGCACCGTACAGCGAGGATAACGGAGCCGCATATCCGATCAATGAAGGTTTGCAGTGTGGTCAGTCGGCCTATAGAGCAGACTTTGGCGACGAACCGATCAAATCCATCAGGACCAAGGTGTCCAAAGTGCCGCGAGGGGAAAAGGCCAAGTTTTTGCCCAGGGTCCCGGTCAGAAAGTAACGTTACCACCCGACAATGCAGCCCCGTCATCGTGGCGAGGGAGCTTGCTCCCGCTGGGCTGCGTAGCAGCCCCCCACCCTTGAATAATACTCCTGGCAGTACTAGCGCCTGCTGCTCAGCCGAGCGGGAGCAAGCCCTCTCGCCACGACACCCTTCCAGCCTCTGGCATAAATATTTTCCATCTTTTTTCCAGCAACGGTTTCTTTCACGTTTCTTTCACAAGCGGGCGCGTAATCTTGGCTCATCCGTTAGAAAGCAGTACCGCAATACCTGCCCGTTTCCCCAGCGGGCTTTTTTTTGCCTGTCATAAAACTCCCCCTCCGTTTGTTGTCCAACTGACATGGCCCGACGCTATCTGGCGTAGACTGACGCCCGCGCGTACCGGCCATCTTTCCCCGATGCGGCATTCTTGAGGTTTCTATCATGCGTTTGACTTTATCCACCTTGGTGCTTGGGCTTGTGGTTGCTCAGGGCGCGATGGCCGCTGGAGACGGTACGGCTGCGGTTGGCGGTGGTCTGGGCGGTGCGTTGGGTAATGTGGTGGGTCAGCAGATGGGTGGCAGCACAGGCGCGGCGATCGGTGCCGGTGTCGGGGGTGCGGCCGGCAGTGCGGTGGGGGCGCGTAAGGGCAGCCGTACGGAAGCGGCCATTGGTGGTGGCTTGGGTTCGGCCGGCGGTTCGATTGTGGGTAACAGCCTGGGTGGCTCCACCGGTTCCACCATCGGCGCGGGCATTGGCGGCGCGGCCGGTGGCGCGCTGGGTAGCAACTTGTCCAATGATAACGATGGTCACTCAGGCGGCAAGAAGCACAAACACAAGAACAAGCATAAGAACAAGCATCGTTAAGCTGATGTTTGGATGAGACGCCCGACTTCCTTGCTCGGTAACGGGTAAAGAAGTCGGGCGCTGCATTTGTGGCGAGGGGATTTAACGAAACGTCGCACCGCCCCGCTGGATTGCGAAGCAGTCCCAAAAGAAGTGAATCCAATCTACCTGGCATATCGCGTGCTCAGGTTTTAAGGCTGCTTCGCAGCCCAGCGGGGCGGTGCGACGTTTCGTTAAATCCCCTCGCCACAGGCTCCAGGTGCCGCGAACAATTGCGCACCTATCCGGAACGTTTCCCCCCGCTGCACCTCGAATTCATACATCCATCAGCAATTGCGAGGTGCGTCATGACGCCGGAAACCGAAGGTACGGAAGAAAAAGGCCCGTCTGGCGTTCCTTTCGTCAATGATCCGGGCAATGAAGACCCAGGCTCGCTGATGGACGACGCCCAGGTGCCCTTGATCGAGGGTGAAGAGGTTGAAGACGCTGAGATCGAGGACGAGTCCTACGATTGAAGTCGCTCAAGCTGACCGCCCGTGTTCTCAAAACTGAATGACGTGTTGTCCCGTCATCAGGAGGTTGCCATGACTGCCGATTCGCCTGTCCCTGACGACGATGAAACCCCGGAATACCCACTGCCCTCACCAACCGACTCCTTGAGCCGGGATCAGCGGCCGCCTGACGACGAAGCCGGGGTAGAGCAGGTGCCGAGTGAGGATGAGGATATTGAGGCGAGCCCGGACGATCCGGACATTGCCGGTAAAGACGCCTCCGGCGAGCCGAGCTGATTGCCGGTTCCGCCCGTCGATTCATCGGCACCATTGGCAAGGCACGATTGCCACACATCAGGTAGGTAACCTTAAAAAGGGAGACTCACCATGATGAAATCAAATGTGACCGCGCTGACCCTGGCCGGGATTCTGTCGATCAGTTCCGTGGCAGTTTTTGCACAGTCTACAGACGGCAATCCCCCCGTAGATAAGGGCGGGATGCCACCTTCCACCGAGATGGAGGCCGGCTCCAATACGGGTGATAACGCCAATGCCTTGCCGCCTGGCTCGGTGCAAGGCGGTAATGGCGACGATGCCACCGGCAGCAGTACCAGCCCGGGTACCGGCAGCGGTTCAATGAGCGGTGGCAGTTCCATGGGCGGCGATGCCTCCAGCAGTGGAACCGGATCCGGAACCCTCGACGGCGGTGGGAGCTCCGGTGACGGCGGCTCGAGTGGTTCCAGTGGTTCGAGCCAATAACGCATCGCCCATCAATGTAACCTGATCCTTGTGATGGCGAGGGAGCAAGCTCCCTCGCTGCACCCGTCGTTCACCCAGATTTACCGTTGCCTCTGCCAAGCCTCTCTCGTTATCCTGCTGAATCCTTTAAGGCGAACACATTGCCCTGGCCAAACCTGAGCCATCTCTGGAACCTTGTGATAACGGATCAGATGCCATGAAAGCACCGCTGCAAGAGTTTGGCCCGATCAAGGCTGTGATATTCGACATGGATGGGCTGTTGCTGGACACCGAGGGCATTTACACCGAGGTGACGTCCATCATCGCCGAGCGTTACGGGCGCACGTTTGACTGGAGCGTCAAGCAGAACATCATCGGACGCGGGGCCGGGGATCTGGCCCGTTATGTCGTTCAGGCGCTGGAATTGCCGATCACCCCGGAAGAATTCCTGGTGATCCGCGAGCCCTTGATGCGCGAACGCTTTCCTCACGCCCTGGCGATGCCTGGCGCTGAAGAACTGGTGCGGCATTTGAAAGCCCATGATGTTCCGATTGCGGTGGGCACCAGTTCGTCGAGCCAGTCGTTTGCGCTCAAAACCACGCTGCACCGGGACTGGTTCGCGCTGTTCGATTTCATCGTCACCGCCGATGACCCGGAGGTCGGCGCGGCGAAACCGGCACCGGATATCTTCCTCACCGCAGCTCGTCGCCTGGGCGTTGCACCTCGCGATTGCCTGGTGTTCGAAGACTCACCGTTCGGCGTGACCGCGGCGAAAGCGGCGGGGATGACCGCCATTGCCATTCCGGACTCGGCCATGGCCGACGAAAAATACGCGCATGCCGACGCGATCATCCGCTCCCTGAAGATCTTCCAGCCGAGCCAGTGTGGTTTGCCAGAGCTGGAGTGGGCCTGACGACACACGTAACACAACAGAACGCCGGTCATGGTTTTACCCATGACCGGCGTTTTTTTATGGCCTGAATCAGGCGCCGAACCCCCCATCGATGGTCAGGCTGGCGCCAGTGATGTAAGCCGCTTGCGGGCCTGCCAGGTAGGCGACGAAACTGGCGATTTCGTCGACGGTGCCGTAACGGCCGATCGCCATCAACGCCATCAGGCTCGCGGCGAAATCACCGTCGGCCGGGTTCATGTCGGTGTCCACCGGCCCGGGCTGCACGTTGTTGACGGTGATGCCGCGTGGGCCGAGGTCGCGAGCCAGGCCTTTGGTCAGGCCCACCAGCGCGGACTTGCTCATGGCATAGGCGGCGCCGCCGGTGAAGGGCATGCGGTCGGCGTTGGTGCTGCCGATATTGATGATTCGTCCACCTTCACCCATGTGCCGAGCCGCTGCCTGGGTGGCGATGAATACGCTGCGCACGTTGATGGCCAGGGTCTGGTCAAAATCCTCGAGCTTGAATTCGTCCAGCGGCGCCATCGCCAGTACACCAGCGTTGTTGACCAGGATGTCCAGCCGGCCAAAGGCGTCGACGGTGGCATTGACGGCGTTGCGGATGGCCTCTGCGTCGGCGCTGTCGGCCTTGATCGCCAGGGCCTTGCCGCCGGCTGCGATAATACTGTTCTGCAGTTCTTCGGACTTGGCCGCCGAGCTGACGTAGGTGAAGGCTACGGCGGCGCCTTCGGCTGCCAGGCGCTTGACGATGGCGGCGCCGATACCGCGGGAACCGCCCTGGATCAAGGCGACTTTACCGCTCAGTGTTTGAGTGCTCATGATGTTCTCCAAACGTGCCGGGGCGGAATGCCCGCGGTTGATGGCGCGAGTATCGGGATTTGGTGTTGGGTTGAGTAGAGGCTTACAGATACAGTCTGTGTAAACCAAAAGTTTAGAGTGGCCCTTATGAAAACCTTCAGCAGTATCGAATGCTTTGTGCGGAGCGCCGAAGTCGGCAGTTTTGCCGAGGCTGCACGTCGCTTGAGCGTGACCCCTGCGGCAGTAGGTAAAAGCGTGGCCAAGCTCGAAGCGCGGTTGGGGGTACGCCTGTTCCAGCGCAGTACCCGCAGCCTGACGCTGACCGAAGCCGGTCAGCTATTCCTCACAGAAGTCGGCACCAGCTTCAATACGATCCAGAACGCGGTCGCCAACCTTGCCAGTGCCGGCGGGCAACCGGCTGGCACCTTGAAAGTGAGCATGGGCACGGCGTTCGGTCGACTGTATGTGGTGCCGTTGCTGGGGGCGTTCTTGCAGCGCTATCCGGCGATCAATCCGGACTGGCATTTCGATAACCGCCAGGTGGACCTGATCGGCCAAGGTTTCGATGCGGCCATTGGCGGCGGTTTCGAACTGCCCCAGGGGGTGGTGGCGCGCAAATTGGCCGTGGCTCATCGCGTATTGGTTGCCTCGAAGGGCTATGTACAAAGCCATGCGCCGGTGATTGAACCGGAAGATCTGGCGCACCATCAGGGCATCCTGATCCGTTCACCCCAGACCGGACGTATCCGTTCATGGCAACTGACCAGCCGCACACGACAGCACAGCCCGCTCATGCTCAAGGCCCGCATGACCATGAGTGACTCTGAAGCCGACTGCGCCGCCGCCATCCAAGGGCTGGGCATCGGCCTGGTGAGCATGCCGGTGGCGGTTCCTTATCTGCAATCGGGGGCGTTGCAGCGGGTGCTGCCGGATTGGTACGTCGACGATGGCAACATTTCCATCTACTACGCCGAGCACAAACTGCTGCCGGGCAAGACCCGGGCGTTTGTGGACTTCATCATCGAGCAGTTTGCCGAGCAGGGGTTGGGGGAGCGGTTCAGTGCGGTTTGAGTTTGGCTTTGGACCGAGGTGCGGCCTTCGCGAGCAAGCCCGCTCCCACATTTGAATTGCGGGGTCATAAGGTTGTGTACGACACAGATCTACTGTGGGAGCGGGCTTGCTCGCGAAGGCCGCACCCGGGTCTAGGATGTCAACTCACCGCCCAAACCGCCCCGGCCAACCGATGATGGTCTTGGGCCGAGGCGTGGCATAGGTGCGCACTTTCGAGGTGGACAAGCCCAACCGCACCAGGGATTCGGCAATGGTCACCGCCGCCGTCACACCATCGACCACCGGCACCCCAGTGCGCTGGCGGATCTGCTCATCGAGCCCGGCCATGCCACCGCAACCCAGGCAGATCACTTCGGCCTTGTCCTGACTGACCGCCAGTTCTGCCTGTTGCACGATGGCCTCGACCGCCCGTTGCGGGTCTTGCTCAAGCTCCAGCACTGCCAGGCCACTGGCGCGTACCGAGGCGCAGCGAGCGAACAGGCCGGAGAGCTTGAGGCGGTCTTCGATCAGCGGCACGGTGCGGTCCAGGGTGGTGACCACCGAATAGGCGTGGCCCAGGAACATCGCGGTGCTGGCGCCAGCGTCGGTGATGTCCACCACCGGTACATTGAGCAGTTCCTGCAAGCCTTCGCGGCCATGTTCGCCGTAACCGGCCTGGATCACCGCATCAAACGGTTGATCGTAGGCCATCACTCGGTCCATCACTGCGATGGCGGCCAGGTAGCTTTCGAAGTTGCCTTCGATGGAGTCGGCACCGAAGTACGGCGTGAGCCCGACGATCTCGGTGCCCGGTGCGGCCACGGCCTGGGCCTGCCGGGCGATGGACTGGGTGATGGAGTCGGTGGTGTTGACGTTGACTACAAGAATTCGCATGAGCTTTCCTTTCTCATAATAAGTGCAGGAACGGCGGTTCTCAGGCCTTGGATTTACTGATGATATTGCCTGCGTGCAGCCCGCATTCCTTCTGCGTGGCTTCTTCCCACCACCAGCGACCTTCGCGTTCGTGCTGGTTCGGCAGCACTGGGCGGGTGCAGGGTTCGCAGCCGATGCTGATGAAGCCGCGTTCATGCAGGCTGTTGTAGGGCAGTTCCAGCATGCGGATGTAGCCCCAGACTTCTTCGCTGGTCATCTGCGACAACGGGTTGAATTTGTACAGGGTGCGCTCCGGAGTGGAAAACGCTGTGTCGATTTCCAGCACGGCCACCTGGCTGCGGGTGCCGGGGCTCTGGTCGCGACGCTGGCCGGTAGCCCAGGCGCGGACATCGGACAGCTTGCGCCGCAGCGGTTCGATCTTGCGAATGCCGCAGCACTCACCGTGACCGTCCTTGTAGAAACTGAACAGGCCTTTTTCCTTCACGAAAGGCTCGAGTTTCGCAGGGTCCGGCGAGATCAGTTCGATCTCGATCTTGTAGTGCTCGCGCACCTGCTCGATGAACCGATAGGTTTCCGGGTGCAGGCGGCCGGTGTCGAGGCTGAACACCTTGACGTTCTTGTTCAGCTTCCAGGCCATGTCCACCAGCACCACGTCTTCGGCGCCGCTGAACGATATCCACAGGTCATCGCCGAATTCGGCGAAGGCCAGTTTGAGGATGTCCTGTGGGGACTTGTTGGCATAGGTCGTGGCGAGTTCCACGACGTCAAACGATGGGCTCATCAGGGCGGCTTCCTACAGGTCGGTGGCGCTGGGCGCTCTATATGGGGCTGATGGTAACAAAAGCTGTCGGGGCTGGCGCGTTCCTGTGCGTTGCGCAGGCATCGGCGAATGGCCAGTGTCCTGTATCATAAATACTGTTCCTTTTTGACGGCGTCTGTTGTCGTCATGCTGCGTTGCCGCTCCTCGCCATAGCGGGCTATGACTCGTCGCGGCGCCTTGCTTGACGAAAACAGCCACTCGTCAAAAAAGGAACGTATTTGCGAAACAGGACACTAGAGTCGGCAGTCCTTTTGTTCGCTCAACCGATAAACATCAAAAAATGGGAGTGTCTTGTGGAAATTGCCTGTCTCGACCTGGAAGGTGTGCTGGTCCCGGAAATCTGGATCGCCTTCGCTGAAAAAACCGGTATTCAATCCCTCAGGGCAACCACGCGGGACATTCCCGACTACGACGTGTTGATGAAGCAACGGTTGCGCATCCTCGATGAGCATGGCCTCAAGCTCGCCGATATCCAGGAAGTCATCGCCACCCTCAAGCCGCTGGACGGCGCCATTGAGTTTGTCGACTGGCTGCGTGAGCGCTTCCAGGTGGTGATTCTTTCCGACACCTTCTACGAATTCTCCCAGCCGTTGATGCGTCAGTTGGGTTTCCCGACGTTGCTCTGCCATCGTCTGATTACCGATGACAGCGGGCGGGTAACCGGCTACCAACTGCGTCAGAAAGATCCCAAGCGCCAGTCGGTATTGGCCTTCAAGAGCCTGTACTACCGGGTGATTGCGGCGGGGGATTCCTACAATGACACCACGATGCTGGGTGAAGCCGATGCCGGGATTCTGTTCCATGCGCCGGACAATGTGATTCAAGAGTTCCCGCAATTCCCGGCAGTGCACAGTTTTGCCGAGCTCAAGCAGGAGTTCCTCAAGGCTTCGAACCGCAACTTAAGCCTGTAAACACCGCCCCCTGTAGGAGCAGCCTTCGGCAGCTCCACAGGGGTTACAGCTTCTGTAGGGTGTCGAGCAACACCCGAACCTTGGTAATCGACTCCTGGTACTCAGCCTGCCAATCCGAATCTGCGACAATCCCGCCGCCGCCCCAGCAACACACTTGCCCATCCTTGACCAGCAAGCTGCGGATGGCGATGGAACTGTCCATCTCTCCGCGTACGTCCAGGTACAGCAACGAGCCGCAATACAGCCCGCGGCGGGTCGGTTCGAGTTCGTCGATGATCTGCATGGCGCGGATTTTCGGTGCGCCGGTGATCGAGCCGCCGGGGAAGCTGCCTGCGATCAAGTCCAGGGCATCCTTGGCGTCGGCCAGCTCGCCCGTCACGCTGCTGACCAGATGGTGGACGTTGGGATAGCTTTCCAGGCTGAACAACTCCGGCACGCGCACCGAGCCGACGCGGCAGGTGCGGCCCAGGTCGTTGCGCAACAGATCGACGATCATCAGGTTTTCCGCCCGGTCCTTGGGGCTGGCCAGCAGCTCGGCGGCATGGGCGGCGTCTTCGTCAGGGGTTGCCCCGCGTGGACGGGTGCCCTTGATCGGGCGGGTTTCCACATGGCCTTCGCTGACCTTGACGAAACGTTCTGGCGACAGACTCAGCACCGCGCCGCCATCGGGCAAGCTCTGGAAGCCGGAAAACGGCGTTGGGCAAGCCGCCCGCAGTGCCTGATAGGCGGCCCAGGCATCACCCCGGCACGGGGCGCGGAAGCGCTGGGCAAAGTTGACCTGGTAGCAGTCGCCGGCCTGGATATACGCCTGGATCCGTTCGAAGGCCTGTCGATAGGCATCGCTATGGAGGTCGGGCGCCATAGGCGCTTCAAGGCTGAAGGCGGTCACAGGCGCTGAGGTCGGCTGGCTGAAGAGCGCCATCAGGCGCTGGCGTTCGCTGTCGGTGCAGTGAGGGTGAAACACCAACTGGCTGGTCCCGGCCTGATGGTCGGTGACCAGCGCCCAGTCGTACACACCGAACCGCGCGTCGGGCAGGTGCAGATCGTCTTTGGCGTGGGACGGCAGGGTTTCAAGATGTCGGCCAAAGTCGTAGCTCAGGTAGCCGATCAGGCCGCCAGCGAAAGGCAATTGCACCGAGGCCGGCAGTACGGCTCGGCCCAACTGCGTCAGATGAATACGCAAGCGTTGCAGGAAATCGGCACCGCTCTCACCTGACAACACCGCTAGCTGCTCCAGCGGCCAGGCACTGAGCAAATCATAGCGCCCGCGTTCGGCACTTGGCCGGCCGCTGTCGAGCAGTACACTGCCCGGGGCATGACGGATCACCGCGAAATACTCGGCGGGGTTGGCGCGGTAAGGCAGCGGGTGTACAGAGCAGGTTGGCATGGGCGGGGTGGGTCAGCCGTTCAGGCGGGGGTGGCGATTGTAATCCCTCTGTAGGATTTGCTCCTAGGGGGATGTCGGAGATGGGCAAGTTGGGGGCTATTGAAAATCTCCATGGCGAGCTAGCTCCCTGCCGCTGGTAGCGAAGCGACCCTGTAGGAGCTGTCGAGTGCAACGAGGCTGCGATCTTTCCCCAGACACTTGAGTCTCAAGCGAAAGATCAAGATCAAAAGATCGCAGCCTCGTTGCACTCGGCAGCTCCTACAGGGGGTATTTCAACCCTCAACGGGCGGAATATGCCCAAACAACTCCTGGGCAAACGCCACGCGCTCCTCGACGGTCTCAACTACACCACGGGCCTTGAGTTCTTCCAGGCGGGCTTCCACTGCATGGGTGCGCAAGGTCAGGCCGCAGTCGTTGGCGATCTGGATGTTCAGACCCGGTCGGGCGTTGAGTTCCAGGATCAACGGACCTTTTTCCTGATCCAGCACCATGTCCACGCCGATGTACCCCAGCCCGCACAGTTCGTAGCAACCGGCGGCCAGTTTCATGAAACCGTCCCAGTAGGGCAGTTGCACGCCGTCCACCGCGTTGGTGGTGTCAGGGTGTTTGGTGATGATGTTGTTCAGCCAGGTGCCGCGCAGGGTCAGGCCGGTGGCAAGGTCGACACCCACGCCGATGGCGCCTTGGTGCAGGTTGGCCTTGCCGCCGGACTGGCGGGTCGGCAAGCGCAGCATGGCCATCACCGGATAGCCCATCAGTACGATGATGCGAATGTCCGGTACGCCTTCATAGCTGATGCTCTTGAAGATCTGGTCCGGCGTCACGCGATATTCGATCAGTGCCCGGTCCCGATGCCCACCCAGAGAGTACAGACCGGTAAGGATGCTGGACACATGGTGTTCGATTTCTTCATGGCTGATGATCTTGCCGGACACCGTGCGATAGCGGCCCTCGAAGCGGTCGGCAATGACGATGATGCCGTCGCCACCCGCGCCCTGGGCCGGCTTGATCACGAAGTCGGTTCGCCCGCCGATGATCTCGTCGAGCTTCTCGATTTCCTTCTCGGTGGAGATCACCCCGTACAGCTCCGGCACATGGATACCGGCAGCGATGGCCCGTTCCTTGGTGATGATCTTGTCATCGACGATCGGGTACAGGCTGCGCTTGTTGTATTTGAGCACGTAGTCGGCGTTACGCCGGTTGATGCCCATGATGCCCCGGGCCTCCAGGGCCTTCCAGGTCTTCCACAGGCCGAACATTATGAGTCAGCCTTGAGGAAGGCCTTGAACCGCATCAGCTCGGTCAGGCGGTAGCCGCGGTAGCGCCCCATGGCCAGCATGAAACCTACCAGAATCAGCAGGATGGCCGGGAAGGTGAACACGAAGTAGATCAGTTCCGGCACGCTCATGATCAGGTGCGCCAGGGCGGCGGCGAACAGGGTGCCGATGGCCACCTTCATGGCGTGGCTGGCGCCGCGTTCTTCCCAGGTAATGGACAGGCGTTCGATGGTCATGGTCAGAATCACCATCGGGAACAGCGCGACCGACAGCCCGCGTTCCAGGCCCAGCTTGTGGCTGAACAGGCTGATGGCGGCGATCAGCACCACCACGAATGTCAGTACCACCGACAGCCTTGGCAGCATTTGCAGCTTGAGGTGTTCCAGATAGGAGCGCAGTGACAGGCCCAGCGTCGTGATGATCGTGAACAGGATGATGCCGAAGCCCAGTTGGGTTTCGCGGAAGGCCAGGGCGATCAACACCGGTGTGAACGTGCCCAGGGTCTGCAGGCCGATCAAGTTGCGCAGCACCAGAATCACCAGCACGCCGATCGGGATCATCACCATGATCATGAACGTCTGCTGGGTTTGCAGCGGCAGGCCGTAGAGCGAGTATTCGAGGAAGCTGGCGTCGGTGTTTTCGTCCGTCAGCTTGGCCAGGCGAATGGCGTTCATTTCGCTGTTGTTCATGGTGAAGGTGACGGTGGCTTTTTTGCCGCCATCGACGGTGATCAGGTTTTCATCACCGGTCCACCACAGCAGGCGGTCGCTGGGCAGGCCCCGCTCAGCAGTATCCGGGTTGAAATACAGCCAGTCGGTGCCGTTGAAACTGCGCAGCCACAGTTCAGGCGACTGCGGTTGGTCGGCGACCAGGCGGATGGTATGGACCTTCTCCACGGGCACGTGGGCGATAGACAGCACCAGCTCGACGACTCTGGCCTTACTGGCTATGGACGGATCGCCAGCTAGCAGCAGCTTGACGTTGTCATCGTTGGGGTTGTTGACCCGTTTGATCGCTTCGCTGATGAAGGTCTCGACGTCGGCCGAGTGCTGGCGGATCGGCGCGAGCAGGGCTTCGGCGGCCAGCTTCTCGGGGCCCTCGACGGCGATGCTGTCGCGGAAGGTCGGGCCCTTGATCTTGGATTTTTCCGAGGTGTAGCGCTTGGTCAGCACCAGGCGGTAATACAGCGTCTGGTTGCCCTTGGCCCGACGAGCCGACCACGTGACCTTGCGGTTACCGTCCACCCGGTTCACCGCCACACCGTAGTTATTGGAAATGAAGCTCTCGTTGAGGCTGACATAGTCCATGCTCAGTGGCGGCACGAACATCTGGATCTTCACCGGATCCTTGGCATTGGGGACGAACTCGATCTTGGCGTCGATGTTCCACAAGTCGTCGGTGGCGTCTTCGGTCACCGGGATGCCGAGCACGAAAATCTGATAGGCCGTCACCGACAGGCCCAGCACCACCAGGATGGCGATCAGCATTTTCAAATGGAGGGTAAGAGAGCGCATTGGAATTACTCTGCGGTTTGAGCGGCATTGGCGCAGGCGGGTTTGCCGGCAGCGTATTTGAGACTGGGGTCGACCAGCGCGTCGAAGCGTTTGAGGGCTTCGGAGCCGATCAGTAGCGGGTATTGGAAAGCACTGCGGTCGGTGAGGTTCACTTCGATGCTACGCAGGGCCGAGCCCATGCAGATGTCCAGCTCGATGACCGGCCGAGCCGTGTAGTTCTTGCCTTCTTCGGGATCATAGTCGCCGGCGCGGCGTTTGATCTTGCTGACCCGGGCCAGCGGACGTTCGATAGGGTGCGAATGCGCCGCGTCGATGGCCAGGTAAAAGCGCACCCAGGATTCGCCATCGCGTTTGAAGCGCTTGATGTCCCGGGCGCTGAGCGAAGCGGTTTTGGCGCCGGTGTCCAGCTTGGCGGCCACTTCCAGGTCGATGCCCTGCAGGGCGGCGTATTCATTGAGGCCGTACACGGTTTTTTCACCCGCCAGGGCAAGCCCCGGCAGGCACGTGAAACAAAGGACAGCAGTTAAGGGCTTGAGTGTCATAAATCCTGATGCACAGTGTTCCGTTCGTCGGTTCAGGCCCTGGCATTACTGCACAAGCTCCCTGGGTTGCCTTCTCTAATAGACGCAGAGCGGCAAATGGCGGCGGCATTCTAGCACGGTGGTTTTCTGACGCCACCGCCACCCGGACGTTACCGGTTATCCCACGTACGGGGTTATGGCAGAGGCGCTTATTAGACGATTGTCGACAATATCTAATTTTTCTTTGACGTATTGGTGTTGATTGGTTAGTTTTTGCCTCATAGATTTGTAAGGTGTCGACAATATGCTCGATCAGCTTGAATCCCCAGTCCTGCCCCAGGAAGAATCGGAAACCCTTTCCGAGAACGTCTTCCGGCGTATCCAGGCCGCAATCGTGCGAGGCGATATCGCGCCTGGCAGCAAGATCTCCGAGCCCGAACTGGCACGCACCTACGGCATCAGTCGCGGCCCGCTGCGCGAGGCGATCCATCGCCTGGAAGGCCAGCGCCTGCTGGTGCGGGTGCCTCACGTGGGCGCCAGAGTGGTCTCCCTGAGCCATGCCGAATTGCTGGAACTCTATGAAATCCGCGAGTCCTTGGAAGGCATGGCCTGCCGTCTGGCGGCCGAGCGCATGACCGTGGAAGAAATCGACGAGCTGCGCCGGGTCCTGGAAACCCATGAGCGCGACGCGGCGTTCCAGGCCGGTGTCGGCTATTACCAGCAGGAAGGCGACTTCGATTTTCATTACCGGATCATCCAGGGCAGCGGCAACCGCACCCTGACCCAAATGCTCTGCGGCGAGCTGTATCAATTGGTGCGCATGTACCGCATCCAGTTTTCCACCACGCCCAACCGTCCGCGCCAGGCCTTTGCCGAGCACCACCGGATTCTTGATGCCATCGCCGACCGTGACGGTGAACTGGCTGAATTATTGATGCGCCGGCACATCGGCGCTTCCAAACGCAACATCGCGCGTCATTTCCAGGACAGCGCCGCCACTGAACGAGGTGAGTCATGAGCAACAGCACTCCAGGCCAGCGTTTTCGCGATGCGGTCGCCAACGAGCATCCGCTGCAAGTGGTGGGCACGATCAACGCCAACCATGCGCTGCTGGCCAAACGCGCCGGTTTCAAGGCGATCTATCTGTCGGGCGGCGGCGTGGCGGCCGGCTCCCTCGGCGTGCCGGACCTGGGCATCACCGGCCTGGATGACGTGCTGACCGATGTGCGCCGTATCACCGACGTCTGCGACCTGCCGTTGCTGGTGGACGTGGACACCGGGTTTGGCTCCTCGGCGTTCAACGTGGCTCGCACGGTCAAGTCGATGATCAAGTTCGGCGCGGCGGCCATCCATATTGAAGACCAGGTCGGCGCCAAGCGCTGCGGCCACCGTCCGAACAAAGAGATCGTCTCGCAACAGGAAATGGTCGACCGCATCAAAGCCGCCGTCGACGCGCGCACCGATGACAGCTTCGTGATCATGGCCCGTACCGATGCCCTGGCCGTGGAGGGCTTGGAATCGGCCCTGGACCGCGCCGCCGCATGCATCGAGGCCGGCGCCGACATGATCTTTCCGGAAGCCATTACCGAACTTGAGATGTACAAACTGTTCGCGAGCCGCGTGAAAGCGCCGATCCTGGCCAACATCACGGAATTTGGCGCGACACCGCTGTACACCACCGAACAACTGGCGGGAGCCGACGTGTCCCTGGTGCTGTACCCGCTGTCGGCCTTTCGCGCCATGAACAAAGCGGCCGAGAACGTCTACACGGCGATTCGCCGCGACGGCACGCAACAGAACGTCATCGACACCATGCAGACTCGCATGGAGCTTTACGATCGCATCGACTACCACACCTTCGAGCAGAAGCTCGATGCGTTGTTCGCGGCGAAAAAATGAAACCATCGCAGCCTCGCTTCGCTCGACAGCTCCTACGTTGCCGAGCAACGCCCTGTAGGAGCTGCCGAGTGCAACGAGGCTGCGATCTTTCCCCTCATTCTCTACAAATCTAAAAACGGGAGACAGCAAATGGCCGAAGCAAAAATACTCAGTGGCGCCGGGCTCCGTGGCCAGGTAGCCGGGCAAACCGCACTGTCCACCGTAGGCCAGTCGGGTGCCGGCCTGACCTATCGCGGCTATGACGTTCGCGAGCTGGCGGCTGACGCGCAATTTGAAGAAGTGGCTTACCTGCTGCTGTACGGCGAGCTGCCGACCCAGGCGCAACTGGACGCCTACACAGGCAAGCTGAGCCAATTGCGGGACTTGCCCCAGGCCTTGAAAGAGGTGCTGGAGCGCATTCCCGCCGACGCCCACCCAATGGACGTGATGCGCACTGGCTGCTCGTTCCTGGGCAACCTGGAGCCGGAGCAGAGTTTCTCCGAACAGCATGACAAGACCGACCGCCTGTTGGCCGCGTTCCCGGCGATCATGTGCTACTGGTACCGCTTCAGCCACGAAGGCCTGCGCATCGAGTGTGTGACCGACGAAACCTCCATCGGCGGCCATTTCCTGCACCTGCTGCATGGCAAGAAGCCCAGCGAGTTGCACGTCAAGGTGATGAACGTCTCGCTGATTCTGTATGCCGAGCACGAGTTCAACGCCTCGACCTTCACGGCGCGGGTATGTGCCTCGACCCTGTCTGACCTGTTTTCCTGCATCACCGCCGCCATCGGTTCGCTACGCGGCCCGTTGCATGGTGGGGCCAACGAAGCAGCGATGGAAATGATCCAGCGCTTCAAGTCGCCCGAGGAGGCGATCAAGGGCACTTTGGGGATGCTCGAGCGCAAGGACAAGATCATGGGCTTCGGCCACGCGATCTATAAGGACAACGACCCGCGCAACGAGGTGATCAAGGGCTGGTCGAAAAAACTTGCCGACGAGGTGGGTGACACAGTGCTGTTCCCGGTTTCCGAGGCCATCGACAAGACCATGTGGGAGCAGAAGAAACTGTTTCCCAACGCCGATTTCTACCATGCCTCGGCGTACCACTTCATGGGCATCCCGACCAAGCTGTTCACGCCGATCTTCGTTTGTTCACGCCTGACCGGCTGGGCCGCCCACGTCTACGAACAACGTGCCAACAACCGCATCATCCGACCGAGCGCCGAATACACCGGCGTCGAACAGCGCAAGTTCGTGCCAATCGAACAACGCTGAACTGGAGGGCGCTGACGCTGCGACTGAAGGAACCGACCCTCCATGTGGGAGCGGGCTTGCTCGCGAAGACGGACTGACATTCAACATCGATGTCGACTGATGCACCGCCTTCGCGAGCAAGCCCGCTCCCACAGTTGATCGAGTTCACTTCAGCGGTTGCGCCAGCCCCTTCTGAAACCACCGTGACCCGAGTGCTGACGATGAACACAGAATTTCGCAAACCGCTGCCCGGCACTTCGCTGGATTATTTCGACGTTCGTGAGGCCGTGGATGCCATCCGGCCGGGCGCTTACGATGGCCTGCCATACACCTCCCGCGTGCTGGCGGAAAACCTGGTGCGTCGCTGCGACCCGGCCACGCTGGGCGAATCGCTGACGCAACTGATCGAGCGCAAGCGCGATCTGGATTTCCCGTGGTTTCCGGCCCGGGTGGTGTGCCATGACATCCTCGGCCAGACCGCCCTGGTGGACCTGGCCGGCCTGCGCGACGCCATTGCCCTGCAGGGTGGCGATCCGGCGCAGGTCAATCCGGTGGTGCCGACCCAACTGATCGTCGACCACTCTCTGGCGGTGGAAAGCGGTGGGGCCGATCCCCAGGCGTTCGCCAAGAACCGCGCCATCGAAGATCGGCGCAACGAAGACCGCTTTCACTTCATCAACTGGACCAAGAAAGCCTTCAAGAACGTCGACGTCATTCCGCCGGGTAACGGGATCATGCACCAGATCAACCTGGAAAAAATGTCGCCGGTGATTCAGCAGCGTGACGGCGTGGCGTTCCCCGATACCTGCGTGGGCACTGACAGCCACACCCCTCACGTCGATGCCTTGGGCGTGATCGCCATCGGCGTCGGCGGCCTGGAAGCCGAAAGCGTCATGCTCGGTCGCGCCTCGTGGATGCGCCTGCCGGAAATCATTGGCGTTGAGCTGACCGGCAAGCTGCAACCGGGCATCACCGCCACCGACATGGTGCTGGCGCTGACCGAATTCCTGCGTAAGCAAAAAGTCGTCGGTGCCTGGCTGGAGTTTTTCGGTGAGGGCGCCCAAGCGCTGACCCTGGGCGACCGTGCGACCATTTCCAACATGGCCCCGGAATATGGCGCTACGGCGGCGATGTTCTACATCGACCAACAGACCATCGATTACCTGAAACTCACTGGCCGCGAAGACGCGCAGGTGCAACTGGTCGAGACCTACGCCAAACAGACTGGCCTGTGGGCCGACACGCTCAAGGGCGCGCAATACGAGCGCGGCTTGACCTTTGATCTATCGTCGGTGGTGCGCAACATGGCGGGTCCCAGCAACCCCCACGCCCGCGTCGCGGTTTCGGATCTGGCCGCCAAGGGTATCTCCGGTCAGTGGGACGATGTGCCCGGGCAAATGCCCGACGGCGCCGTGATCATCGCTGCCATCACCAGTTGCACCAACACCAGCAACCCGCGCAACGTGATCGCTGCCGGCCTGCTGGCGCGCAACGCCAATCGCCTGGGCCTGACCCGCAAGCCATGGGTCAAGTCATCCCTGGCACCCGGTTCGAAAACCGTGGCGCTGTACCTGGATGAAGCCGGCCTGACCTCCGAACTTGAGAAGCTGGGTTTCGGCGTGGTGGCGTTCGCCTGCACCACCTGCAACGGCATGTCCGGTGCACTGGACCCGGTGATCCAACAGGAAATCATCGACCGCGACCTGTACGCCACCGCCGTGCTGTCGGGCAACCGCAACTTCGATGGGCGTATCCATCCGTACGCCAAGCAGGCGTTCCTTGCCTCGCCGCCGCTGGTGGTCGCGTATGCCATCGCCGGGACCATCCGCTTCGACATCGAAAAGGATGTGCTGGGCGTGGTGGACGGTCGCGAGATTCGCCTCAAGGACATCTGGCCGAGCGACGAAGAAATCGATGCGGTGGTCAAGGCCTCGGTGAAGCCGGAGCAGTTCCGCCAGGTGTACATCCCGATGTTCGCCATCCAGGAAGACACCGGGCCGAAAGTCACGCCGCTGTATGACTGGCGTCCACAGAGCACCTACATCCGTCGCCCACCGTACTGGGAAGGGGCATTGGCCGGTGAGCGGCCACTCAAGGGCATGCGCCCGCTGGCGGTGCTGCCGGACAACATCACCACCGATCACCTGTCGCCGTCCAACGCCATCATGCTCGACAGCGCCGCCGGCGAATACCTGGCGAAAATGGGCCTGCCGGAAGAAGACTTCAACTCTTACGCAACCCATCGGGGCGACCACTTGACCGCGCAACGCGCGACCTTTGCCAACCCGAAACTGTTCAACGAGATGGTCCAGGAAAACGGCAAGGTCAAGCAGGGCTCCCTGGCCCGAGTCGAACCGGAAGGCAAGGTCATGCGCATGTGGGAAGCCATAGAAACCTACATGGAGCGCAAGCAGCCGCTGATCATCATTGCCGGTGCCGACTATGGCCAGGGTTCGTCCCGGGACTGGGCGGCCAAGGGAGTGCGTCTGGCCGGTGTCGAGGCGATTGCCGCGGAAGGTTTCGAACGTATCCATCGCACCAATCTGGTGGGGATGGGGGTGTTGCCGCTGGAGTTCCAGCCGGGCACCGATCGCAAGACCCTGGGCATCGACGGCAGTGAGGTCTATGACGTGATCGGCGAGCGCACCCCGCGTGCGACGCTGACCCTGGTCATCACCCGCAAGAACGGTGAGCGCGTTGAGGTCCCGGTGACCTGCCGTCTCGATACCGCCGAAGAAGTGTCGATCTACGAAGCCGGCGGCGTATTGCAACGCTTCGCCCAGGACTTTCTCGAATCGGCGGTTGCCGTTTAAAAATCACTGCTGCGCACACCAACGGGTGTCCGCTTAAGGAGCATCATGGCTCACGCACCGCAAATCAGAATCCCGGCCACTTATATGCGTGGCGGCACCAGCAAAGGCGTGTTTTTCAGTCTGCAAGACCTGCCGCAAGCGGCCCGCGTCCCCGGCCCGGTCCGGGATGCGCTGTTGCTGCGGGTGATCGGCAGCCCGGATCCGTACGAGAAGCAGATCGACGGCATGGGCGGGGCGACGTCCAGCACCAGCAAAACCGTGATCCTGTCCAAGAGCACTCGGGCGGACCACGACGTCGATTACCTGTTCGGTCAGGTGTCCATCGACAAGCCATTCGTGGACTGGAGCGGCAATTGCGGCAACCTGTCGGCGGCGGTCGGTTCGTTTGCCATCAGCAGCGGTCTGGTGGAAGCCGGCCGTATTCCGCAAAACGGCGTGGCGGTAGTGCGGATCTGGCAGGCCAACATCGGCAAGACCATCATCGCCCATGTGCCCATCACCAACGGTGCGGTGCAGGAAACCGGTGACTTCGAGCTCGACGGCGTGACCTTTCCGGCGGCTGAAGTGCAACTGGAATTCATGGACCCGGCGGCCGAGGAAGAGGGCGGTGGTGGCTCGATGTTCCCCACCGGCAACCTGGTGGACGACCTTGAGGTGCCGGGTGTTGGTACCTTCAAGGCGACCCTGATCAACGCCGGCATCCCGACGATCTTCATCAATGCCCGGGACGTCGGTTACACCGGCACTGAACTGCAGAACGCCATCAATGGCGATCCCAAGGCCCTGGCGATGTTCGAAACCATCCGCGCCCACGGCGCCTTGCGCATGGGCCTGATTCAGCACCTGGACGAAGCCGCCCAGCGCCAGCACACACCCAAAGTGGCGTTTGTCGCACCGCCGGCGGACTACATCTCTTCCAGCGGCAAGGCGGTGAAGGCGCAAGACGTCGACTTGCTGGTGCGAGCACTGTCCATGGGCAAACTGCACCACGCGATGATGGGCACCGCGGCGGTCGCCATCGGTACGGCGGCGGCGATCAGCGGCACGCTGGTGAACCTGGCGGCCGGCGGCATCGACCGCAACGCTGTGCGCTTCGGCCATCCCTCCGGCACCTTGCGCGTCGGCGCCGAGGCCAGCCAGGTCACTGGCGAATGGACCGTGAAAAAGGCCATCATGAGCCGCAGTGCGCGGGTATTGATGGAAGGCTTTGTACGGGTGCCGGGGGATGTCCTGAGCTGACATAAAACCTGTGGGAGCGGGCTTGCTCGCGAAAGCGGTCAGACATTCAACATTGATACAGCTGATCCACCGCAATCGCGAGCAAGCTCGGCTCCCACAAATCTGTGATGGATTTGAATTCTGGGTCCGCTGCAAATCCCTTGTGGGAGCGAGCCTGCTCGCGATGAGGCCGGCACAGTCAGCATTGATGTCGCCTGTTCCACCGCCATCGCGAGCAAGCCCGCTCCCACAATTGACCGCATTCCTACGATTAACTACCCGCCAGCGCCGCGACCACCAGTCCCACATTGCTCTCCAGCTCCGCCACGGGGTCGTCGGCGTCGGTGCTGAGCACCAGCAATTGGCTGCCCCCCTCGGTAATGGCGGTGTTCAGCGCCTCCGACGGTTGGCGATGATGCAGCACCAAGGCCACGTCGTTGTCTTTCAGCATCGCGGTCAACTGTTTGAGGGCTTCAGGTGTCCAGTCGGCGTCAGGCCGGGCATCGGTGTTGATCCCGTCCAGATTCAAGCCACTGATCAAGTAGCCGAAATGCTCGCTCAGGCTGACCACGCTCAGGTTGTCGGCACTGGCCAGACGCTTTTCACTGTCGGCACTGAGCTTGAGCAGGCGTTGCTTGAGCGCCGCCAGGTTGGCGTCGACCTTCGGTTTGGCCGTCGGAGCCAGACGCACCAGGTCGGCGGCGATGACATCGGCCATCCGCCCCAGGTTATGGCTGGCCATCCACGGTTGGCTCGCCAGGCCATCGGCCGATCCCGATTGCACGGCAATGCCCGGCAGGGCGCCGTCCACCGGGCGGGCGGCATCGACTTCGACGATGCGGATGTTGCTGCGTCGGGCCATGGGGTACAGCGGATCATCCGGCCACAACGAGCGCAGACCGATCACGGCGTCGGCATCGCGGGCCAGTTTACTCAGGGCTGGCGCGCCACGGCCGCTGAAGTAGGCATTCTGGCGCGTACCGGGAAGATTGGCCGGTGCGGCGCGCTCCAGGCTGACATCGGTGCCCTTGAGCAACGCTTCACCCAAGCCGTAGGTGACTGGCAGCGATGCCAGCAGACGAACCTTTTCGCTGGCGAATGACGAGGTGACGGCCACGCCGCACAACGCGACGGCCAGGGTCAGTTGTCGCAATGAAAAAACCATTTATCCAAGATTCCCTTTGAGGCTGGGGACAACACCCCGGGCAATGGCGGCCAGGGCGAATGCGATGCCGGCCACCAGGATGATCGCGGCTCCGGATGGGATCGGCAGGTCGAAGACAATCGGCGCAAGAATCCCGCACAGGGTGCTGACGGTTGCGATCAGCACGGAGCACCAGAAAAAACCCTTCAACGACTGGCTGAGCAGGCGCGCCGCCGCTGCCGGAATCACCAGCAAGGCCCCCACCAGAATCGCGCCGATGACTTTTACCGCCGCCACGGTGATCAGCGTGACCAACACCACGAACAGATAATCCAGGGTCTTGACCGCCACCCCGCGCACAGCCGCCAGTTGCGGGTTGAAACTGGCGAGCATGATGCGGTTGTACAGCGGCAACGCCAGCGCCATCACCAGTGAACCGACCACCGCCAGCACCAGCAGGTCATTGCCATTGACCGTCAGTACCGAGCCGAACAGCACGTTCTCCAGGATGTGTACGTTGATCTTGCCCGCCAGGACCAGCAGCAGGCTGGCGCCCAGGGCCAGGGACACCGAGAGGAACACGCCGATCAGCGTGTCCGGTGCCAGGCCGGTGCGGTTGCGCAGGTAATTGAGCAGGATGCCGAACAGCAGGCAATAGCCGAACAGGCTGCCGTAGGGCCCGGTGTAGGGTTCGCCGAGCAGGATGCCCACCGCCACCCCGGTCAGCGCCGCGTGGCCCACCGCTTCGGAGAAAAACGCGAAGCGTTTGACCACCACCAGGGTGCCGAGGCCTCCCAGGACTGGACCGATCAACAGCCCGGCGAGCAACGCATTGACCACAAAACCGTAGGCCAGCGCCTCGGGCAGATAACCGGACGAGGCCCAACCCTGGACCATCAAACGAAAGGCTTCGTAACTCATCAGGCGGCGCTCCCGTTCGTGCGTGGGTGAGTGGAGAACAGCGTCAGCAGACGCTCCGGCGTCAGGGTCTGGCGCGGTGGGCCATCGAACAGCACGCGGCGGTTCAGCCCGGTGACGCGGTCAGCCAGGCGCCCGACGGCTTCCAGGTCGTGTTCGATCCACAGCACCGTAATGCCGGCCTGGCGCCAGTCTCGCAGCAGTTGTTCAAACACCTGGATACCGGCCTCGTCCAGCGCAGACATCGGTTCATCCAGCACCAGCAGTTGCGGTGCAGGAATCAGCCCCTGGGCCAGCAACACCCGCTGGCGTTCACCGCCGGACAGTGCGCCCATGCGCCGCTTGCGCTTGTCCTGCATGCCGACCCGTTCCAGGGCCTGGCCGATGGCGCCGACGTAGTGCTTGCTCAGGCCGAGAAAGGCCGGCCGGCGTTGGCACATCGCTGCCATGAAATCATCCACGGTCATAGGCAGGCCGCGGTCGAATTCCAGGGCCTGGGGCACATAACCGATGACACCGGGCTCACCCGGCCATTGCAGGCTCAAACGTCCCTGGTGGGGCATCTGCCCCAGCAAGGTCTTGATCAGCGAACTTTTGCCCCCACCGTTCGGGCCCACCAGCGCATGAATGCTGCCCGGCTGCACCTGGAAGGCCACCGCGTCGAGAATTATGGTGCGGCCCAGGTTCAGGCTGACATCGCCGAACTCGATCAAGGGACCGACGTGTTGCAAGGTGAGCGTTTCCTGGACAGTCATGCGCCGGACTCCTGAATGGCCCGGACCACGGTGTCGAGGTTGCCGGTCATTTCCTTTTCATACTTCTCGGCGCTGTAGTCTCCGTAGGAAATGTGCGAGAGCGGGTACAGTTTTACCCCCGACTCCCGCTGGATGGTGTCGACGTAGGTGGACGGAAAGTCCATCTCCGAGAAGATCACTTTTACGTCCAGCTCACGCAGTTGGTCGATGGTTTTTTTCAGCTGGCTCGGGCTTGGCTCGATGCCATGGGCCGGCTCGACCACGGCGGTGACCTCCAGGCCGAACTCGCGCAGCAGGTAATCGTAGGCGGCGTGGACCGTGGCGACCCGCAACTCGGCATTGGGGGCCTGGGTCAGCTTTGCCAGGGCCGCGGCCCGCATTTGCCGCAGGCGCTTGCCATAGGCGCGGGCGTTCTGGGTGTAGGCGCGGGCGTTGTCCGGATCAAGCTTGCCCAGTTCCCGGGCGATGTTATTGACCTGGGCAATGGAGGCGCTGATGGACAGGAAGGTATGCGGGTTCACGACCTTGCCGGCGCCCCGGGCGGCGATACCGGTGGCGGCGAGCAACGGTACATTTTCGTTGGCTTCGATCACCTTCACGTTCGGAGTTTCGCTGGCGGCGATCATCCGGTCGGCGAAGTCGTCATGGCCTACGCCGTTGAGCACGATCACATCGAGACCACTGATGCGCTTGATGTCCTCGGCACGCGGCTCATAGGCATGAGGGTTGAAACCGGCCGGGATCAGCGGTACCACTTCGGCCTTGTCGCCGACGATGTTGGCCACGTAGCTGTAATAAGGGTGCAGGGTGATGCCGATACGCAGGCGCTTGGCCGCTTCGGCGCTGGCCAGTGGGGTAAACAGGCAGGCGAGCAGGCCGATCAGCAGCAGGCCCAGCAAAGGGCGGCGTTGAAATGCAATAGACATGGGCAAACGGTCTTCTCTCGAATGAGGGCGTGGGGTCAGTGCCGGTGCTGGCGGGTTACGCCGGCGTCGAACTGCGCGACGATCTGTTTCCAGCCGGCGGCGGACAAAGCGCTATCGTCCAGATCGCTGGAGACGGCGACGCTGTTGCCGCGATTGAGCCAGATGTCCGGGGCGGCGTCGGATGCTTCGCCGATGCGCATCAGAAATGAACCGGCGACGGATGGATTTGCACTGGCGCCGAAGTAGGCCCGGTTCTCAACCTGCCGCCAGACATGTCCGCCTCGACTGACGGAGCTGGCGTCCTGAGCGAACGGGGCAAAGCCCTCTTCGGCCAGGATTTTCGGGGTGGGCAGGGACTGTTGGTCTTCGCGTAGCAGACGGATCTCATCCAGGGTCACCCGCAGGTCGGCATAGATGCCTTGCTCGGCAGCGCTGAGATCGCGGCGGGCGTCAACTTGATGGGCTGGCACATCGCTGACGTCCTGGGTTTCACCGTGCCAGGCCACTACCGACCCGGCCACCAGAATGATGATCAGGCACAGCAGCAACACATACAGGGTTTCATGGCCGGCGCCGACGGGGCGGATCACTTGGGTGGTGGGATTGCTCATGGGGCCTCGATATCGGCTTGGTCGATTTCCACCACGTGGCCGGGGCCGGCGTCGAAGAGTACGTAGAACTCGGCGTTGGGCTTCTTGAACGTCAGCGTGGAATCGGCGCCAAGTTTGCCTGGCACCAGGATGGTTTCGTCGTAGCCGATCACATCCAGGGTCACCCCGGGCGCGCCACTGCCGTCGGAAAAACCGCCGGTGCACTGGATCTGCTCAGCGTCGATGGCCTTGCATTCACACATCGGGTTATGGGCCAGGGCGTTGCTGCTGGCACCTGCGCAGAGCAGCAGCGCCAGGCCGTTGAGGTAAGTGCGCAGGGTCATGGTCGGGCTCCTTGGGACTTCAGCCAGGCAACAGTGGCCGGGGAGGCCTGGCTCAGGGGAATGGAGGCCTGGTGCATCGAACCGTCCCAGCCTTCAAGGGTGATCCACAGTTCGGCGTCGGGCCGGGTTTTTTGCGGCACCGGCAACAAGGCGCCCATGCGATAGGGCGAACCGAAGAAAATCACCCCGGCGGCCCGCAGGCTGCGAGGTTTGCCGATGCGTAGATAAGTGGCCTTGACCTGGCTGATGCAGCTTTGGCACAGCGCGGCGTTGAAATGCTTCATGTGCCCGGCCGGGCCGTTGAGGCGAGGGGCTTCGTCGCGAAATTCGGCCAGGCGCAGGCTCCACGGTCCGACCTGGACTTCGCCGACTTCCCGTTCACCCAGCCCGGCATCGCCGCGGAACAACGCGGCCTCGGAAAAATACTTGGGCATGAAACCCAGAGGAATCAGCAACAACAGCACGTTGATGTGGAATCGCCATTTGTGCCAGAACAGACTCAGGCGTGACGGGGGCGTGGCGGTGGTGGATGAGGTCACAGGTTGCCCTCCGGTGATTCACGATGAATGGACGGCTGCAAGAGCGACGAAGTCCGGGCCTCCCGTGAGGGTTTTTGGTTGCGCTTGAAGGCGTTTGCGGTGGCCAGGGCGGTGCGCTTGGTCCAGATCAGCAGTCCGCTGAGCACCATCATGCTCAGGACCAGACCAAAGAAGAACCAGATGAGCTTGATCCAGATGCCGCCGAAGTCCCCGGTGTGCAACGGACGCATGGATTCGGTGACGAACTCCAGCGCTGTGCGGTCCGACAGCAATCGCGAAGCGGCGATCTCACCGTTATAGGGATTGATGGTGGCGGTCTGGAACATCAACGGATACCAACCGCGTCCACCGATTTCCAAATGGCTATAAGCGTTGCCGGGGAGGCTGACAAAACTCGTTTCCAGGCCAGGGATTTGCTGGCGGGCGATTTCAATCGCGCGGTCCAGGTTCAGTTGTGGTGGCGCGGTACCGTCGGCTGACAGCGGGACACTTTCACGTGATACCACCGGAATGACCGGTGCGCTGGAAATGGAAATCTGGTTGTCCGACAGCAACGCCTCGATCAGGAACCAGGTGCCGGTAATGGAAATGACCGCGATGAACCAGATCGACCAGATGCCGCTGAGCCTGTGGAAATCGCCCCAGAAAATGCGTGCGCCGTGGCGGATCCGCAGGGTCGGACGGAAAAAACCCTTCCAGAAACGCTTGTAGACCACCAGCCCGGTCACCAGGGATGCCAGCAGCGGCAGGCCGAGGAGTGACACCAGGTACCATCCCCAGCTGTAACCATTGGTGAACGGCACCAGCCACCAGCCATGCAAGGCACGGGTAAAGCCTTTGAAATTGAACGTCGGCGCCGAGCCCTGGATGATGCCGCTGTATGGGTTGACGTAGATCTTGTCGGGGCGCCCGTCGGGGTAGGTCACGCCGACCTCCAGGGCAAAATGCGACTCATCCGGGCGTACGATGCTCTGCACCTGGGTTTGCGCCTGGGCTTGCTTGATGGCGGCGACGACCTGGTCGTAGCTGAGCAGCGCTGCGTCGTCCGAGGGTTTGCTGGCGCGCATCTCAGGATTGACCAGCCAGACGATTTCCTGGCTGACCACCGCCAGCGTGCCGGTGACGCAAACGATGAGGACGAAAAACCAGATGGGCAGTGCCAACCAGCTATGAACCAGGAACCAGAGTTTGGAGCGGGATTTCTTCGACATGGTTTGAACGTCTTGATTCGATGAAAGGCTCGGTATTACGGGCTTCGTAATCCCTTGAACCCTGAAAAAACCGGCCGTGGCTTTTGCCGACGCGGCCTGCTGCATCTAATTAAGACGAACGAGCAACGGAAATCCCGAAGCGAAAGATGAAAGAAAATGTTTCGCGTTTACTGATCGCAGCTATTTCCACCCATTCTGAAGCCAACCGAATAGGCGAAACACGCAAAAAACTCTGGCCAGGGGGTAGATCCCCTGGCCACAAGAGCAGGTGAGCCGTCAGCCCTGCTGTTGAAACATCGCCCTGGCCCGCTGTTCAATCTGTTCCTGAGTCAGATCCTCCTTGTGCGTAGCCAGAAACCACACATGCCCAAAGGGGTCTTTCAAGGTGCCGCTGCGATCACCATAGAATTGATCCTTGACCTCGGAAATCACCGTGCCACCAGCGGCAATCGCTTGGGCGAACGCATTGTCCACATCTTCGACATAGAGATGCAGACCTACCGGTACTGATTGCTCGGGGCTACGCAGTGGCCCTTGGTCACAAGGCGTGCCGAGCATGATCGGGCAATCGCCAATCCGCAGCTCGGCATGACCGACGTCCCCGTTCGGCATGTCCAGGCGCATGACCTCGGTGGCATTGAAGGCTTTTTTGTAGAAATCGATGGCTTCGGCGGCTTTTTGGATGCCCAGGTAGGGCGTGATGCTGTGGAAACCTTCAGGAATGGCTTTGACACCCATGACGATTCTCCTTTTTGTGATGGGGAGGCGCAGAGGCCTTGGCCGATTTGCGCCCATCCACTATAGGACAGTGAGTTGGGGGCGGCGCATGACCCGACGAGCGTTTCACGGCGGGTCCAGCAGATGCGCTCCCGGCCCGCGCTTGCCCAACACATCGCCCTGATTGCGCAGCGGGCAACCTTCCATCGACAGGCAACCGCAACCGATGCAGCCGTTGAGTCGATCGCGCAGCGCCATCAAGTGGTTGATGCGCTGATCCAGCTCGCGGCTCCACTGGGCTGAAAGGATCTTCCAGTCGTTCGCCGTTGGCGCGCGGTCGTCCGGCAAGGTTTTCAAGGCGTTGCCGATTTCGGCCAACGGAATGCCCAGGCCTTGGGCGACCTTGATCAGCGCCACGCGCCGCAACACTTCTCGTGGATAGCGGCGTTGGTTGCCCTGGTTACGATTACTTTTGATCAGTCCCTTGGATTCATAGAAGTGCAGGGCAGTCACGGCCACGCCGCTGCGGGCGGCCACTTGGCCGACGGTAAGTTCTTTGTGGGCGTTTATCTGTGTCATCGCCTACATTCTCTGCTTGACCTTGAGTTAACTAGAGGTTTTACCCTGCACGCCATCGGACCGCAAGATCCGCCCTACGTACAGCGAGGACCTTCCATGCAATCACCAAGGAACAATCAGAGTTTTACCCAGTTGATGGAGTTCGACATCGAACCTCAATGGCAACAGGCGCTGGTGACGGCCCTGTCAGAACAGACCGAGCGCCTGGCCCGGGGGCATGCGGGATTTCTGAGTGCCAGTATTCAGGTCAGCGAGGACGGACGACGGGTTCTCAACTATTTGCATTGGCAAAACCGCGAGGCGGGCGAAGCGGCGTTTCAGAGTTTCGAGCGCGGTGAGCAGGATTTCTGGCGGCTGATCCAGGCCCATAGGGCCAAGGCCGTGACATTTGGCTCGTTCCAGGTGTTGCGCAACATCGAACGCAGTGCCGACAACGCGCTGCATTGCCAGTTGGTCGGTTAAGTGCAACGGACGATCCGCGTCAGCGATACCCACTATCAAAAGGGGTGATTTCTGCCGTGCAGAGCCGGCGGGTAGCCTTTGTTCATTGCCCCACTTCAGAACATTGGATACTTGCCATGAATCGGACTTTTGCTGTTTTGCTGCTGTTAACGGCCACTGTGTTGAGCGGCTGCGCTTCTTCGTCGCCGGAGTTGCGCCCCTACACCGCCGAAGAAACCCGTGAACTGGCCCTTGAAGCCTTGAATCGCCGGGGGCTGTCGTTCGAGGAATATCATGCGAAAAAAGCCGAGTTGCTCGGTCCTTCGCAGAAAAACGTGGGTTTCGACGACCAGGGGCAAATGAGCGCCGAGCGAGCCATCAAGCTGCCGGGGCGGCCGAGCTGAGAGACTGTACCGCTCGAAGTTTTGCCTAACTGTCCATGGGTTTGGCTCAGGACGTGGGGTAGGGTCATGACTTGACTGACCGTCCCAATGGATACGCCTGCCATGACTCTTTCGCTAGACCTGTTGCTGGGCTTCGCCCTGTTTGCCCTGGTGACTTCGATCACCCCCGGCCCCAACAACACCATGTTGCTGGCCTCGGGTGTCAACTTCGGTTTCAACCGCACGATTCCTCACATGCTGGGCATCACCTGCGGCTTCTTTTCCTTGGTGCTGGCGGTGGGTCTTGGCCTGGGTGCGGTGTTCCAGACCTACCCTCTGCTCTACACCGTACTGCGCTACGTCGGAGCGACCTACCTGTTGTACCTGGCGTGGAAAATCGCCCACTCCGGGCCAGTTTCTGAAAACCGGCCAGGGGACAGCACGCCCATCAGCTATTGGGGGGCGGCGGCGTTTCAGTGGGTCAATCCCAAGGCCTGGATCATGGCCATCGGCGCCATCAGCACCTACACGCCGCTTCAAGGTTATTTCTTCAATGTGGTGGTTATCGCCGCGGTGTTTGCCCTGATCAACCTGCCGAGCGTAAGCCTGTGGGTGGTGTGCGGCAGCCTGTTACGCAATCTTTTGCGTGATCGTCGCTGGCTGCGCCTGTTCAACTGGGGGATGGCGCTGTTGTTGGTCGCCTCGTTGTATCCGTTGCTGCTCGAAAGCATCGGCTGAGGGCTGAGCTTGGGGCGGATGCCTGTTAAGCTCGCTGATCAGTCGCTGTGGTTGATATCCAGAGCCCTTGGTGCCAGCGAACAACACTATTTACGATCAGGAGAAATGATGAGTACCGAGCCTTTGACCCATGGACTGGTTCCCCAGCGCCTGGCCCGAATCCGCCAATTGATGAATCGCGAAGGCATTCACGCATTGCTGGTGCCATCGGCCGACCCGCATCTGTCGGAATACCTGCCGGGCTATTGGCAAGGACGGCAATGGCTGTCGGGGTTTCATGGCTCGGTTGGGACACTGATCGTCACGGCGGACTTCGCGGGCGTCTGGGCCGACAGCCGTTATTGGGAGCAGGCCACCAAGGAGCTTGAAGGCAGCGGTATTGAATTGGTCAAACTCATTCCCGGTCAGGCTGGCCCGCTGGATTGGCTGGCCGAACAGACGCCTGAAGGTGCAACGGTGGCGGTTGATGGCGCGGTCATGGCTGTGGCGTCGGCCCGGACCCTGAGCGACAAGCTTGAGGCCCGCGGGGCGCGGTTGCGCACCGACATGGATCTGCTCAAGGAGGCCTGGAGCGACCGCCCAAGCCTGCCGAACCAACCGGTTTATGCCCATCTGCCGCCGCAGGCGACCGTCAGCCGGGTCGAGAAACTCGCCAAGCTGCGCGAAACCCTCAAGGAGCGCAGCGCCGACTGGCATTTCATCGCCACGCTGGATGACATCGCCTGGCTGTTCAACCTGCGCGGCGCGGATGTGTCGTTCAACCCCGTATTCGTTTCCTTTGCCTTGATCAGCCAGCAACAGGCAACGCTGTTCGTGGCCCTGGATAAGGTCGATGCACCACTGCGTGCCGTTCTTGAACAGGACGGCGTGACCTTGCGTGATTACAGTGAGGCCGCTGCCGCATTGCGGGAAGTGCCCAATGGCGCGAGCCTGCAAATCGATCCGGCGCGCGTCACGGTCGGTTTGCTGGATAATCTGGACAGTGGCGTGAAGCTGGTTGAGGGACTCAATCCCACGACGCTGGCCAAGTCCCGCAAAAGCCTGGCCGACGCCGAGCACATTCGTCGGGCCATGGAGCAGGACGGCGCGGCGCTCTGCGAGTTCTTTGCCTGGCTGGAAAGCGCCTGGGGTCGCGAGCGCATCACCGAACTGACCATCGATGAGCACCTGACCGCGGCCCGCACTCGTCGGCCGGAGTTTGTTTCCCTGAGCTTCAATACCATCGCCGCGTTCAACGCCAACGGCGCGATGCCCCATTACCACGCCACGGAGCAAGCCCACGCGGTCATCGAGGGCGATGGCTTGCTGCTGATTGATTCCGGTGGACAATACCTCGGGGGTACCACCGACATCACCCGTATGGTGCCGGTCGGAACGCCTACCGTGGAGCAGAAGCGTGATTGCACTCGCGTGCTCAAGGGCGTGATTGCCTTGTCTCGCGCCAAATTCCCACGGGGCATTCTGTCGCCGTTGCTGGACGCCATCGCCCGCGCGCCGATCTGGGCCGAGCAGGTGGATTACGGTCATGGCACCGGCCACGGCGTCGGTTACTTTCTCAACGTTCATGAAGGCCCGCAGGTGATTGCCTATCAGGCCGCCGCCGCGCCGCAAACGGCGATGCAGGCGGGCATGATCACCTCTATCGAACCGGGTACTTATCGCCCGGGCCGTTGGGGGGTACGCATCGAGAACCTGGTGTTGAACCGCGAGGCGGGGAGCAGCGAGTTCGGCGAGTTCCTCGAGTTCGAAACCCTGACCCTGTGCCCGATCGACACGCGCTGCTTGGAGCCGTCCTTGCTGACCCAGGACGAAAAAGACTGGTTCAACGCCTACCACGCCGAGGTTCAGCGTCGATTGAGTCCGTTGCTGGAGGGCGACGCGCTGCAATGGCTGAACACGCGGACGCTGGCGATCTGACGTAAGGCATCAGCCCAAGGCTTCACGGACGAAGTCCAGTCGATCCTGGCCGAAGAACAGCTCGTCGCCGACGAACATGCTCGGGGCGCCGAACACGCCCCGTTTAATCGCTTCTTCGGTGGTGATCTTGAGTGCTTCCTTGACCTGCTCGTTGCTCGTCAGGGCCAGCACACGATCGGGATCAAAATTGCTTTGGTTCAAAACCTGCGCGACTGTTGCCGGGTCGTTGAGATTGCGGCCGTCCACCCACAGGGCGCGAAACAGGCAATCGATGAAGGCCTCGAATCGTTCGGGATGATGCAGTTGCATGCCGGTCACGGCGCGCATCAGTAACAGCGTATTGATCGGGAAGTGCGGATTGAGCTTGAAGTCAACGCCGTAGCGGTTGGCGAAGCGATTCAAATCCTTGAATAGATAAGGCCCCTTGGCCGGCACGGTAACCGGTGACGCATTGCCGGTCGCCTTGAAGACGCCGCCAAGCAGCATCGGACGATAGATCAACTGGCTGTTGGTTTGCGCGCACAGGGTCGGTAGTTGGGTATAGGCCAGGTAGGTGGTCGGGCTGCCGAGGTCGAAGAAAAACTCCACGGATTTGCTCATGGTATCTGCTCTCTTGTTATTGTGAGGGGGGTTACCAGCGTTCGCTCCAGGGACGCAGGTCCAGCTCGAAGGTCCAGGCGTCGCGGGGTTGGGTGTGCAGATACCAATAGTTGTCGGCGATGTGTTCGGGATTGAGAATGCCGTCCGCATCCTTGGTTGCATATTTTTCCGGAAAGTTATCGCGGATGAAGTCGGTGTCGATGGCGCCGTCCACCACCACATGGGCCACATGAATATTCATCGGGCCCAGTTCACGGGCCATGCTTTGAGCCAATGCGCGGATGCCATGTTTGGCCCCTGCAAAGGCGGCGAACCCTGAAGCCCCACGCAGTCCCGCCGTGGCCCCGGTGAACAGAATCGTTCCGCGCTGGCGCGAGGCCATGCGTTTGGCCACTTCCCGGGCATTGAGAAAACCGGAAAAACAGGCCATCTCCCAAATCTTGAAATATTTGCGCGCGGTCTCTTCAAGGATGCTGCAGGGCACGTTGGCGCCGATGTTGAATACAAAGGCTTCAATCGGACCGATCTGGCTTTCGATTTGCTCGATCAGCGCGATCACCTCGTCTTCCTTGCGCGCGTCACAGGCAAAACCATGAGCATCACCGCCCTGAGCCCGAATTGAATCGACCAATGGCGCGAGTTTGTCAGCGCTGCGGCGGGTAACACAGGCCACGAAACCTTCCTGCGCAAAACGTTTGGCTATTGCGCCTCCGGTTGCATCGCCTGCGCCAACAACCAGTACGACCTTCTTGTTATTCATGATTAGCCTCATTGGTAAACGATCGTTAGCTAAACGGACGTTATGCTAAGATCCGACGAGCGTCAAGGTGGGCAATCAGAGGCCAGATATATGCGTTATTCAGCCAATCACAAATTGGAGACCCGAGAGAAACTGCTCGCCAGCAGTGCCATGTCCGCCAAGAAATCGGGGTTTTCCACCGTCGGTGTCGATGGCCTGATGAAGGCGATCGGCTTGAGCGGTGGGGCGTTCTACAGTCACTTCTCATCCAAGGATGAGCTTTTCAAGACGATCGTCGAGCGAGAGTTGGCCCAAAGCCTGGAGCGCTTGAGTGGTGAGAAGGTTCTGGACTCACGGAAACTGGAGCGATGTCTCAAGCAGTACCTGAGCATGAGTCACGTCGAACAGCCCGAGGCAGGTTGTGCGCTGCCGGTGCTGGGGGCCGAGATCGCACGATCGGATGTGCAGGTGAGGGAGGCGGCGCAAACATGGATCTGTCGTTTGCATGAAAGCTGGGCGCGGATACTGGGAAGCGAAAGCCTGGCCTGGGCCATTCTGTCGCAATGCGTGGGCGCGTTGGTGGTCGCGCGCATGCTGGCCACGCCAGAGGTCCAGCGTGATGTCCTCAGGTCCAGCCATGATGAGATCAGTCGTCGAATGGCCGAACGGCGGCCCGACTGACCCGCCGGCTATTTACAGATGACGATCATGCTGCGGCTGGTATAGCCGGCGGGGTTGAGTCCGAAAGGATAATCCCCCGGCTCCTCGACGGCGTCGCCCGACTTTGCGATCACCCTGTAACCTTTGGGGGCGCATGAATTGGCGGCGCTGGCGGCGCATTGTTCCCAGGACGAGGACAGGCCGGAGCAGTTGATGTGCAAACCCTTTTTACCGCGTTTGACTTCAGTTCTGGTGGTCGCTGCGCAGCCCGCAATTGCAAGCACAACGATCAATATCAAAATTCGTTTCATTCCCGTCCTTATCACCGCCGCGGATCTTATGTCTGCGTGCGATTGTGTTCGCTTTTGTTTTAAGCGTTCGTGACGTCCTGTATGAAAATTCCATGTCTGACATTAGGTTACGGGCTAAACATGGCCTAAATGTGCGGTAAATACCAGAGCTTCGTTAAATCCTGCCTCAATCAACCGCGATGGCGGGCTTCGCGGCGCTACCCATCGTCAGCGTTGCGCCGACTGACGCCAGGATGATGCAGCCAATGGCGGCCCACTGAGCCAGGGATAAGTACTCCTGGAGAAACACCAGTCCTGACAGAGCACCGAAGGCAGGTTCTATGCTCATGAGTGTGCCGAAAGTACGGGCTGGCATTCGTGTGAGGGAGATCATCTCCAGCGTGTAGGGCAGGGCAGTGGACAGAATGGCGACGCCAATGGCGATCGGAATCAGGCTCGGCGTCAGTAATGCGGCCCCTGCGTGGACGATACCGATAGGCGCGACGAAGAGGGCCGCGATCATTACCCCCAGGGCGGCGGTTTGCACGCCGTTGTCCGCGCCGGCCTTCTGGCCAAACAGGATGTACAACGCCCAGCAGAATCCGGCACCCAGGGCATAACCAGCGCCGACCAAGTCAATACCGCTGCTGGTGGCTCCAGTGGGTATCAATAGAAGCAGGCCGGTGATCGCCAGGGCAATCCAGAGAAAATCGATGGCCCGACGCGAAGCGTAAATGGCAACCGCCAGAGGGCCGGTGAATTCCAGTGCCACGGCAATTCCCAGCGGAACCGTTTGCAGTGACATATAGAAAAGAAAGTTCATGCCGCCCAACGCCATCCCGTAGACGATCACGGTGCGCAGGGATTGTGCTGAGAGTTTGGCGCGCCATGGCCGCAGCAACAGCAGCATGATGAGGCTGGCAAAGATAAGCCGCAGCGTCGTGGTGCCTTGTGCGCCCACAATCGGGAACATGCTTTTGGCAAGTGAAGCCCCCGACTGGATGGATGCCATGGCAATCAATAGAAGGGCGACCGGGTAAAGGGTGGTTGCCAGGCTGCGATGTGGGAGAGTCATTACTAAGCGTCGTCCAAGATAAAAGCGGGGGGAAGGCTGGTTTGCGCAATATACTGCGCAATCGCAGCGATTCCGTCTATATATAAGGCGGATTTCAGCGAGCTGTGTCTGGCTGGGTAGAAAAACGAAATTAAGGGTTGACGGCAAATTCTGGACGTCTATAATTCGCCCCACTTCCGGCGCAGTCGAAACGGAAAACTCCTTGAGTTTCAATGAGTTAAGTAGGTTTCGAAGGTGCAGGGCTTCAGGTC
>NZ_FOPO01000014.1:0-189598 GCF_900113505.1 Pseudomonas sp. NFACC45
CATCAGTTTGCACCGCAGGCCCTTATTGAAGGCGTCGGCGGTTCGGCGGCAGATCAGCTCATGGCGGTGGGAACATCCCTGCTTCGCACGTTGTTGAGCCCCGACGTGCGCAGTGTCGAAGCCATGATCATGGCCGACAAGACGAATCAAAAGTCGTTAAGCAAGCGCCAATACGAAGCCGGCCCTGCCTATGTCATTGCCCAGATCGAGGCACTGTTGCGTCAGTTGCACGCGAAGGCGGTTCTGAACGTGCCCGATCCTCTCCAGTCCGCCCGCTTGTTTGCCGCGCTTTTCAAAGATCCGATCTCCTGATTATCGCGCTCTTCGATGAGGTAAGAGCAGAGGACAACAATGAAATCGAATCCTATTGCCGGTCGGCCGTCGCCATCATCAACGTTGCTACAATTGAGCCGCGCCTAAACCGACAGCGTCCCGGTAAAAGGAGCCTTGGTTGTTATGATGAAACAAGCTTAAATATCCCTCCCTCGAACTCCGCCCGCGATAAACGCTCAAGCAAATCGGCATCCAATCTCGAATCCTCGGGCCGGTACAATCGAGTCCGCCTCAGCGCCTCCTCCTGATCAATATGGGTGCCCAAGAAAGCCCACACCACGCGCGTGCATACTGGTGCTCGTTGGTCAGTAGCCGATACGCCTAGCTTCAGTCCATTGAGCCGAGACAAACGGCTTTTGTAGCTAGGAATGAGGATGGTCTGGGTGATCTCATTGCTCGTCAGGGTTTCGTAATCGAGAAGAAACATTCGGTCCCGCAGGTAGTAGGCAATTCCCTTGTAAAGATATCGCTCAAAGATTTCCTCTCCCGCCTCAATCGTCTGCACTCGCTCATGACGCTCATACACCACCTGTCCAGCTTCCTCACGCAGATGGACCAATGAGCAAAGTACTTGGCTTGGTTCGCTCATGGCGTAGTAGTACTCGTGGTAGTACCCCAGCAAGGTCGAAAACCGATCCGACGAGCATTTGCATAGATGGTCGAACATTCTCATCGAGGCGCTCAGCGGTACGGCCGAGCGCGAGCGCGATTGGACACCAATAAGAGGGAGAAACAGCTCGGTTGGCAACGCGATCTCGCACTCCTCCACGCCAAAGAAATCACAAATGCGCTTGAGGTTGTAAGGCGTGGGGCGACTGCTGCCGTTCAAGTACTTGGTGAACTGCCCTCGGTTGATCTTCAGTTTTCGGCACACCTCCGCGACAGATCGGTAATGACAGCATAGGTGGTACAAGTTTGACGAAAAATGATCAGACATACATGAAGGCTTTCAATCCCAGAGCGACAAGCCCATTAAAGTAGCAGCAACTCGCATCAGATAATGGCGTTTGGAGCACTTGCTTATGAGAAGACATTAACGAAATATTGCGCTCGCAAACCTTCGCGAAACCTCTTCACGTAAGTCACTGCAACATATGGTAAGGAATACCACATGCACGAAGTCACAAACGACTTCCTCTCAGGGAAAGATTTAGTTGCTGTCAACTTCATACCCGTTTCAACATGTGTAATGAATACGCAACTTTCTACAAACCGTTTCTGCCTATCGCCCGCACTGCAACCCCATCATGCTCAATTCATGCATCAGCTGGGGCATCAAAGTGACAGTGCCCTGGCAGTGAATCCATATAGGGTCTGGCCTGATATCCGGCGTCTTGGAGTACCCGCTCATAACACCGACGCTCCGCGAGCGGCGCAAAGTCGCCCCCCCCAACACAAAGTCTAGAAACCATCAGCCGTCCACCAGTTAAACGGGTAACTGCCATGACGCATTGAATCTTTCGTCGCTCCACAGTCTGCAGTTCCATAGACGGACATTGCACGCTATGGAAAGACTCATGATTCAACATGATCAGCTTAACGGCACCAAGGCTTACTACCGTGTGTTAGAGACGGCAATTCGATCTAACAGGCTGCCTGAACAACCAGCATGTATTATTGAGTTCATTGCACCCATGACACATTTGCAAACAGCTAAAGCACTTCAGTCGCCATCCGTTGCCCTGATAGTCGGTCAACTGGACGCCGCCACTCGTTACACAACATCACTCTGGGCAGTACCGCTCACGCCTGATCAGAACAAATCGACTACCTCCCAGCTTGGCACCAGCACGCTTAATCCAGACCCACGGGTTAGGGAAATCTACCTGAATACCATCGGAGGTCTGTTGACCGTGATGCTGGGTCAATCCCCCAGCGGTGTTCGCTATTCGACGTTCAACACCCTCATGTCGGTCATCAGCGCTCTGATCGCCTTCCATGGTGACCGCCCTGGCATTAGCGCACCCGCACTGCGGAAAACGTTCGCTGACGTTAGGCGCCATTTCTGCAAATGACTATGACGTGACCACCGCAAACAAAACCGCTCATTAGCGGCGCTCGTTTGCCCCGAAGAAACCATTACCCGTGCGCCAACAGGCGCGGTCCATCGTTAAGGAGTGTCCATCATGCCTACGCATATTGATTCGCAACCTCCCCTTCATGAACGCCGCATATTGCGACTTTCAGACGTTGAGCAGAAAACGGGGCTCAAGCGCTCATTCCTCTACAGCCTAATGAACCTCGGTAAGTTTCCAAAATCCGTTCGCCTGGGCGTCCGGGCCGTAGGCTGGGATGCCGAGGAAGTCGACCAATGGATTGCCGATCGTTTAAGCGATCGCGGCTAAGGAGTTACGTGAGCGTGGCATCCACCTATCCCACACAAGATGAAGCATCCAAACAAAATTCAAAAGCGCCTTGCGAACGAGCTGCCTCGGCATGCCCGAGCGATCCAGAGGTCGAGATGCCCCTGATCGTCACACTGGACTGCTTGAAGCCCTACGACCTGGACCCGAGGGTTACGCGCAACCCAAAGTACGATGAAATCAAGGCGTCCATTCGTCAGCGTGGGCTTGATGCGCCACCCCCAATCACCCGACGGCCAGGTGAGCCTTATTTTCGGGTTCGCAACGGGGGCAACACGCGGCTGTCGATACTGCGTGAGCTCTGGTCTGAAACAAAGGACGAGCAATATTTCCACCTGAACTGCATGTTCCGCCCCTGGCCAGAACGCGGTGAGATCATTTCACTGACCGGCCATCTGGCCGAGAACGAAATGCGCGGAGGCCTGACATTTATTGAGCGCGCGCTCGGGGTTGAGAAAGCCAGGGAGCTCTATGAGCTTGAAAGCGGTACTTCTCTTTCCCAGTCAGAGCTGTCCAGGCGGTTGACCGCGGACGGCTACCCTGTCCACCAATCCCACATTAGCCGTATGCGAGATGCGGTTCACTACTTACTGCCGGCCATCCCCAACGTCCTATATGGAGGACTGGGCCGCCATCAAGTCGAGCGGCTGGCCGTGCTGCGGCGAACCTGTGTCAAGATTTGGGAGGAGCACGCAAAAACAAAAATCCTGACCATCGATTTTGCGTCCCTTTTCCAAGAAGCGCTGATGTTGTTTGATGGGACCACAGCCGACTTTTCCATCGACCGCGCTCAGGATGAGGTCATTGGACAAATGGCTCATTACTTGGGCGTTGACTACGACACGCTCGCACTAGCGTCTGAGGCAGGCGAGAAGCGTGAGCAGGCATTGACTCATGTTCCGATGAAGGCCTCCCTGCCCTGCCCACGAACAGCGACAGCATTGGATACCGGGCTCGACCGTCCAGCCGTCCCGTCTATCCTGGCCGACTCTGCAGCAAAAATTGTTCAGGCAGTCAAAGAGCCCAACCTTCCGGAGGTATCTGATTCTGATCGCCTGCAGTCCATCCAAGCGTTGGTGGCCAGACATGCTGGCGATGGCCCCTCATTGGCATCAGACGTCCTGCCGTTTGCGCAGGGTAGCCTCTTCCCCATTTCGGACATCTGGAACATTGATCCGGCACTGGATGAGCCACAGCGTCTGCGAATTCACATCAGCCAATTCGCTCGTGAAATATGTCAGGACGTTGCCAAGGCTGACGTCATTACTGAAGTGGATGAAGGGATCGGCTTCCGCTGTTGCTTCGAAACGGTACCCGAACATCCGTCACCGTTAACTTTGGTCGCCTTACTGGAAACGTTGACAACCAATTCCTCTGCATCAAGCGTCCCGTTGGAAATCGGCGCTCTACTGTTAGGTACCACACAACCGGATGCCCAGGCATGCCGATTGAGTGACGCCAATCTGATCAAGTTGTTTCGCTTAATTCGTTTAGCCCGACGCTTGATTGACCTCAAATCAGAATTTGGCACTGATCAGGACATGCATACCAAGGAGGAATTATGACGACGCCCCATCCGATCAACCAAGCCGTTATAGCCCAGGCGCTGCATGATCTGCGCAACGGCCAACTCAGACGCTGCAAAACCATGGGATTTGCTGATGAAGATTTGGCCGCCCTAAAGGAGCCCGGGCTGATCAGCGTTCTGCTCAATGCTCGTGTGCCTTGGTGTACGGTCCAGATCAACCGTGGTGTGCTGCAGAAGATCCTCGGTCAAGCAGAAGACGTCGACTTGGAAATCTCCAGTATTGACCGCATGCTGCGCCTGGGCGCCAGTACGGAGATGGTCAGTAGATTCTACGGTCTGACTCATCAGGAAGTGGCCCTGCGCCGAAACATTTTGGGACTGCCCAAGCGTAAAGGCCGGCATCACGTCCTCAGTGAAGCACAAGACACACTGCTCTGGGAGCGTTGGCATCCTCAATTCAAGGCACGAAAAATTTCGGTGGATGACGACCGGGCCTTACTGGACCTGACGCTTGATCTGGCAGAGGAGCTTTCGTACCCGGCCTCCGTGATTTGGGCATCTCTGCGTGATTGGATCGATCAAGGGTTGGTCTAGCGCGGTGAAAAGCTCGGACCCCAAACCTCTCTCCTCCGTACTTGATAGCGCCCTGAAGAGTTTGTGTGCCCAGAGCACGCAAGGGAATGGGGACGGTTTCCTGTTCAGTGGCAACCGCCATGAAACCGTCCCCAGGGCGTTGCTTCTTGACCAGCGTTTGACCCCGCTTGAACGCAATGCCTGGCAAGTTTTTCGGCTGCTGCTCAACGACGACGGAGTCACCGCTTTTCCGACCTATGACCAGTTACGTAAGTACCTGGCCTCCGTACCCTGCGGCGCCCTGGCCTCCCATGAATCAGTTGCGAAGACCTTGACACTCCTGCGTCTGACGAGGTGGTTGAGCTTGGCCCGCCGACGGCGAGACGCCCGTACCGGACGTGTGCTCGGTAACTTGTATGTCCTGCACGATCGCCCTTTGACGCCCTTTGAAGCTATGCAGATCGATCCCGAATACATGGTATTGGTCAGCCACACGCTCAAGCACGCCAATAAGGGTATTCAGCGCGTCGGATTGGCGGTGCTCGAAGAAATTAGCCATGACCCCAGTGTCCAAACTCAATTGCTGCCCAGCCATCTACAGGTTTTAGCTGTGCGTCTACAACAAGCGCAGACCACCGATGTGACGCCAGATATGCAAACCGAAGAACGTACCCCTGAAGCTCTTCGGAAACTAAACGCCCAGTCTTCGGTATCCGAACCGAGGTCCAAAGCCCCGCCGGACCACTCTCTTCGGCATCCGAAGCCTGCGAGTACGTTAAGTACAAAAGCGTTAAAAATACTACGTACTGGCGAGAGTTCGCAGGCAGGTTCCGAGCTGATTCTCCCTACCCGCTTTTCATCGCTCACGTCCACACAGCAAGCGGGTGCCAAAGTGGCCTTGCAGCAATTGCCCGTCGAGTTGCGGCAGGCAGTTCTGGATGAATGGGCGGCTCGGTGCCGAGAAGCCCATATACGCAATCCGGCCGGCTACCTATTTGGCATTCTGCAGAGAGCATTGCAGGGTCAATTCACCGTCTGGGCAGCCAAGGAACAAACGCCTGAATCGAGCGGATCGAAGCCCAGCCCCAAGCAAACTCAGAAAACGGAACGAGATCCTGCCGTCGCTCACGCCTACCTAGACGAACTCAAGGGTCTGTTGAAGGAACGATAACAGTAAGCCTCTGAAGCTATCCCCTGGGGATAGCTGCCGCCCCTACCTTCGCAGACACCAATCAGGCTCGCACAGCCTGCGCTTTGTTCAATGACAGAGTCCCGCCGTGCCGCAAAGCTGGGCGCCCTCCCACAGTCCCTGAGTGACTTCCCATGGCGAACGACCTGCAACTGAACCTCGGTACATTGCGCAGTAGCGTGCAATTGACCCTGCACACCCATCACGCATCTCGCATCTGGCACGGGCGAGACGCCTCCCAAGGCCGAGCAACGATCATCGGCCTGAACGGTTTCATTGCCGTCATGAACAAAATGAAACGTGGCGCGGAACTGGATGACCCCTACGCCGACGTCTGGATGCTAAGAATCGAAGACAAGCTCAACGCTACCAAAGACATCCTCAAAGCCTTGAATGAGCAGGTGAACCTGGCACTTTCGGAAGTGCCTTCCGCCTTGAGCCTGGGCGAGAACCTCAATGTGCAGCCAGTCAAATTACCACTCTTCGTCAACGCTCAACTTGGCTTCATGGCGGTGTATCTGTTGGCGGACTATGACGACCTGGCGCGACGTCTGATCCTGGCTCATCACACCGCATTGATTGATCGCTCCAGCTTAGAACGCTGGCTTAACGAAGGGGCGCACGCTTTGCGAAGCCTGTTCAGCCTGGCTCAACAGTACAAATCATCCGGCTTGAACCGTGAGGATTATCAGGCGAATACCCCCCTGGCGATATCCGCCAAAGAACGTTTTGGTGAGATTGATCAAGACATTCTGGAAGGCACCCGTCGCTCACGCTTTGCCCCGCCCTTGGTGCGCCGGCTCACGATCAGCGCCCCTCAAAAGGATGAAGAAAAAACTCTGGACGTCGCCATCGACAGTGAAACGCTCAGTCCTCATGAACCTGCCTCCTGCGCTCGGGAGCAGCCAGCAGAGGACGAGCGCTGATGGCCTTGCACTATTTCAAACCCTTGGTTCATTCAGAGCTAGAGCAACTGCAGCATGCGGCCTACCTAAAAGGCCTTTTACAGCCTTTTAAAGGTAAGGGCTGTTTGGAGGACTGGGCCAGCGATTGCCATGCACTTCGTGACGGTCTGATTGAGCTAGCGCAGACAAGAATCCTGACCCAGGCTCGGCGTTATCCCTTCAACCTGCTGGCGGCCCAGCTGACCCGACACAGCACGGGGGCCGGGACGACTTTTCTGCGCTGGCGTAACCCCGACCGCACCAACATGGGGGTGTCCCTCTGGCAGCAATGCATTGAACACGAGGCCACCCCCAATCTGCTGATTGACGATCTCTACGCACTGGAGCAACAGCGGATCGTGCTGAATATGCAAATCAGCATGAGCCACATCCTGGCCCGCCAAGCCAATGACTGCGCCATCAAGATGTCGCACGCCGAAGCGGTCTATCAACGCTGCATTCAACAACGCGCCCTTGTATAAGCGAGCCCCTCATGAGCACTCATTTTTTCGGTGAAGGTAATATTGGATCGGCGCCCGAATTTCGGGAATTCAACAACCGCAATGACGAGCCCAGGCGTCTGCTGAGGCTCAATGTTTATTTCGACAACCCTGTTCCTGTCAAAGACGGCTATGAAGATCGAGGCGGCTTCTGGGCGCCGGTTGAAATCTGGCACCGTGAAGCAGAACACTGGAGCACGCTGTATCAAAAAGGCATGCGGGTGATGGTCGAAGGACGCTTGGTTAAGGAGGAATGGGCCGATGCGGATGAGAACGCACGAGTGACGTTCAAAATCGAGGCGCGGCGCGTGGGCATACTGCCCTACCGAGTCGAACGGGTCAGATTGGGTGGCAAATCATCTGCCGCCGCCGATGGCGATGACCATCCAAATTGATTCTTGAAACCGCGAGAGCGGCTGGCCCAGTCGTCAGTCGCTCTTTTGCGCCAAAACGCTCGCAACCCCTACTGCGTCGTGAGCGTCCACTGACGTCCATCCTGTCCCAGTCGGCGGCACATGACGAATTCGCTGGTGCAAAGACCGCTGCGCCCATACCTGGCTCAGGGTCGCCTCTGCCGACTGATCATCAATACGCTCTGATGCAGAATCGCTTTGAGAGTCGCGCGCACCGTCTCCCCTCATGCATCTTCCTGCCCTCTCAACTGCTTTGCTGGGCATGACATGCGACTCTTTCTGTGTGAAAAACCTTCCCAGGGCAAAGACATTGCCAGGGTACTTGGCGCTCGACAACGTGGCAGCGGCTGCTTCAAAGGCGTGGGTATCAGTGTGACCTGGTGCATCGGACACTTGGTCGAAGCGGCACCACCTGAAGCTTATGATGAACGCTTCAAACAGTGGTCGCTGGACCATCTGCCCATCATTCCGAGCTCGTGGCGTGTCCAAGTCAAAGCGAACACGGCGGCTCAGTACAAAATCGTCAAACAGCTACTGGCCCAAACATCTGAATTGGTGATCGCCACTGATGCTGATCGCGAAGGCGAGATGATTGCTCGCGAGATGCTTGAGCTGTGTCAGTACCGCGGTTCTATCCAACGGCTGTGGCTGTCAGCACTTAACGAGGCCTCCATCCGTAAAGCCCTGGGTCAGTTACGACAGGCAGAAGAAACTCAGTCCCTCTACCATTCTGCCCTCGCCCGCTCACGAGCGGATTGGCTAATCGGCATGAACATGAGCCGACTGTTTACACTCCTTGGCCGCCAGGCAGGGCTCAACGGGGTGTTGTCGGTGGGACGTGTGCAAACGCCGACCTTACGCTTAGTGGTTGATCGGGATCGCGAGATCGAACGATTTGTACCAACGCCTTACTGGGTTATCCAGGTGAAGCTTGAAGTACTGGGGCAAGCGTTTACAGCGCAGTGGGTGGCGCCCGACACTACCACTGACGAAGCAGGCCGGTGCATCAGGCAAACGGTCGCTTTGCAGGCGCAGCAGAGCTTCAGAGCGACAGGGTTTGCACAGGTATTGGAGGTTGAGACGCAACGAACTCGAGAGGCACCGCCGCTACCCTTCGACTTGAGCACCTTGCAAGAAGTTTGTTCAAGACGCTTGGGCTTCGGCGTGCAGGAAACACTGGACATTGCTCAATCGCTTTATGAGACCCACAAAGCGACCACCTATCCGCGCACAGACTCAGGTTACCTACCCGAAAGCATGTTGCTCGAGGCAAAAGCGGTCTTCGCTGCACTGATAAAGAGCGATCCTGGCGTGGGCCCTTTGGTGCAATCCGCCGATCCCACGCTACGCTCCCGGGCTTGGAACGACAGCCAAGTCAGCGCGCATCACGGCATTATCCCGACACTTGAACCGTTTAATCGGTTGGCCTTAAGCGAACACGAATGCGCGGTCTATGAGTTGATTAGGGCCCGTTATCTGGCGCAGTTTCTGCTCCATCATGAGTACGACCGCACTACCGTGCGGCTCACCTGTGGCAACCATGTATTGAAAGCCCATGGCAAACACGTCGTGGAATCAGGTTGGCACCGGGTATTGGGTAGCGAATGCCCCCCCAACGACGACGAAGCGTCGCCACGCAGCCAAGCGCTGCCAGACCTCCACTCGGGTGTGTGCTGCAACATGGCGAACGTGGAGCTAAAGTCCCTCAAGACTCAGCCCCCCAAAGCTTATACCCAGGGTGAGCTGATCAAGGCCATGAAAGGCGCGGCCAAACTGGTGACAGACCCAAGGCTGAAGCAGGTTCTCAAGGAGACGACAGGCATCGGCACAGAAGCCACAAGAGCTAATATCATCAGCGGTTTGCTGAGCCGAGGGTATCTGTACATCAAAGGGCGATCTGTACGGGCTTCTGAGGCGGCCTTCACCTTGATTGATTCGGTACCTCCCGCCATAGCAGATCCGGCCACCACCGCCATCTGGGAGCAGGCGTTCGACATGATCGAGGCCGGCCAACTGACGCTCGAGGATTTCCTCGCAAAGCAAACCGCCTGGATCAGCCAACTGGTCGAGCACTACCGTACGACGACCTTGGCGCTCCATAGCCCCGGCGGCCCGAATTGCCCTTTGTGTGGGGCGCCAATGCGTCAACGTGACGGCAAGCACAACAAGTTTTGGTCCTGTACACGCTACCCAGAATGTCGGGGGGCTTTACCCATCGCCTCGCAAGAGAGAGCGTCCCCACGCCACCGAAAGCCGCGTCGTTCAAAACCTGGAAACTCCTGAACGACCTTGCCCAAGCTCGCTTCTCCTTCTGAAACAGCGAGCGCGCCCAAGCCGAGCAACAGCCGGTGGCACGGAGGAACACATCGTCTGAGCTGTGCCTACAGCATGATGGTTCAGTAGGACAGTGCTGCGCTGAAGGGTCCCCTGATCGCCTCCCCGGGGCGATCAGGAGACCCTTCAGGGTGGACATAATCGATACCGGACCCCGCCGGTCAAACAACGAGCTCCTTTTGTACGCGGATGTGTGCCTGACGATACCGACCCACGCCACGAAACGGGTCGGGTGAGATGCTTGTGAAGGCGCCTGGCCTGACGACCGCCAAGCCCGGAACAGCCCCACGGGTGGCCTCCCTGTTCAAGCCGAAGGTCGCCTTCGGCGCCTTTGTCCTTTCTCCCACTTTGCGCCGTGCCTGACACCGCTCGGGCACAGAAATGCGCGCCTGCAAAGGACATACCCCTATGATTCAAACCTCCTCGCCACTGCAATACGCCAGCGTTTGCAGCGGGATCGAAGCGGTGACTGTCGCCTGGAAGCCTTTAGGTCTCACCCCAGCTTGGTTTTCCGAAATAGCACCGTTCCCTTGTGCGGTGCTGGCCCATCACTACCCAACCGTACCTAATCTAGGCGACATGAAGCGACTGGCCCTCCAAGCACTCGACCGAGCCATTGCTGCTCCTGCCATTCTGATTGGAGGCACACCATGCCAGGCATTCAGTGTGGCGGGTTTTCGTGAAGGCTTGGCAGATGCTCGAGGAGCTCTGTCTCTTACATTTGTGGAGCTCGCCAATGCGATCGACCAAGTCCGAATGCAACGAAAGGAACCTGAAGCCATCATCGTCTGGGAAAACGTTCTCGGCGTGCTCACCGATAGAGGCAACGCCTTCGGATGTTTTCTCGCAGCATTGGCTGGCGAAGAACATGAACTCGTCTCCCCAAGGGAGACTTGGTCGCACGCAGGTGTTGTGTTTGGCCCCCAAAGAACAATCGCGTGGCGCGTCCTGGATGCCCAATATTTCGGCCTGGCCCAACGACGCCGTCGCGTGTTCCTTGTCGCAAGTGCTCGTGTGGGATTCGATCCCGCCGCGGTACTTTTTGAGCGCCAAGGCCCGCGCCGGGATAATGCGCCGCACCGCACGCTACAAACGGAGACTGCCTGCCCTGTTGGCGCTGGCCTTGCAGCCTTAAGTGCCCCCTTCCGCGCCGTCGCGTTCAACAATGCCTATGGCATGGCCAACGGCCAAGGCGGGGCTGAGGCAGCGTTGGAGTGCTGCCCAACACTGACCTGCAATCACGACGTTGCGATTGTGGTGTGTGGCACAGCACATAGCTCCGTCTGTGCAACCTCAACTCCCCATCTGCTGCACCAAGACGTTATCGCACGCAGCAGCTGCCACGTGCGTCCTAGAGCCAGGCGCCTGCTTCCCATTGAGTGTGAGCGCTTGCAGGGGCTACCCGATAACTACACACGCATTCCCAGGCGTCATTACGCAATAAGGCGCATCAGCCATCGTCGTCCTCCGGACATGTGGGAAGCCACTCACAATGGCTGGATGCTGATGGCTGCTGACGGCCCCCGTTACAAGGTCATAGGCAACTCAATGGCCGTCCCCTGCCTGACTTGGCTTGGTAAACGTTTGCTCGATGTGCTTAGAAATCCGGAGTCTTTCAGCGAGGTATTGATCACTGACAGGCAGGCTAAGAAAAACCATTCTTGACCACGCAAGACTGATCACTGATCAGCGCATGCCCAGGCAGCTAGGGTCTTCAAAGCTGCGTCGTGAAATGTTTCACGCTGGCCCCGTCCCAGTCCGCCCAGCATCGTTTCTTGCGGACGTGCGCCTCCAAAGGCGCTGATGCCTGTCTTTCGCCGTGAGGGTTACCCACACCTTTCACTTAAATCAGATCCAAGGAGTCATTAGCATGAAAAACGCTCCCATTACTCAACTGTCGTCCCTGTCCCAGCCTAAGCCCGCCGCACATCTTGTTGATGTCGACAATACCGCAGCCGCTTTTTTCTTCGCCTGGAAACAAGGCGTGGACTTAGCCGGTTTCACCTATTTTGGTGACGGTTCTAAAGCAGGCTTCAATAAGGCCAATTGCCGATGGGATCTGCGTCCCATCCTGCGAATGGTCGATAAAAACTTCGAAGTCCTGAGCAATCAGGAACGGGTATTCCTAGCTGCGATGGTGAGCTTCCATGACACGCAAAAAGGTTGTGAGTTGCTCAAGCAGGCGGGGGTCAAAGGCCTGGCTGATCTGGGCCTTTTAGACCCTGTACAGCGAGACATTATTGCTTCGCTGATCCTTCATTACCACGGCTGGTAATCAGCCTCTGTATTCACTGGGGCCTGGAAGTTTTCCCCACTTATCAAACCAATCACCCATCGGGGGCGACTGCCCCTTCGGGAGAGGCGCCTCCATCGTTATTCCTAGCCTGGAGGCATGTCATGAATCCTACGTTTGATGAAACGACCTATTTTGACCTTCACATCACTGGACTGGGTTATCTCAATCGCATTCGTGAAGTGAAGCTCAAGAAAGGTGAATCATTCCTAGCTTGCGACATCGCAGCGCTCAATGGTCCGACCGACTGCGCTGAGTATCGGCGTTTTGACGTTCGTGTCACAGGCGAAGATGCTCAGGTACTGGTACGGCGCTGTGCCAGAGCCGTTGAGTTGGACCGTAAGGTCCTGGTTGGTTTTCGTCTGGGAGATCCCTGGGTCGATACGTTCACTTACTCCAAAGGCATTAACCAGGGACAGTTGGGTGTGAGCTTCAAGGCCCGATTGCTCTTGTTGAACTGGATCAAGATCGACGGTGTTTTGGTGCATAAGCGCGAACCTTCGAATCAAGACAGCCTGAAATCCGAAGCGACAACTCAACCAGTGAATGCAACTCCTCCATCACTCGAAGAGGACTTTGCATTCTGATCTCAGATCCGGCTACGGGTCTTGGTTTTTCCTCAACGTCTTCATTCAACGTCGACGTTTGAAGCTCCCCCCTCCCTCGTAAGCCATGACGCCCGAGGGGGGTGTCATGGCCCCACTTTTTGAATAGGAAGCAGACCATGATTGTTATCAAATTTGGAGATTCGGCCAAACCCTGGTCCGAGCACGGCGCTTTGGTTATGACCCCTGGCGTTGATGCACTGATGAGGACGAAACGATTAGATCCGTTCCACTACTTCGGCCGCCACATCTTGGGCGACTGGGGCGATATCTGTGATGAAGATCGTCAGCTCAATGAAGATGCGCTGCAATCGGGCTATCGTCTGATGTCTGCCTACGATGTTGAACCTGGCTTGAGATTGTGGGTTATCACCGAAGCTGATCGTACCGTGACCACCATTCTTCTGCCTGAGGAATATTGAGGCCTGCGGCCAGACCTCTCTAGCACTTCAGTTAATCCTCGCAACGGCCTCCTCGGAGGCCGTTTTCTTTGATGGCATTGAAACAGGTAACGGGTCATTACCTATTGATGGCTGCTACTGAGGCATCTGCTTGAGATCGTTCGCATATCCCATTCAGGAACTCCTCGTATGCCCGCGATACAGATACGTCTGCTGCCCTTCATGCTGTTCACTCACCTAACCCTGACTGCGTGCCTCTCTACAGAACGAACTTCCGTAGAACAGGCGGTACCGAGTGTGCCCCAGCCCTCTTCCGACCACTCCATCCCCGTTCAACGATATGGTCGATACACCCTGGTCGAACTGGCGCCGCACGTCGCACAACAAAACCTTCTGCTTCAAGTGATCGATATCGATCTTCCCGGCAATTGGTCCATCTCAGTTGCTGATGCGCTGCGCTATGTCCTTTTGCGCTCGGGGTATCGACTTTGTGATCGCACACCAGAAAACGCGGCACTGTTTGCCCTACCCCTCCCTGCACCTCACCTGAAGCTCGGCCCTGTTCAACTTCGCGACGCGTTACAGACGCTGGCGGGGCCAGCCTGGGCGCTGCAAACCGATGATCATCTTCGTCTGGTCTGCTTCAGTCCTGTTGTCGGGACTGCCAAGCCCAGCCCTACAGCACAAGCGGCAGTCAATCTGGAGGTCACACCATGATATACGCCACCCTTCCTGGACCTCGCTTGCAAAGTCGCCTTAAACGCTGGACACCTCCGCTTGTATTGACGCTGATGAGCTGCGTGCTCGCTTCTCATCAGGTGTCGTTGTCGAAGCTGGCCCAGGGTCTGAGCGGTTACCCTGACGTTAATCGCCTGGAGCATCTTGAAAGTACGGTGTTAGGGCTAGAGCAATCTGTCCTCCAAGTGCAACAGACGGCGAGATACGTACCGAATCGTAACGACCTGGAGGCTCTGCAGGTTGATCTGAACAAGCGCCTGGCAAACTTGGAGAACTCCTCAGCAACACATACAGCGCAGCAGGATCTGCGACCATTGCTGCAACGATTGGAGCGGCTCGAATCCAGCCAGAAATCAATCACTCAAACTCCCACTCCCAAACAAGCCAAGCCCTCTATTCAAAAACCGAAGAAAGGCGCAGAGCCTAGCTTCCAGATCTTGGGTCTGGAGCTACGAGGCGCAGTGCAGTTTCTGTCTGTCGCACCAGTAGGTGTTCAAGCGCTGGATCAAAGCCAACTTTTGAGGATCGGCGATACCTATCTCGGCTGGAAGCTTGATCGCCTCGACGAGCAGACGGCGGTGTTTTCTGCCAACGGCATCACACACCGACTGAACATTCGATAGGGGTGGCTATGTTCCGCTTGCATTTACTGCCCTTGCTGGCCCTGTCGCTATGTTGTGGGGTTCAGGCACAACACCTCACTCCGAGTACCCTCGCGGGGCTCAAGTCCAAGCCACAAAACGATACGACAGCCTCTCTTGAAAGCGCTTTGTTGGCTCAACAATGGGGTTTGGAGCAAGAAGAATACGACCGTTTCACTGCACTGATGCGCGGCCCACTGGGTACGTACTCCCCTCACCTGGACCCATTGAGCGCTCTGGGGATCGAGGCCCGAACTGATGCGGAACGGCAGCGCTATGCCCAGCTTCAGGTTGAAGCTGAAGCTGTACGTGTCGAGAAGTTGCTCTCCTATCAACGTGCCTATGACCAAGCATGGAAAAACCGATTTCCGGGGATGGTATTGATCAATCCTCCTCCGTTGCACAGTCCACTATTGACCAAGACCGCCGGAAGAAAATCTGTCTTCGTGCGCCTTGACTGTACTGAATGCGAGCATCGGGTCAGGCAACTCCAAGTCTCTGGAACAGCGTTCGATCTTTACATCGTTGATAGCCAACATGACGACAACGGCATTCGTCAGTGGGCCCAAAAAGTCGGGATCAGGCCCATCAAGGTTCGAGACGGAACCATTTCAATCAACCATGACAAAGGACGCTGGATATCGATCGGTGATGCCGGGGAACTGCCGGCTGTGATGCAGGAGGTCAACGGCAGATGGTTGCGACAGTGAATACTTGCAGTTCATTGCTGCGCCTCCTGAGCTTCGCCACTCTTTTTGAGATGGGTTTTGCCGAAGGGGCCGTACCCGTTCTGGAGCCTCCCCCAGCCTACGGTTTAGCTGCGCAGCGAATGGGAGTGCCTGCGGAGCTGTTGTTTGCAGTGGCATTACAGGAAAGCGGCATCATGCTGCGTGGCCAACGACTGCCATGGCCCTGGACGCTCAACGTTGCAGGGGGCTCCCGTTACTTTTACAGAGAATCTGATGCCTGCGACACGCTTCAAAGAGCCCTCAAGCAACACCCTACCTTACAAATAGACGCCGGACTGACCCAGATCAACCTGGGTCACCAACGCCATTTTTATCGGCACCCTTGTGAGTTGCTGCGACCTCATCGAAATGTGGAGGTTGCCGCCACCATCCTACGTAACCATCACCGCCAGGGCGAAGATTGGCTCCTGGCTGCTGGCCGTTATCACCGTCCGGCAGGCGGACCGTTGGCTGCACGCTACCGACATCGCATCCGCAAACACCTGGACCAATTGGCTTCAAAGAGGAGACTGCAACCATGAGAAATGCTGTTGTGTGGATATGCATTCTTTTAGCACTCGATTGCACTCCATGCATGGCGGACAGAGCGATGCCTCAGTACGCAGAGGACCGCTTTCGCGAAGACGACTTACTGCCGGTTCGCTCCAAAGCCTTGTCCCCCGGAACCGTTAAACGCAGGCTCCTGAACGCCTCTGGTTTGCCGGCGTTCTTCCTGATCGGAGACGACGCGCTTTCACGATCTTGGCTCAGGCAGCGACTGCCCCAACTGACCAGGCTCAAAGCCGCTGGGTTGGTCGTTAATGTGGAGTCCAACGCGTCACTCACCCACCTTCGTCAATTAGCGCCAGGTCTTACCTTGTCCCCCGTATCCGCTGATGATCTGGCCCAACGACTGCAACTTCAGCACTACCCCGTTTTAGTCACGGCTAGCAGTATCGAGCAGTAGCCATGACGCACAACCATGGCATTGAAACGCTGCTACGACCGGCGGTGGAGTTGTACAGCGTCGCTGCATGCAGCTCCGGGGCGATTCTATGTATCTCGGCACCGTGGTCATTGGCCTTGGCGCCTGGTATCGGTGCAGCCGCGGCCTGCGCCTTCGCGGTTCTAGGCGTCATTCGCCTAAACCAGGCATGCACCGTTTTGCGCTATCGCAGGCAGATGAGGCGATTGCCACGCTATATGATGACCAGCCGTGAAATCCCAGTCAGTCATCAGCGCCTGTTTGTGGGAAAAGGATTTCGTTGGGATCAACGCCATACCCACCGACTGATGCAGACTTACCGACCGGAATTCCGACGTTATGTAGAACCCTCGATTCTGCACAAGTGGGCACGCCGGCTGGAAGCAAGACTTGAATTTTCCTCTCACCCGTTGAGCCAGCTCCCCCGTCTCACTGGCTGGGACCATCCGCTGAACCCGATGAGACCATTACCGCCAGTGGGGGGTATGCCACGGCTCCATGCTGTAGAGCTTCAAGAGTTGGATGTCACCCTCCCCTTGGGTGAGAGGGTCGGTCACACGCTGGTGCTAGGCACAACTCGAGTTGGAAAAACTCGACTTGCCGAGCTATTCATCAGCCAGGACATTCGTCGCGGCGAGGTCTGCATCGTTTTTGATCCAAAGGGTGATGCCGAGCTGCTCAAGCGCATGTACGTTGAGACCCAACGTGCAGGTCGCGATGACGAATTCTATGTCTTTCACCTAGGACAACCCACAATCTCAGCCCGATACAACGCCATCGGCCGTTTCGGGCGTATCACTGAGGTGGCATCCCGAATTGCCGGACAACTATCCGGTGAAGGTAACTCTGCTGCTTTCAGGGAGTTTGCCTGGCGCTTCGTCAACATCATCGCTCGTGCCCTGGTTGAACTGGGCCAACGTCCGGATTATTTGCTGATCCAACGGCACGTGATCAACATCGACGCGCTGTTCATCGAATATGCGGCTCACTTCTTTGCCGAAAAAGCTCCCAAGGCTTGGGACGTCATCGTGCAACTGGAAGCCAGAATCAATGAAAAAAACACTCCGCGGCACATGATGGGTCGTGAGAAACGGGTCGTGGCGATTGAGCAATACCTGGCGCAGGCACGCCTGTATGATCCTGTGCTCGACGGACTGCGTTCAGCCGTGCGCTATGACCGGACCTATTTCGACAAGATCGTCGCCTCCCTACTGCCTCTGCTGGAAAAACTCACCACGGGTGAGATCGCCCATCTATTGGCTCCCGACTACACCAATCTGAATGACTCGCGACCGATCTTTGACTGGATGGAAGTCATGCGCAAACGTGCTGTCGTTTACGTTGGCCTCGATGCACTTTCGGATGCCGAGGTGGCCTCTGCCGTGGGCAACTCCATGTTTTCGGACCTGGTGTCTGTGGCCGGTCACATCTACAAGTTCGGGGTGGACTTTGGGTTGGATAAAGCAGTGCCAGATAAGAAAATCCCCATCAACCTCCATGCCGATGAATTCAACGAGCTGATGGGAGACGAATTCATCCCGATGATTAACAAAGGTGGTGGTGCCGGGATTCAGGTCACGGCCTACACCCAGACGCTCAGTGATATCGAGGCACGAATCGGAAACCGGGCCAAGGCGGGCCAGGTCATCGGCAACTTCAATAATCTGTTCATGTTGCGCGTTCGTGAAACGGCCACAGCTGAGTTACTCACCAACCAGTTGCCCAAGGTGGAGGTGTATACGGCGTCGGTGATGAGCGCTGCTACCGACAGCTCAGACCCGCATGGCAACACTGCCTTCACTTCAAATACCCAGGATCGAGTCACCGCGACCTCAGTACCCATGATTGAGCCTGCCCATGTGGTCGCCCTGCCCAAAGGGCAGGCCTTCGGATTGATTGAAGGCGGTCAGCTTTGGAAGATTCGCATGCCACTCCCGGCACCAGATCCCGATGAAGTGATGCCCAGGGACCTCCAAATGATGGCCAGCTACATGCGTAAACGTTACGTCGCGGCGGATGATTGGTTGAATTTGGCAGCCGAGCTTTATCAAGATGCCCCACTGCCAACGGATTTACTCGAAGAATCTGCACCGTCTGAGCAGACCGAAGAATGAGCGAACCGTCATCGACAGCGCAACGTCAGCAGCGGCAGCAACAGGGATTTGTGTTCGGTTTGATTACGCTGCCCTTCCGGTTTGTCGCTGTGTTGTTTGGATCGCTGCTGCTGAACATCGTAATCGAGTGCATCGGTATGTATGCCTTCTGGCCTGAAGATGGCTGGCGGCATTCAAGACAGATGTTTGAATATGAGCTGACCCAATTGTCCAGTGACTTCAAACGCAGCGCATTGGTGCAAGAACCAGGTCGCAGCGCCAATGCAATTGTCCAGCTGGTGTATGACGGTGTGCTGATCAAAACCGGAATCATCAGGTCCCTGAAAGAAACATCGGAGGGTGCGGCCCGAGCCCACGCTGAAGCGACTCACCAGCCTCATTACTACATTGCGCTGCTGTATATGCACCTGGAAAACAACCTGATCGCTGCGGCATTTTGCGTCCTGGTGTTCGTCGTTCGGCTGATGGTGCTGTTTCTCTCAGTGCCGCTGTTGTTTATGGCGGCCTTCATCGGCTTGGTGGATGGGCTCGTACAACGTGACATCCGTCGCTTCGGTGCAGGTCGTGAGTCAGGCTACGTCTACCATCGAGCCAAGGCCTGTGTGATGCCGTTGCTGACATGGCCCTGGGTCATTTACCTGGCGCTGCCGGTGAGCTTGAATGCTGCCTGGATTCTGTTACCTGGTGCGATTCTTCTGGCAATCACTCTTTCCCTAGCAGCCAGTAGATTCAAGAAATATCTCTGACCGCTGCTAGTGATATATCGCTGATCAATAGGGGTTTCTCCCATGACGTATTGATCGCAGCATCAGTACGTCCCCCCTAGCACTATCGAGCCGTCTGACTGAACGAGCTCAACCATGATCACTCCCTCACCTCCAACACTCACAAAAGCTACTGGCCTGCTCTTCGCACTCCTAGGAGCAGCCACTGCAACAGCCAATCAGATCGTTGATGAACATACCCGCCTAGCCACCGTCCTTCGCGAGCTGAAGGCTATCGAGCGGCTCGTCGCTGCCGATGATTTCATCAAAGCCCCCGAGACGGCTCGCTATCACTTTGACTATGTCCGTTTACGTATGGATATCCATCGTGTCAGTACGGGAATCAAAGACTACCTGTCTCCCAAGCGAGCCTCCCCTCGCGACGCCGGGGCGTTGTACGGCAGTTATTTCGATGAAACGGTGCCTCATCAATGAGCACCGCCCAGATCGCTGCTTTTCAAGCAAACGGTGGCTTCTCACCTTCAATCACCGCCCTGGTTCTGACTTCAACCGTCTTTGCGGTGCTGTTGCTCTGGGGCACCTGGGCTATACGAACCGCCTATTCCGGCTGGGCTGAGCAACGGCTGAACCAACGCCAGTTCCTCGGCGTGGTGATCCGTTTCATGGCGATGTACCTGGCCCTGACCTACCTCCTCCTTTCGTAAGCCAATGGAATCTTCCATGAACTTTTATCTCTCGTGCTCCAAAAGATTCACTGTCGTACCAGCCCTTTGGACCAGCGCACTGCCCTCCTTGGCTTCGGCCAAAGGCAAGTTACCGACGATGGAGGACCCATCCCGCGGTGCGGGCAAAGGCATCATGGATACGATGCAAAACTATGGCTACGACATCGTGATGCTCGTGGCGCTGCTAGTGGTTGCTTCCATGTTCATCGGTGTCTGCTATCACGCTTACACCCGTTACTCCGAAATTCATACAGGACGATCTACCTGGGGTCAGTTCGGCCTGAGCATCGCGGTGGGTGCAGTCATGCTGGTGGTCGGCATTTGGCTGCTGACCAAAGCCACCGGAATTTTGTGAGGACGACGCACCATGGAGTCTCTACAGAGTGCGCCTAAGGCCACCATCACCTTCCTGCCCCACCGCTTGAATCGACAACCTGTTGTCGTTCGAGGATTGACCGCAGATGAACTCTGGATCTGCACCGGATTATCAGCGGCAATTGGCCTGATTCTGGGCGTACCGCTAGTCTGCCTCACCAGCAGCATCGCCATGGTCCCCACCATGATCGTACTGTCGATTGCAGCCGGACTCTTCTTCGGCGGAGGGTTATTACGTCGACAGAAGCGCGGTCGACCGGAGACTTGGCTTTATCGACATCTCCAATGGAGGCTCGCCACAAAATACCCTCACGTGGGCCGCCAATTGGGTATTCATGGACTCATTACCTACTCCGGCTTCTGGGTAACGCGTCGAGGTGACGCATGAGCCGGTTTAAAAATGAGGTCCTGCACCTGCAATCTCATGTCAGGACGCTGAGGCTCTGCACTGGTGGGTTATTTCTCGTTGTCGTCGGGTTAGGCGCCGGATGGTGGAGTGCCCCACGAGATTTAACCATCCATGTCCCCCCGGACCTGCGCTCTGGCAGCACTCGTAAGTGGTGGGAGATCCCTCCCGAATCTGTCTACGCATTCACCTTCTACATCTTCCAGCAGCTCAACCGCTGGCCCAACGACGGTGAAGAAGACTACAGCCGTAACCTGCAATCACTGGCGGCCTATCTGACTCCGGCGTGCCGATCGTTCTTTCAACAGGACTATGACCAACGCCATCGATTAGGTGAGCTCAGAAAGCGTATGCGCGGGGTGTATGAGATTCCTGGACGCGGCTACGGGGACGACCCGGAAACCCGAGTCAAAGTAATCTCAGACAATGATTGGCTGGTCACCTTGGACATCAATGCCGATGAGTACCACGGCGCCGAGCAGGTTAAGCGTGCACTCGTTCGCTATCCCATCAAGGTCGTACGCCTCGACATCGACCCGGAGCTCAATCCCTTCGGACTGGCCCTGGATTGCTACGAAGGCACGCCTCAACGCATAACACTGCCCACGTCCTCAACACCTGCTACACGATCCCTGGACCGTCCGTTGGGAGATGCCCCATGAATCCATTCGCAACGTCCGTTGTGCTGGGGCTAACGCTGATTCTTCCCCTCTTCAAATGCCAAGCAGTGGAGCTAATGCGCTGGGAGCGGCTGCCTTTGACAGTCCCGCTGGCTGTTGGCGAAGAGCGCGTGCTGTTTGTTGAACGTAACGTACGGGTCGGTATGCCGGCCGGGCTGGGAGATCGCTTACGAGTCCAAAGTGCTGGAGGAACCGTGTACCTGCGGGCCAATGAACCGATCGAGCCGACACGTTTGCAACTACAAGACGCGGCAACGGGAGAGCTGATTCTCCTGGATATCACTGCTGAGGTAGCTCAAGCGGGTCAGCCGCCGTTGGAAGCGATAAAGATCGTCGAATCCCCCATAAACCCAGCACACACGAAAGATGGCCATTCCGAGACGACTGCCTCTGTCCATGAACCTGTACCACAAACACCGGTACCAGTCGTGCTGACCCGGTATGCAGCCCAAAACCTGTACGCACCGCTTAGAACTGTAGAACCTTTAACCGGCGTCAGACCCGTTAACCTGCCGGCCGATCTTTCGCTCGACCTATTAATGCCTAGCCTATCAATCAGTGCCAAAGCGCTCGCTGCGTGGCGGTTGGATGATTACTGGGTTACGGCCATTCGGCTCAGCAATCAAACCCAAGCTCATGTTGATCTGGATCCTCGATATCTGTTGGGAGATTTCACGACGGCCACCTTCCAACATCAGTTCCTTGGCCCCAGGGGCACTCCCTCAGACACCACGGTGCTGTACCTCACCACTCGTGGACAAGGCATTGCGGCTGCGTTGATTCCCACGATTAGCCCGATCGATGCCGCCCTGAACCTGCCTCAAGCACTTGGAGCATCGCCGAAGGAGAGACCAAATGAAAAGTAACGGGCTGCTCAAATGGTTAATGGTTCCGATGGTGCTGCTTGTGGTGCTGATCCTTGTGAAAGTGTTCTCCAATAAGCCCTCCCCAGCCGAACCGCCAGAGTTAGAAAGCCAGCTCACCGCCGAAGAAATGAAGGCACTGGGGCTGGAGGGCGACACGCCAAGCGATACGGTGGCCACACTGGTTGCTCAGGTCAGGCAGCTTCGGGCGGAGTTGAAAAGAACCATAAGCGAAAACGAGCTTCGCACGGCTGCACCCGAATCGTTGGGCCAATTCACAGATGTCATCGAGCAACGCATTCAACTCGCGCTGGAGAATGAACGACAACGAATCCAGGAGGAAAAAAGCACTACCAATGACGGTAACGCTGAGACTCAATGGCTTCTACAAGATCTTCAACGGCAGCTGAGTACCTTGCAGCAGCCGGATGATCCGTCGGACCTGCCGCTGGGACTAGGCTTGCAGGATGGCGACGGCACGGCATTCAAGAACGGTACTCGCTGGATTGAGCCCGATGATGCAATACCAAAAGAATCTGCGAACACCTCCAACGAGCCGGGTTTCAGCTTCCCGACACGTTTCGGTCCCGCTCAGAACCCTCTGGGCGATATAGCAAACAATTTCGCCACACGAGCTATCGGAGACCCTGGTAGCCGGCAGCTGAAGCCCACCTATACCGTTCCATCCAATGCCACGCTGATGGGTTCCGTGGCAATGACAGCGCTCATTGGAAGAATCCCCATCGACGGCACCGTTAATGACCCCTACCCGTTCAAGGTACTGATTGGGGCCGACAACCTGACGGCCAACGGCATTGATCTCCCTGAGGTCGCAGGTGCTGTCGTCAGTGGTACTGCGTCGGGTGATTGGACACTGTCTTGCGTCAGAGGTCAGATCCGCTCCATCACCTTCGTTTTCCACGACGGCACTATCCGAACCCTACCGGGTGACAGTCGTGAGGAGTCTGCTGGACAGTCCAGGAGCGACTCAAATCATCAGCAAGAAGGTCTCGGCTGGATCAGTGATCAACATGGCATTCCGTGTGTATCGGGCAAACGGCGAAGCAACGCTCAGCAGTATTTGGGCTCACAGGCCCTGATCACGGCCGCCGGGGTTGGCGCAGCCTCTTTGATCAAGTCAGACAGCACGACCCTCTATGCCGGCAATGGCGGCGGTGCAATGGGGACCGTAGGGATCTCCAGCGGTGAAGCCATGAATCGATTACTGGCCAGCGGTGTGCAGGACATCTCGCAATGGGTCAACAAACTCTACGGACAAGCCTTCGCCGCCGTGTACGTGGAGCCTGGCGCACAGATCGCCGTTCATATCGAACAACCACTGACTCTCGACTACGAACCTCAAGGACGCAAAGTCGATCACACCCTCGGAGGTCGCCATGACACCACGGACCTGGATTGAAGCAATGGCGGCTGCGCTGGCCGTTATCGCGCTGACTGGATGCGCAACCAATACTCAAGACCTGCTCAGCCATGACGGCAGCACCATGTTGGAGGTCTGGAATCGACAAACAACCGGCTCGCGTAACGGCCAATCGAGTCAACGATTGCTTGAGGCGCGGCAAGCCTTGAGACGTCCGCTGACAGAACCTTTGGTGTCCTCCTTTTCGGCTCCCTATACACGGACCGCACAAAACGAAATCCAGCGTCAGTTCCATCGGCTACCCAATCCGGATCTCGTGATGTACGTCTTTCCTCACCGGGCTGGCACAGAAGCCGTACCGGTGCCTGGGTACAGCACCGTTTTTCCACTGCACCAACGTGTGCAATACGCCCTGCCTGGTGAACGCCTGGAGGACTACTGATGGCCTGGTTTTTTTCTCAGGACACATGTCATGAGTCAACGTCGGAGCCTACGGAACAGGATGCCTGGAGCCGGCACATTGCGAAACTCGCTGAGCGAGGTATTGCGGGGCCCGGTGGCTGGCACAACAAACCCGTAACTGAAGCAGACGACACCACCTTTTACGACGTGGCGCCGTCCTTTGTGGAGCGGCTGCCATGGGTTGAATTCCTGCCCCAATCCAAGTGCATGCTGCTGGAGGATGGCGTTTCAGTTGCGGCCTTTTTCGAGCTGATGCCACTGGGTACCGAAGGCCGGGAAACCGCCTGGCTGTTGCAGGCCAGGGATACGCTCGAAAACGTGTTGCAGGACAGCTTCGACGAACTGGACAGCAACCCATGGGTGGTGCAGCTCTATGCCCAAGACGAAACCAACTGGGACGCTTACCTGAATACGCTGGGTCAGTACCTTCGACCACGAGCACGAGACAGCGCCTTCAGTGATTTCTATTTACGGTTCTTTGCTCACCACCTCAAGGCGATTGCCAAGCCTGGGGGACTCTTTGAGGACACCACGCTCACTCGTCTACCCTGGAAGGGAAAGAATCGGCGGGTACGAATGGTTGTTTACCGACGGGCCTCCGTCGCGACATCCAGAAAGGGCCACTCCGCAGAACAAGCCCTGAGCAATGTTTGCGATAGGCTGACGGCCGGCTTGAGCAGTGCTGGACTCAAGACGCAACGCCTTGAGGCAAAGGATATTTACGACTGGCTACTGCGCTGGTTCAACCCCAATCCCACGCTTTTGGGGGATGCGGCAAGTGATCGGGACAGGTTCTATCAGTTAACCGCCTACCCTGAGGAAACAGCCCCCGGGGAAGTCGAATTGGCCAGCGGCACAGACTTCTCTCAACGTCTGTTCTTCAGCCAACCTCACTCTGATGCAGCCCACGGCACATGGTCCTTCAACAGCATGCCGCATCGGGTCATGTTGATGGACCGTATGCGCTCAGTGCCCCACACAGGCCATTTGACGGGTGAGACGCGCAAGGGTGATGCCATCAACAGTTACTTCGACCAGATGCCAGAAGACACCATGATGTGTCTGACCTTGGTGGCCACACCTCAGGATGTACTGGAAGCTCACCTCAACCACCTCAGCAAGAAATCCGTGGGTGACACACTGGCCTCGGAGCAAACCCGCCAAGATGTCCAGCAGGCTCGATCAATTATCGGATGCGCTCACAAACTGTATCGCGGATCCCTCGCGTTTTTCCTACGTGGCAAAGACATTGCGGAACTGGATGCCCGCGGCTTGCAATTGGCCAACGTGATGCTCAATGCCGGATTGCAGCCAGTACGAGAGGACGACGAAGTAGCCCCCCTCAATAGCTACCTACGTTGGCTGCCGTGTGTCTTCGACCCGGCCAAGGACAAACGGCAGTGGTACAGCCAACTGATGTTCGCACAGCACGCGGCGAACCTGGCCCCGGTGTGGGGCCGCAGCCAAGGGACGGGGCACCCAGGCATCACATTCTTCAATCGCGGCGGCGGTACCCTCTCCTTCGATCCGCTGAACCGCCTCGATCGGCAAATGAATGCCCATCTGTTTTTGTTTGGGCCTACCGGTTCCGGCAAGTCAGCGACGCTCAACAATATTCTCAACCAGATCACTGCCATTTATCGACCACGGTTGTTCATCGTAGAGGCCGGCAACTCCTTTGGGCTGTTTGCTGAGTTCGCCAAGCGCCTGGGCCTGACGGTGCATCATATGAAGCTCTCGCCCGGGGCCGGCGTAAGCCTGGCGCCGTTTGCAGATGCTCGTCGCTTGATTGAAACGCCTGAGGAAATCGAGACATTGGATGCTGAGCGGCTAGAGGCGACGGTCGCTCCTCAGGAGGGTGATGAGCAGCGAGACGTCCTTGGAGAGTTGGAGATCACGGCGCGTCTGATGATCACTGGGGGCGAAGACAAAGAAGAGGCTCGTCTGACCCGGGCAGACCGTAGTCTGATTCGTCAGAGCATTCTCGACGCGGCACAACGCTGCACCGATGAGCATCGATCCGTGCTGACTCAGGACGTGCGCGACGCATTGCGTGATCGTGGCCGAGACACTGGCTTGCCTGAGTCGCGGCGGACGCGATTACTCGAGATGGCTGAGGCCATGGATCTGTTCTGTCAGGGGCTGGATGGCGAATTATTCAACCGCCCCGGTACTCCTTGGCCGGAGGCGGACATTACCATTGTCGACCTGGCCACCTTTGCTCGTGAGGGTTACAACGCTCAACTCTCCATTGCTTACCTTTCGTTGCTCAACACAGTGAACAACATCGCTGAACGTGACCAATTCCAGGGTCGGCCCATTATCAACGTCACGGACGAAGGACACATCATCACCAAGAATCCCCTGCTGTCACCCTACGTCGTAAAGATCACCAAGATGTGGCGAAAACTCGGTGCCTGGTTCTGGCTGGCCACACAAAATCTTGACGACTTACCCAAAGCCGCAGAGCCAATGCTTAACATGATCGAGTGGTGGATTTGCCTGAGCATGCCACCTGACGAAGTCGAGAAGATCGCGCGTTTCCGCGAGCTCAGCCCTGCCCAAAAAACGATGATGATGTCAGCCCGCAAAGAGGCTGGAAAATACTGCGAAGGCGTCGTGCTCTCCAAGTCGATGGAGGCGCTCTTTCGCGCCGTGCCACCTAGCCTGTATCTAGCCATGGCCATGACCGAACCTGAGGAGAAAGCTGCGAGGTTCAAGCTCATGCAAGAACATGGAATAAGCGAACTCGATGCCGCCATTCTAATGGCAGAAAACATAGACCGGGCTCGAGGAATTGAACCGTTACAATTTCATAGCGATGGTTAACACCATCATCGTGGCGACCATTCTCCATACTGTGTGAATCTCATGCCCCCAAGCCTTCAAGAGGTCAGTCAATGAGCCGAGTACAAGCGTCTCTTTCAGAGGCATCGTTGCCAAAAATCGAAGTGTCTAAAGACGGGAAGTATTTCAGAGTGGACTGGGACTATCAGGAAGCGCCTGAAAGCCGTGTTCTCTTTGATAATCAATTCTTGGACGGGTACCTATGGGGCGTGATCTCCTCGCTCCGTATCGCTGAGAAAACTATCAGTTGCGCCACCCCTAGGACGGGGACAATCAGAAGATTGGAGCAGGACGTGGCTTTACGACTTGCGGATCTTTTGACGGAAGCGCTCCACTCAACAGTGGCCAAAGAAAGCTTGCGAATGAATCGACAGGCTAGCTGACCGCGTGCCAGACACCCAGATGAGCGCTCCTCCATTTAATACTGGTCCACGCCACATGGGTGATCGAGCCGAGGGACGATGTTGAAGTACGAATGAAAAGTGGGGAGCTGTCAGGACGGTTTAAATCGGGACAGCGACCTTCATTCTCATAACAATGATCCGGCAACGACGTGTCACCTCTGACACCCTTAGCAACTGCCCAGGTAGCTCTGGTCCTTAAGGCTACGGCGCAGCGTCACTGCGCAGACCAAAGTCTTTCGCTGAGCATCCTTTTTAGCGAATCTCCGCTCAAGCGGTGGTGGATGCACCTTTCTCCCTTCCGAGTCAGCTCGGTCTTCTATTTCACACAGTCCCTTGGGGTTTCCGCCCTTTGGGACGGGAGCCTCTTTTCGTCAACGGAGTCTCCCATGACAATAGTTTTTCCACCGGCCCAGCCCTCCATTCAAGAGAATGAACCCTTTAATCATGATGACCTGCTGGTCGAAAAAGCGATCTCCATTCTGGAGCAGCGTATGTTCAAGCGCGGTCCTTACCTCGAAAGGCCGCACGACGTTCGCCAATATTTAAAGCTCCAACTTGCAGGGGAACCTCAAGAGGTGTTTTCTGCGCTTTTCCTAGACAGCGCTCATCGAGTGGTGGCCTATGAACCGCTGTTCTACGGCACCATTGACTCGGTGAGCGTCTATCCAAGACGGATACTGCAACGCGCTCTGGAGCATAACTGCGCAGCGATCATCGTCGCCCATAATCACCCGTCTGGCGAAACTCACCCGAGCAACGTGGATAAAGAAATCACCAAGGTGCTAAACGACCTGCTGCCAAGGCTCAATGTCCGTCTGTTGGATCATTTCGTCATCGGAGAAGGTGAGCCCTACTCTTTCGCTGAAGCTGGCTTGCTCTGAACTATCAGGCAGCCTGATCCTTCCTCTACCTCCTAGCCGAAGCGCCCTTTCAGGGCGCTTTTTTTCTGGGTTAACACCTATGCGGGATGCAGCTGAATCCGTTTTTCGCGGGTATGGGCTTCCGACCATTGATTCACTGCGCAGATAACCCTGCACAGGATCAACTCATGCCGTACTACCGCTCGACAACCTTTCGCTTCATTGCAGTCACTCTGGCCGTCGGACTTCCGCTCTCTGCAAACGCTTTGAATACCGCAACCATCACTGCCTCCAGCTTGTCGCCAGATTGCATTGCCTATCGCGTGGTAGGCATTTGTTACTGGCTCTTCTGCACCCCACTCGGATGCAGTGTTAAAACCTCTTCGAAGATTCACCACTACGTCCCTGACGCAGTAGTGTCGAGCTACAGCACCACTGGCGAGAACCCTTGGACGGAAGTACGAGCCATGAGCTCAGCCAATGCCTCTGCCCAGGGCGGCGGCGATGGCAGTGCAGGTATCAGCCATGAAAATGATCTCGCCAAATTTAAGAATGCCGATGTAATCGGCCATCCTGGCGGAGCCACCTTCAGCCAGTTTGCGGGTCAGTCGGGATACTCCTGTCCAGGTGCTGGGCAGCTGTTGATGCCTTACTTCTTGAGCACCTTGGACAGCGTTGCCTGGCGCTACAACATTCCGGAGCTGGTCTTCCCTGAGTCTGTCACGCCGGGTATGAGAGAGATCGGCAGTCGCGCTGCCGGAAACCTGTGGGGAGCGGTCTATCCCCGTGGAGGTTTTTTGCATGGCGTCGACGACTACAAAAGCGCAGCTGTTGTCGCTCAACGCGCGGGAGACATCGTCACCCGTCGAGGCCAGGCACACGTATACCAGCCGCTGCTGGGCTCCAAGCGGGATGGATACTGGCCAGCCGGGCCGCTGAAAGAAAGTGATGCAAGCACCGGGAAATGGCAGGAGCTGATGCCCAGCCAATCCCCAACCTGCGTTGTCTTTCCTAACAACGCTGTGCATGTTCAATCACCACGTGGTGACTACGCCTGGGCCCTCTGGCGACCTTACAGCTGCTGCGAACGCAAGGGGCAGATCTTCCTGGGCAGTACCGATTTCGCAGGAGCAAGCGAATGAAAACAGCCCACTTTCGCGCTCCAGTCTCACCTCGTTCCGTCACCAGAATCGTCATCACCACCCTCCTTCTCACGGCCCACAACGCATACGCTGCTCAAACCCAGATCAATAAAGACGGCATCAATCACAGCGGTTCGATTGGAGACGATGTGCTCTACAGCATTGGCGGCGGACGTGCTGTGTCCATGGGGGGATCGGCGTCCATGGACAGCATTTCGGTGGGGGCCGGCTGGGACACCAACTTGATCTGCGGCGACATGAGCCTGGACACCACGCTGCAGAACCAACTCAACGGTGCCACACGCGGCTTCAAATCCATCATGGGCAATATCATCCAGAACGCTACCAGCGCAGTAGCCTCTCTCCCAGCCTTGATCATCCAGCGTGCTGACCCCGGTCTCTACAACCTACTCACCAACGGCATTCTCCAAGCACGGCTGGACTTTGACCGATCCAAGTCGACGTGCAGAGCTGTCGCCGAACGAATGGCCGATATCGCCGGCGGACAGCTCGGCTGGGGACAATTGGCCGAAGGGATGGCACTGAGTCATACCGTCAAAAACCACGACGCCGTTGCGGCGGTTGAGCAGGCCGAGGCCAATCGAGGCAACAACGGCGTCCCCTGGATTGGAGGTCAGTCGGCTGGAGGCAAACGACAACCGCCCATCAAAGTTGTCTCTGACGTCACTCGCGCCGGTTTCAACTTGCTCAATGGCCGTGACGCCGGCAACCGTACCCCTGTCCCCAAAAACAGCTGCGGCAACCGCCTAAGTTGCCAGACCTGGTCGTCACCCCAGGAGGCCGAAGCCTGGGCAACCCGTGTCCTGGGAGAACGAGAACACCAGACTTGCGACAACTGCACCAAAACTCAAACCAAACCTGGCGTAGGTCTCACTCCACTCATCCAGGAGGAGTACGAAGCCAAGCTGCAAGTCCTTGATGCCTTGGTCAAAGGCAACAAGCCCACTTCCGCTGAACACCTCATGGCAGCGGGCAGCCAATCATTGCCCATCACCCGCGGCGTCATCGAAGCACTGCGCGATGAACCTGATCAAGACTTGCTGGCAAAACGTCTTGCCTCAGAAATAGCCCTCTCCAGCGTCCTGGAAAAAGCTCTGCTGCTGCAACGAACCTTATTCACCGGGCGCAAAGAGCCCAACGTGGCGGCCAACCAACTGGCTCAGCAAGCTATCAACACCGAAAGCGAATCCCTGACTCAGGAAATCAACAACCTCAAAACCGAACTCGAGCTGCGTCGCACCCTGGCGAGCAACTCACCCATGATGCTGATCCAGCGTCAGAGTGAACGCGCCGCTGCCTCTCGCGGTGTTTATCAGGGGGATCCTGTCCGCAACCGCCTGGATCTGATCCAGCAGGCGGTACCGGAGGGCCAATCTCGATGATGCGTCCATCAAAGACACGGCTTGTAATCGCTCACCTGGTTCTATGGGGCGTCATCCTTGGCCTGGCATTCATCGTCGTCGGATTGCTAACCCTGGAAGCGGCCAACGACTTGAACGGTTGGTACTCCTGGCTGGACAAGAACAAAACAGCCCTGCTGATCTGGCGGCTGACCCTATACGGCGCTACTGCGGTGGCGTGGTACCGAATGCGTCAGCGCCTGGCCCGTCGCGGGCTCACAACCGAACAGCATCGACGCCTGCTGTGCGCCGAGGTCACCGCCATGGGTGTCCTCACACTGCTTGAGTTGTTAGCCGTCACCGACGAAAGCCGGCCTTGGACACGCCCATGACGCTCTATACGAACGATTATCTGGAGTATTACCTGACCCTGGTCGGATGGATCGTCAACAACGGAATATGGGAGATGCTCGTCGCTAGCGGAGTCTTCACCCTGCCTTTCCTGGCGATCATCATTCAGGAGTGGCTCAGGGCCCGTAGTGAAGGTGCTGACGAAGGCAACAAGGGCGTACTCTCCTCGCTGCGTATCGAAAATCGGGTTTGGGTCGCCATCGTCGTGATCATGTTCGCGGGCGTACCGTTCATTGATGTGGACTTGAACACCATTGAGTTCGACGACACACGCTCTACACAGTGCCAGGTCAACGTGGCCACACCTCAGGACACGCGCTGGTCCAACACGTTCACCACGCTGAACAACCAAAGCGCGAAGGTGCCCGTTTGGTGGTTCTTCATGCACTCGTTGTCCAAAGCGCTGACGAGCGGAGCCGCTGCTGCGATCCCCTGCGGTACAGATCTGCGACAGATACGCATCGACATCGATGCAGCGCGCATCGACGATCCTCTCCTGGCTCAGGAAGTGGCTGACTTTAGCCAAGACTGCTACGGCCCGGCCCGGGCCAAGCTGTTCATGAACCGGCCTACGTTGAGCGAAGCGTTGATGGATGACATCAACTGGATTGGCTCAAAATACTTGCTCGATACCCACGGTTACTACGACGCGTACCGCTCAAAAACACCTCGCAGCCGCTGGCCCTACAACAGCGCACGTGATGCAGGCCTTTTGCAGGTTCCGGGCGGTGGCGGCTATCCGAGTTGCAAGCAGTGGTGGTCAGATGTCGGTCACGGACTACGGGGCAGGCTGCTGCGGCAGGTTGATCCCAATCTACTGTTTCGACTGACCCAGTGGGCACGCTTCCTCAGCATGGCCCAAGCCGAGGACGCCGTTGTTCGGTCCGTCGCTTCACCACGTCAGCAGACGCTGAACCAAGGCCAAGTCTATTCCAGCTACGCAGGCCAGATCGACATGAGTGCCTCCAACCTGACCGCACGCTTAGCCTCAGATCTGGGCCTGACCGTAGGTGCAACGGCGTACTTCCCCGCGATGGATGTCGTACGCCAAGCCCTGCCCATGGTCCTGTCTTTTCTGAAGATGGCGCTGACCATCAGCATCCCACTGATCCTGGTCATCGGCACCTACGAGCTCAAAGCACTGGTCACCATCAGCTGCGTGCAATTCGCCCTGTTCTTCGTCGACTTCTGGTTCCAGCTCGCACGCTGGCTCGACAGCACCATCCTCGATGCCCTCTACGGCTGGAACTCACCCCACAGCAATTTCAACGTACTCCTAGGCGCGAACAACTCTTTCGGGGACATGCTGCTGAATTATGTGATGGGAGCATTGTTCATAATGTTGCCGACATTCTGGATAACTGCACTTTCGTGGATAGGTATTCGCGCAGGCGGATTGGTTCAAGGTCTTGCCCAAGGCTCTTCAGATGCGAAATCACAAGGTGCAAAAGGTGCAAACATTGCTTGGAACAAATTCAAATCATAACTACGACACCTCATCTGGATCATGAGGATCTATTCGCACGCCAGATTGATCATAAATGCCGAAGCCTGATGGTCCATTCTTCCAATCAGCATTCAAATCGTCTGTGCCGCGAGGGCTGAATAGGCCGCTAGCTCCTAATAAAACAAACATGCCAATTATGGTTATCCAAAATGCAACGCACAGCAGAGCGATCAAGACAACGGCCTGCAAACTCACCCCAATCATCCGACACAGAACATAAGGAATGCCCGCTCGTTGTAGGCAACGCGAGAACCTATCCAGAATCCGCGAGTATCCCTTCCAGCATCGTCCGAGGTAATTGCCGAATTTTTCTGCGCTCGAAGATTGCTCCTGCTCGCTCATCAACATCTCCTTTGCCCGTAGTGTCCCCTGCTGTGCAAAGGAGTCAAATGGCAGCTCCATAGCCTACCGCTCCCTCAAAAGGTAAATGGGAAAAAGGGGTAAACCAAGGGAATGGAACAGAAGGGGAAAGGCCCTACCCGAAAAGCAGAAAAGGCCTTCCTGCAAACCCAGTCGAAAGGATCAATCATGTTCTCGCTGTTTCATCGCAAGTCACGACCCGCTCCAAAACACATCGATTCAACCGAGCCAACGGCACCTGCAGGACTGACACGTCCTCAGTCAGCAAAGTCTCTCTTGGCCACACCGCGCCGGGAAAAATTGCTGAAGCTAATATGGCAGCACACCGCCGTCTCCCGCCCACAATTCAACGAGATCTACCTCGACCCGATCAGCCGCTACGCCGAACTGGTTCAGCTCCTTCCCGCCTCTGAAAGTCATCACCACGCATACCCCGGCGGCATGCTTGATCATGGGCTTGAAGTCGTTATCTACGCGTTGAAGCTAAGGCAATCTTATCTGCTTCCCTCTGGTGCTCAGCCTGAAGTACAAATCATCCAGGCTGAGGCCTGGACTGCCGCCCTTGTATACGCGGCCCTGGGCCATGACCTGGGCAAGATCGCTGTAGACGTGCATGTCGAGTATGGTGACGGCCGTATCTGGCACCCCTGGCAGGGACCACTCTCAGCCCCCTACCGTGCGCGCTATAAAAAAAACCGCCAATACCGACTCCACGGCATCGTAGCCGGAGTACTCATCCATAAGATTCTGAACAGCGAAATAATGGATTGGCTCAGCACCTTCCCTGAGCTATGGATAGCTTTGATGTTCAACTGCGCAGGACAAAACGAACATGCGGGCGAGCTCGGCATTCTGATCTCAAAAGCGGACCAGGCCTCAGTTGCTCAAGCACTCGGCGGTGACCCTACCAAGGCCATGGCAGCCCCCAAACATGCTCTGCAACGTAAGTTGTTGGAAGGTCTGCGCTATTTGCTAAGCGAAGAACTCAAGCTCAATCAGCCTCAAGCCTCAGATGGCTGGCTTACTCAAGAAGCCCTCTGGCTGGTCAGTAAAACCGTCTCAGACAAACTACGCGCTCATCTGCTTTCGCAAGGTGTCGATGGGATTCCGGAGCAAAACATCGCCATTTTCAATGTGCTCCAGGAGCACGGCATTGCCCTCCCCAACACCAATGGCAAAGCCATCTGGAAAGCGACCGTCACCAGCGAAACAGGCTGGTCCCATAGTTTTACGTTCCTAAAGCTGTCCCCAGCCATGATCTGGGACCGTGAAGAGCGTCCAGACGTATTCACAGGCTCGGTGGCGGTTATACCGCTAGAGAGCGCCACAACACTCTCCGACGACGCTTCTACCCACCCTCAAGCTCCTCCCTCAGTCAGGGAATCGTCGGCTGGGTCGCACATGCCCCCTACCCCACCATCAAACTCAATCGCGATGGATTCATCTGCACCGAATTCACTCGATTCACTCATGGATCTTTTTGGTGGGCCTCCGGCACTACCCGATAATTTCGCCCCGCCATTTGAAGAGGCTGACCATTCGCCATCTGATGCGTCTCCCCAGGGCAGCAAGGCCGTTGAGCTGTCCGGCGCTCATTTCATGGAGTGGCTGACCAATGGGCTGCGATCTCATCGAATTATCATGAATGACGCCAACGCCCTGGTGCATACAGTCAGCGACACCCTCTATTTGGTGACCCCAGGCGTCTTCCTACGCTATGCCCAGGAACATCCCCATCTGGCACGCATTGCCAAGAAAGAAAAGCTTTTGGACTGGGAGTGGATTCAAAAGCGGTTCGAGGAATTGAAGCTGCATCGGAAGCAACCCAACGACCTGAACATCTGGATCTGCGAAGTCAGTGGTGCGCGCAAAACCCGAAGGCTGTACGGATACCTACTCAAGTCGCACGAAGGACTCATGAACGACCTGGCGCTGAACAACCCTTACCTCAAGCTGCTGGATTCGATGCCGAGGAAACGCAAGACTCCAACTTTAGGAAACACTCGGTAACCGGTTTTTGGGTTGACAGCCAACCGCCAGGGAAGCAATTTATGTACGCGTTCTGCTGACAAAGTCAGCTACATGCCCAGCCGCCAAGGATCTTTCAGACGGCGCTACGGAGATTATCCGTAGGATCCTTCCCAATGACCGCTTCGTTTCCTGCAGTGCGGTTAGGTCGACTTAACGGTCGATTCGGAAACACAGTATTTCTCACCCACGACGGGCCTTTTCCCGTCGTGGGACAAGGCCCTAATTTTTTTGGAGGCCTTAATGAAAATGGAACTGGCTCTGTACCAAGCGTTGATGTCGATCAGCGTCCCTGAGCAGAAAGCCCATGCCGTAATCGAAGCATTGGAGTCTGACATGCATACCTTTCTAGCAACCAAAAGCGATATCGCTCAAGTGAGGTCAGAGATCTCTCAGCTTCGTTCAGAAATTTCGCACCTTGATGTAAAGCTGACAGTCCGCATGGGCGTCATGCTCTCAGCCACGATTGGTATCTTGATCACAGCAATGAAATTTATTCATTGATCCCTCGATCACCTTGGATGTACTGAAAACCACCTGTCCATGACAGGTGGTTTTTCTATGCGGCGCTAGCTGCTGGATAGCTCTGCTGTCGCACTGCAGCCGATTTTCTGGGACAACTGCCCTTTCTTCGCTTTCAGCTCTGTCTGGACGTCCTGAGGCAATGCGCTCCAGAGGGTCAATCCCGAGCGCACCTCGATTTCATTTACCGCCACCTGGAAGTCGCAGAAATTGGCGGAGCGCGGTGTGCTCTGCTCCATGATGAATGCCGCGTACAGTCCATTTTCAGGCGTGCTGCCAGTGAAGATGACCTTCCAGTATCCACTTGGGATCGTATGGACTTTGTTTGTGCCTGGTAGCGAGCCGATGTACTTTTCGTAGAGAGGGCCCGTGATCACGTAGACAGCATCAATATCAGGTGCCTTGCTAAGGCTGCGCTCTTGATCCTCCAAGCGTGCCCAGGCGCCTTGATTCAAGTCCGCTTTTTGAGGCGTTATGTTGGTGAGATAGTTCAGCGTTTGCCAATCCGATACACCGCCCATCGAAGCAAGGTTCGCTTGGTGGCCCCTGTCTATTTTCAGAGCGACGCTGGCTCCTTTGTAATCGACTGGGCTCAGTGTTTGGTCAGCAGGAACGTCCGGGTCGGTTTTCCAGTTTCTCGAACGCCCGCTGGCTGGGGTTTCCTTGGTGATTTTGTAAGCGACCCAGTGCGCGAACTTCGTGGAGCCGTTGTTGTTTAGCGTATAGGCCTGCCGGTTGAGCGTGACATCGCTTCCACCGGATGGGCAGCCGACTGCGCAGCTGTCGATGGTTGTCGGTTGGGTGAGGAGGCGCTTGGGTGTGCCAGGGGCATCTGTTGGTCCAGGGGTGGTGCAGGCAGCTACCAGTGGGAAGATGAGGAGTGAGGCCAGTTTTATGTTGTGCATTCCTTGCATTGAGGTTGTTTCCTGGAAAATGGCCCGTGAGCATAAGGATCAATTTCTAGCGAAACCACTCCTGTAGCCTTTCAAAGCGTGTATTAGAAAGTCATTGCCCGTTTTCCGACATATGCCCCGGGCTTCCGACATGATGAGCTAAGGTGCCCCTGCCCGGGTTCATCCACGGTCATGCGTTAAGCAGATCACAAACGCCACATTTTTTTACATCCCACCTAGCCGCACGAATTAACAAAGCTGGGACCAGTGCCGGTTCTAGGCGACTATGCAATCCTTCATAGGCAGCAATCAGCGAGGAGCAGATATGCGCAGACGACTGCGTTCGGCCCAGAGCTGACGACGGCAACGGGCAGAAATCGGCCAAAAACGGTCCTTAGTTTTGCCCTGAAAAGCCCTAAGCGAAAGCTAACTACAGACAAAGCACTTAGTGCGGGCGCATCTTGTGCCAATGATGGATCGGATGGATTGGTCGCTGTACCCAGCGCCCAGCTTGCTTAGCACCGCTTTCTTTGTCCTTCCTGTAGCAAATATTTAGCAACCGCAGCATGGCGTCTTTCAGCCGTGCGGCGCTGGCTGAGAATTACACCGAGATTGTTCATGCGATAAGGGCTGCGTCGCATATCCGTCTCAGCGCAGGTTACAAGGTGCTTTGGGCCGTATGCGGACGCCAGGGTCTGATAGTAAAGCAATAAACTGCTTCTGGATGCACCTATGCGTGTAAGCCATTCCTGTACGAACTGTGTTTCAAATAGCGCTAGGCTTTATATTAGCCCGTTCCAAGTGACGAGCATGAATCTCATCAAGTAACCAGGGATGCCTGCCCAAATAACGGATCATCGCATCGCTCATCCTTTTGACCTCGCTAAATGCGTTTGGTCCCCATAGAGCAACCTGACTCGCAACAAACCTTTCATGAGTTTCGAGCTGGACCAGAATTGCTGACCGGGTCAAATTGACACTCCGCTTGAGCGAGAGGAACGCATCCGCAACGTCTGAATCATCGATGCGGGCGTAGCTAATCTCTTTTAAATCCTCAAGGGCTATGTCCAACAAATTCGAGTGATATTTTAGCATTGGCGGGGTGGGCGCCCCCTCCAGGATGTACCGACTTGCCCCCGCGATCACCTCGCTCGCATAGGCAGCGACTCCATGAGCTTTCTCCATATAACCGTAGCCCTCTAGAAGCTTGTCCTCCTTTTGCTGCCACACTCCTCGCCGTGCAATTGCGATGGCGGCCAATATAGCACCAATACTTCCTATGCCTTGCACCCACGCCGCCATGTCTTTGAGCGATCCGGCAGCTTCTAGAACTACCCAGAGCCCCCAGCCCAAAACACCCATCGAGAGAAAACTCCATACCACCCAGATAGCGGCAAGCTTCATTCCTTCAGGAATTTGTAGCGCTTTCATCATCGACGCCTAATGGTAAAAATTGGAGCTTGACTGGGTTTCATCCACCGGTCCAGCACGGCCCCCTTCACTTGGTCCCGAGAGAGCTATCACTGTGTGGCTGTCCACTCAATTGGGTTTTGAACGTTTCAGGCAATAGACCGCACAGCATAGGCGCCGCATAAAGCTGCGCTCTGTTGCGCCCTTCGAATCTAGCGATCACCGGCAAGATGCACATACGAAGCGTATTGAAGACTGCTAGTATCTGCCGGCTACCACTATGCCCCCTCACCTAAGCTCAGGGCCATGATAAGGTAGCCTCAAGGAAGATCGTTACCATCCAACAGGGCGCCGAACGTGGCTTTAGACCAACGAATTTTTTGGAAAAACGAGAGGATCGCCTTCCTCGCCTTAGCCACTCTGAAGGGTGTTGGCTTCTGGACGCTGCATCAGCTTGCCACATCTAAAGCGGGTTTCAAAAATACGTTCAAATCCAATTTTGATAAATATATAAAGCTAGAAGAAGGTGCGGTTACCCCTTTAGCAGAAATCAAGAAAAAGCTATGGCAACGCGGCATCAGGATATTAGAAGAGCTGGCCAAAGAAAACATTGCATTAATATTCCACGAAGAAGATCGCTTTCCTGCGAAACTGAGAAACATCCATGACGCTCCCCAATGGCTCTTTGTGCAGGGTAATTTAAGCATCCTTAACACTGAATCCATTGCAATTGTCGGAACAAGAAAGCCCACCGAAGAGGGCATGTTTCTTACAAGGCTAATTCTTGCGACACTTTATAAATCTCGCTTTTCTACTGTAAGTGGTTTAGCACTTGGCATCGACCAACTTGCTCATCTCGAATCTATAAAATACGGACTTCCCACGATAGCTGTCTTAGGCACAGGTATCAGAGAAAGCTATCCAAAGGGGTCCGAGCCTATTCGCAAGATGATTCTTGAAAGCGGCGGCGCAGTTATCACTGAATATCTGCCTACTCAAACCTATAGCAGTGAAAATTTTGTAAGGCGCAACCGAATACAAGCCGCACTATCCAACATTCTTATTCCTGTCGAATGGAAAATTAAAAGCGGTACAGCTCACACCGTAGGATTCGCCGCAAAATATAATAAAAAGATAATCAATATATACTTACCAAAAACCTTACAAGCTCGCCCCGAGATAATATTTTCAAGAAACACCTATGGGGCAACTGAATATGAAATGCCTTTAGAGATCCCGGAACTCTTAAGCACAATTTCGTCACCTCTTGAAGAAAGCGCTACGCCAACTATCGAGCCCAACGGCCAGCTAGGCCTTGAACTTTAAGCAAGGATGCAGTTAATGCCTAAATTAAAAGGTGTGATTCTGAGCATTGAGGATGTACTAGTTCGACAAGGACCGGGAGATCCTTTGATTTTTTCTGAAGTAACGAAACTCATAAAATACTTAAAAAAAACCGGCACTCAGTTCGTCGTCATGACGAATAGGCAATGGACGACAGATAATGGCGCTCGGCCTCTTGTAGACGCGCTCAAGGAGGTTTGGGGAGAATTCACTTATTTGTGTCGTGCGACAGATGGCCGGATACCTGCAAAGCCACGCGCAGAAGCAACCGAATACGTCCTAAATCTAATGAACTGGAAGAGCAATGAGGTTTTGTATATCGGCGCGTCCGAAAGTGATATGCAAACAGCTGTAAACGGAGGACTATTATTTCTCAGGGCGACCTGGTACGCCAACAAAACCGACTACGGATTTGAATTTGATGCACCTAAAGACATTGCTAGGTTTATAGACACGTTCTGTTTCAGAGACCATTTATGGTGCCATGAAATACATGATGACAGCTTTGAGTATTACGCGCTTGCCCCGTTCAGCACTATGAAGGCAGAGTATACTCTATATTCCGAGGATGCGAGAAAAGCCGCAAAACAAGGTCTAGGTCATCCTGACTTTTGGGTGGGCGCCATAGTTTCGAGCCTTTACTTCAGTGGAATTCACAAACGCATAAACTACATTACAGTATATCCAGGCCACAAAGCAGGCTCAGGGAATGAAGTAATGAACGACGCGATGGCAATTTTTGGGAAATGCTTTAGAAAAAACTATCTTCCAGACCTGATAGTACGTCACACCACCGCGCAGAAATCGCAAACTGCGCGTAATCAGGGCATAGCTGTTGACCACCTTAACCAACTCAACACTATCGTACTTAATAGAGCCCCAATGAAGACAGCCACTTCAAGATATAAAAGCCCACCACTTGGTAAAGGCAAGTCGATTCTTATCATCGATGACATTTGCACGCGGGGTTACTCACTCGAAGCTGCTCGAACTTTTGTAGAGCAAACAGGGGCTAAAGCCATTCTTGTATCATGGCTCAAGACCATAAACACAGACATTGTCGAGCTCTCTCCATTTAACAAATTCGACCCTTACAAGCCTGCAACCTTCAGATCTCAGCACGTCCATAAAATACACTCGTACTATGAGAACATAGTCGACCACTTAGCCCCCGGTGAACTATCCAAGATTTTTGCACATTACAAAAACTGGGAATGGCCAGCATAATTAGCTATTTTAAGTCCTATACCATAATCAAACTTAACCTCTTACGGTTCTCGGCAGATCCAACATCAGGATCTGCTACAGCTTTCCAATAAGCTTCCTTCCGCTGAGAATCATCTACAGGACACCTGCCACAGCTGGTCAAGCCTGGTCGTGTAACTTTGGCTCATCATTTCCCGAGGCATGCCCCAGTCTGGATTCACTGGCACGCTCGCAGATCGTAGCGTTCCTCTACCCCAGCGTCCGTTAATCTGGTCCAACACCGTCATCGGTTTCGTGGCGTCGGTAGGCTGAGAGATCGCAAACAGATCGTCGGTGTACTCCCCCTGTCGGCAGAGATTCATCAACAGCACCTCAGCCTTGCTGTAGTTGAACCCCGGCCGGAAAACCCGGTCGAGCGCCTCAACCGCCGTTTTGGTCAGCAGCCGCACATCATCAGTCGGGTATGGCAGATCAATCAGCGCGCCATTGGCATACTTCGCCTCCTCCGGATTGAACATGCCGGTGCGGATGCTGACGCGAATCTTCTTGCACAGCGACTTCTGCTCCCTGAGTTTTTCCGAGGCACGCATCATGTAGGTAGCCACCGCTTCCTTGATGAGTGCCAGCTCCGTGAGCCGCTTACCAAACATCCGACTACAGCAGATTTCCTGCTTCGGTGGGTCCGGCTCATCCAGCTCCAGGCACGGCGTGCCGGCCAGCTCCCGGGCGGTCTTCTCGATCACCACGCTGAATTTCTTGCGTAGCGTCCACGGGTCGGCCTTTGCCAGGTCCATCGCAGTCTTGATGCCCATGGTGTCCAAGTGAAGTTTCATCTTGCGACCGACTCCCCAGACCTCGGACACGTCGGTGTTGCGCAGCACCCAGTCGCGCTTGAACGGGTCGCAGATATCGACCACGCCGCCCGTTTGCACCTGGAGCCGCTTGGCGGTGTGATTCGCCAGCTTCGCTAGGGTTTTGGTGTGAGCGATCCCTACCCCGACTGGGATGCCCGTGCAACGCAGCACGTGGCTGCGAATCTTGCGGCCAAGGGCATCCCGGCCGTCGATGCCAGTGAGATCCGCGAAGGCTTCATCAATGCTGTACACCTCAACCGCAGGCACCATCGATTCAATAAGCGTCATCACACGCTCACTCATATCGCCGTAGAGCGCGTAGTTTGAAGAGAACGGCACAATCCCATGCTGACGCAGCGTGTCCTTGATCTGAAAGTACGGCGCGCCCATTTTCACGTAGGGCTTGGCGTCATAGCTGCGAGCGATCACACAACCATCGTTGTTGCTCAACACCACGATGGGCACCCGGGCCAGGTCCGGACGGAACACCCGCTCGCAGCTGGCATAGAAGCTGTTGCAATCGATCAGGGCGAAAACCGGCTGGGCTTTAGACATGGCTGCGCACACTGCAGGTGACAACGCCCCAGATAAGCAGCTCATCGCCCTCAAGCACGTACCTCGGTGGGTACTTTGGGTTCTCCGAATGGAGGATCACCTCCCTGCCCCGAATGCACAATCGTTTACAGACGGGCTCGTTGTTCAACAACGCCACGACGATGTGTCCATGCACCGGCTCCAACGCCCGGTCCACTACCGCCAGATCTCCTTCAAAGATTCCAGCACCTTGCATGCTCTCCCCGGCAATCGAGACCAGATACACATGTGGGGCACGGATATTCAGAACCTCATCCAATGAGATATGCGCTTCGATGTGATCCGCCGCAGGGGATGGAAACCCGGCAGGTACACGAAACGAACACAAGGGCAGCTTCAAGCCACCCACGGCGATAGGACCGAGAATTGAAAAGCTCATGACGCACGACACCAAAACAACTGTACGAACATACAGTTAACGTTGTACAAGTATGTCGGTCAATTTGTATAGGAATTATCAGACAAGCGGAATCGGAAGGACGGAGGCTAGGTACGTCTTCCCGATTTGAAGGAGGTGCCAAGCGTGTCGCTAACTTGGTACTCAAGACCGATGAGCTTTCCCATCTAAACGATCAACCACCGTGAGCGGCAGGATCAAGCGACTCAGGTTAATTTCAAAATGCCATTGCTTTTTCTAAACGCTGAACTAGTGTCACATCGTACTGGACGCGCTACAGAATCGTAGACGCTTGATCTGCCCTAGGTCATGGAATGAAGACCAATCATGAACATGAAAATGTTCAAACCGCTGTGCATACGATGTGTACGTGGGGCCCAAGATGGCTCTGGTTCACAGGGAGGTGCTTATGGTGGCTTCAGGTTTAAAACTTCAAAAAATAATGTTGAGTATCCAATGGATTGATACGAAACATTCTCCATTTTTCCGCGATCTTATCGGCCCTCGTGCCTCTCGACTCCAGTCCACCAAGCACCAGAACTGAGCATGCGCACCATGCGCGGTTTGAGCATGTGCTTGTTGCTGCTACCGGGCACAATGGTCGTGGCCGACTCAGCGCTTCGTTTGTCAGCTGGGTGTGCTGAGCAAACTGCAGATCATCTGCTGGGGCTTCCAGCGGTTACTGAAATCCCGTTACCCAATCATCTGACAGACAAAGCCGAACTTGGCAAAAAACTCTTCTTTGATAAGCAACTGAGTTCCGATGGCTCGATCAGTTGCGCCACTTGTCACAGCCCAGAACGCGGCTTTATTGATGGTTTGCCACGTGCTCAGGGCATTCATGGTCAGTTGGGTACACGCAATACCCCTACCCTCATCAATGCAGCATATGCCAGCACTCAGTTCTGGGACGGACGACGCGAAAGCCTCGAGACGCAAGCGACGGATCCCCTCTTTAACCCAATCGAACACAACGTAAAGGATGAGGCGCAGCTCCTCCAAACCATTCGGCAGGACAGTTACTACGCAGCGGCTTTCGAGAAGGTATTTTCGACAGCCCCTGAGGCATTAACGACCATGCAGGTTGCGCAAGCTATTTCTGCCTACGAGCGCACCCTGGTGGCAGGTAACTCTGCGTTTGATCGCTACCTCTACGGACACGACAAAACGGCCCTGGCGACAGATGCTTTGCGCGGCCTGGCGCTATTTCGTGGTCGTGCCCAATGCGAGCAATGCCATGTCATCGGCGAGACCAGCGCATTGTTCACCGATCAACAATTTCACACCCTGGGTGTTGGATTCAGGTATCTGGCGGATCGCTTGGCTCCAGCGGCGATTCAATTTGCAAAGCTGACTGCAACGGAACGCCAGGCTCTCGTGCAATCTGACCCTGCCTCGGCCGAGCTGGGTCGTTTCAGCGTCACTCTCAATCCAATCGATCTCGGTCGCTTTCGCACTCCCAGCCTACGCAATGCGGCTGAGACAGCGCCCTATATGCACGACGGCAGCGTTGCAACGCTTGAAGAAGCCGTAGATCTGGAAGCGTATTACCGCAGTATCCAAGCCAGTCGCCCTTTGGTTCTGACACCGACGGAAAAAAACGATTTGGTGGCGTTTCTCAAAGCCCTGACCAGTCCTCATTTCAAGCAAGACCCTGCATGTGAATCAGCCCACACACAACAGAACCGAGGATAGGGATATGTCGCAGCAAGTGTCGGAGTGGTATCGGCTCGTTGTGATGACAGGGTGGATGCTGAGCATGGCGTTTACCGGCCAACTCTCTGCCGCCCCTACGGTGACCTTAACGACGCCGGCAAGTGGCGCCTCGTTTATCGTACCAGCGACAATCAGCTTGGCCGCAAACGCAGCTACAAGTGTTGGAAGCATTTCAAAAGTAGAGTTCTATCAGGGTACCACCCTACTGAGCACGGCCACCCTTGCGCCATTTGCTTTCAAGTGGACGAATGTTTCACCAGGCACCTACAGCCTCACGGCCAAAGCCACAGACTCCCAAAACGTCTCCACAACCTCGCCCGCCGTCAGCATCACTGTAGGCACCGGTTCCATTGGTTATAGCTACGACGTGGCCGGTCACCTCGCTGGCGTCACCAATAGCACGGCATCGGCTGAATACAATTACGACGTGGTAGGTAATATCACCGCCATCAAGGCCTATGCTGCGGGCAATCCCAGCATCTTGACCTTCTCACCCGTGCGGGGTTCGGTCGGCACAACCGTCACCATTGACGGTAACAACTTCAGTAGCACGGCAAGTCAGAATACCGTGCAGTTCAATGGCGTAACCGCCAGCTCAGTGACCATCGATTCCAGTTATCCGAACCGTCTGACCGTGGTGGTTCCAAGCGGCGCCACTACGGGATCGGTCAACGTGACCACGCCGGCGGGCAGTGCCACCTCGACGGTCAATTTCACCGTTGCAGCGAGTCCAGCTCCTACCATTTCAAACTTGTCACCGATTATCGGCACAGCCGGCACCGCGCTGACCATCTCAGGAAGTAACTTCCAGAGCGACAAATTCAAAGAAAAAGCGATTTTGAACAACAGCCCGTTGATCATCACTTCCACCAGTACAAGCACCATCGCAACGAGCATTCCCACCAAAACCATGGGCGGTAAAGTCAGTGTTACCACGGCCTATGGCTCGGCCGTCAGCGCGCAGGATCTATTCATTCCGCCCTCTCCATTGCTAGCGACGGACATTCAATACATGGATCGTCTGGCCGTTGGGGTGAGCAAGACAGCCAGTATCACCACCGGGGGTAAAAAGGGACTGCTTCTCTTTGATGCCACACAAAACCAGCGCTTTTATCTGAATGTAACGGGGGCGACCTTTTCGGCTTGTATTACCCTCGCCATTTACACTCCCGATGGCAGCCTCCTAACCACTACGCCATGTTCCTTCTCCCCTGGCGATATCGACACCACCTCATTGCCGTCCGCCGGCACCTATACAATTTTGATCAACCCAAACAGTAACGCCACGGGCAATGTCACCCTCAAACTGTATGACGTGCCGCCAGACTCAACTGGGATCATGAGTATTGACGGCCCTGACGCCACACTGGCATCGGCCTCCGTCGGTCAAAACGGCAGCCTGACGTTCAGTGGCACCGCCGGCCAACGTATCTATCTCAGTGCCACCAATTCCACCTATCCCCGCAGTGAAGGACTCAATCTCTATAAGCCGGACGCCAGCGGGAATGCCAACACCAATAACGCCAACATCATCTATAGCAATCCTTGGTCGACAGGTTCCTACACGGACACCCTGACACTTCCGGCCACGGGCACCTACACCATCTTTCTCAACCCGAACGGCGCAGACACCGGCAGCATGACGTTCCACCTGGTCAGTGTGCCTGCGGATGCCACAGGTACTATCAGCGTCGGTGGGAGCGATACCACCTTGACCACCACCGTTGGCCAAAATGGCAGCCTGACTTTCAGCGGCACTGCCGGGCAACGCATCTACCTCAGCGCCCCCAATTCCACCTATCCCCGCAGCGAAGGGCTCAATCTCTATAAGCCGGACGCCAGCGGGAATGCCAACACCAATAACGCCAACATCATCTACAGCAGCCCATGGTCAACGGGCTCCTACACGGACACCTTGACGCTCCCAGCGACCGGCACCTACACCATCTACCTCAACCCTAACGGGGCTGACACCGGCAGCATGACGTTCCATCTGATCAGCGTGCCCGCTGATGCCACAGGCACGATCAGCATTGATGGGGCCGACGCCACCCTGACCACCACCGTCGGCCAAAATGGCAGCCTGACCTTCAGCGGCACTGCCGGGCAACGCATCTACCTCAGCGCCCCCAATTCCACCTATCCCCGCAGCGAAGGGCTCAATCTCTATAAGCCGGACGCCAGCGGGAATGCCAACACCAATAGCGCCAACATCATCTACAGCAGCCCATGGTCAACGGGCTCCTACACCGACACCCTGACGCTCCCAGCGACCGGCACCTATACCATCTACCTCAACCCGATCGGCGCCGACACTGGCAGCATGACGTTCCACTTGATCAGCGTGCCCGCTGATGCCACAGGCACGATCAGCATTGATGGGGCCGACGCCACTCTGACTACAACCGCCATTGGCCAGAACGGCAGCCTTACTTTCAGTGGCACCTCCGGCCAACGTATTTACCTCAGCGTACCGAACTCAACCTATCCCCGCAGCGAAGGGGTCAACCTCTATAAACCGGACGCCAGCGGAAATGCCAACACCAACAGCGGCAACATTATTTATAGCAATCCATGGTCGACAGGTTCCTACACGAACACTCTTACGCTTCCGGCTACGGGCACCTACACCATCTATCTCAACCCTAACGGGGCTGACACCGGCAGCATGACATTTCATCTGACCAGTGTGCCGGCAGATGTAACCGGCACAGTCACGATCAATGGCTCAGCCTTTACCGTCACCACAACGGCAGAGGGACAAAATGCCAGTGTGACGTTCAGCGGTACATCGAGTCAGGTGGCAACGGTTCACCTGACCACTAACAGTATTGGCAATGTGACCGTCACCTTAAAAAGACCCGACAACACAGCCCTTACATCGACGACGTCCAGCAGCTCCAGTTTTAATTTATCGCCTCAGACTCTTCCCACCACCGGCACCTATACGATCTATGTCGATCCGTCCGCTGCCAATGTGGGCTCCATTAGCGTCAGCGTGACCAATCCTTGAGGTAATACACCATGAAAGGGAATTACTCCGGTTGTGGTGCATTCTCTAAAACCAAGATCTGGTTACGGCAGATGACACATTGCTCGTTACTGCTGATTGCCTGGCTTGCGCTAAGCATGATGAATTCCCAAGCGAGCGCCGCTTCGGCAATTGGCGGCGCTGCTGGTAGCGTGCCTACGCGTCACGCAGGTGAAGCCGCTACGTTGTTGCCTGATGGACGTTGGTTGCTCAGCGGAGGTTCGGAAAAAGGCGTGACACTCGCGACATTGACCGTGGTTGATCCAGTGACAAACACTGAAACGCTGTTCCCGGGCAACCTGAATACCCCACGCCAGGACCATACGGCCACCTTGCTGCCCGATGGAACAGTACTCATTTTTGGCGGTGTGGGTGCAGACGGCAGCACACTTAGCCAGGCCGAGCGCATCAACATTGAGAAACAGCAGACCCAATTTGTTACCGGTGCGGCCTTTACGCCTCGCTCTCGGCATACGGCTACCCTATTGCTCGATGGACACGTTCTGTTAGTCGCAGGCTTGTCACCTCAAAAAACGACGGTGACTAGCGCCGAACTGTGGGATCCACGTACGGGGACGGTGAATACGCTACCGGTTAGCTTATCGACTGCCCGTTATTGGCATACCGCGCAAACATTGCCTTCCGGTTCCATCTTGATCCAGGGCGGCAAAGACCTAAGTGACAAACCAGTGGCGGGTAGCGAGCTTTATGACCCGTCCGGGCAAAAATTCTCTTCGCAGGAGGAGAACCGATCCGGCTTGCCAGCGACGTCAACCTCCCTGCAGGGTCCGCCAGAAACGCAAGCCAGTCTGCCTGCGGCTAACGCTAACGCTGTCGGTCTCAACAGCTGGATCAGCCTGCATTTTTCCAAGCCGATGGCAGTGACGTCGCTGAACAGCAGCACGATGACGGTGATCGGCCCAACCGGGCAAATCAGCGGCCGAGTAACGCCTGTAGAAAACGGGCAAGCAGTGTTTTTTGTCCCGACGCAGGAGCTATTACCCGATACGCATTACAGTGTGTTTGTCAGCGGCGCCACAGATGCGAGCGGCACTCAACTTCCACTGGCGGGGTACACCTTTACTACGCAGGCCCTGACCGCCAACAGTGCATCAACCAGCCCCCCCCCCTCTAGCACTGTTGATGAGCAAACCAAGCCGCTGGCCCCACCTACCGACTCTGAGATGGTTAACGCCGGCCCTGAGGACTGGGTCCCCGGCCATGAGCATTTAACCGGTGACTGGCGCGCCAAACGTCCACCTTCTCCTTTGCAGGACCTCCCCCCTTTACAAGCCCCTTTGGGAGTCACGGCACTGGCGGGCCAGGTGCTGTTGATGAATGGAAAGGCAGCTGTAGGTGTGAAACTAAAAATGGGAGAGCTAACCGCCGTTACGGACGCTACTGGTCGCTTTCTCCTGAGTGGTATCGGTACCGGAAATCAAACGCTCAGAATCGATGGCTCTGGTGCCAACAAACCAGGTCGTCAATATGGATTTTTTGATGATTTGGTCGTCATCTTTGAGAATGGCAAAACCCAGTCCCTGCAATACACCATTTGGCTGCCCCGTACCGACACACAACACGCGGTAAGCCTGCCATCTCCGACAACAAGTGAGGTGACTGTCACCACGCCTCATATTCCAGGTTTGGAGTTACACATTCCCCAAGGAACAGTCATCCGCGATATCGACGGCAAGGTAGTCACCTCGGTCAGTATCACCGCTATCCCTGTTGATCGGCCGCCATTTCCGCTGCCCACACACGGCATCCCTGTGTACTTCACTATCCAACCAGGCAGCGCGAATCTACAAGCTATCGACCCAAAGAGTTTTAAAGCGGCACAGATCATTTATCCCAACTACAACAGCCGCCCGGCCGGCTCCGCGATGGACTTCTGGACTTACGACCCCGTCTATAAAGGTTGGTATGTCTATGGTGAGGGGCTTGTCTCACAAAATGGAAAACAAGTTATTCCGGGAGATGGGGTTGGCGTTTATGAGTTCACTGGAGCCATGGTCAGTGTGCCGTCTCTAGCGCCCGCAAAGAATCCAACGGCCGGTGGAGGCAGCCAATTGCTGGGGGTTGCTTCGAGTGACAAGGCCGAGCCAGTGGATACGTCCACGGGCTTGTTCACATACCCGCACACCGACCTGGTTGTCACCGATACCCTTCCACTGATCTTAACTCGCACCTACCTCTCCGAGGACACGCGGTCACGAGCCTTCGGCATCGGTACCAATCACGTCTATGACATTTTCATGGTCGGCGATACCAGCCCCTGGACCTATCAGGATCTGATTCTTTCAAACGGTGAACGCATTCACTTCAACCGGACTTCGTCGGGTACCAGTTACGGGGATGCTGTGTACCAACACAATGGGTCACCCTCGGATCGATTCCAGGGGGCAACCATCTCATGGGTCGGCGGCACATGGCCGTGGCTGCTCAAGCTCAAAGATGGCTCAAAAATGTGGTTCCCGGACGCAGAGAACAACACTCGTCTGCAAAATGCAGCGATGACCCAAGCCATGGATCGATTTGGTAACACGGTCACACTGACACGAGACTCCCTTAACAACTTGCAGCGAGTGACATCCCCCAATGGGCACTGGATAAGTTTCACCTATGACTCCAGCGACCGCATTACGCAGGCCAGTGACAACATGGGCCGCACAGTCAGCTATACCTACGACAGCAACGGAAATCTTTGGAAGGTCACTGACGCCAATGGAGGCGTAGAAACCTATACCTATGACAGCTCCCACCAGATGCTGACCATCACACGACCCAACGGCAATGTACTGCTGAGCAACAGTTACGATGCCAATGGCCGGGTCTCACAACAAATTCTTGGACCTGGGAGTTCCGTTGCAGGCACCTACCAATTTGCGTACACCCTCAGTGGCAGCCAAGTGACCCAGACGGACGTAACAGATCCCCGCGGTAATATCGAACGCTTGGCATTCAATGGAGCAGGCTACGTCACAACGAACACCTATGGCCTGGGTCAACCCGAACAACAAAGCTATAGCCTCCAACGTAACGCCACCACCAATTTGGTGACCTCCGTCACTGATGCCTTGGGTCGAGTGACTGGTTATGCATACGATGGATTGGGCAATCTCACCAGCGTGACCCGGCTACAAGGGACCTCGCAGGCAGTGACGCAGAGCTATACCTACGACTCCACCTTCAATCAACTCACCAGCTATACCGATGGACTCAGCCATACCACTAACTACGGCTACGATAGTTTGGGGCGTCTGACGCAAATTACCGATCCCTTGGGCAATACTGTGAAATTCACATCAGATAGCCAAGGGCGCTTGACACAGATCACCGACCCCATCGGAGCGAACACGACCCTGAGCTATTCTCTTGGAGACCTTGCGAGCGTTACCGACCCACTAGGGCGAACCACCAGCTACTTCACCGACAACGTAGGGCGCGTCATGGCAATAACTGACGCCGTGGGGCGTCGTACCATGACGGAATATGACCCACTGGACCGTAAAATCAAGGTTACGGACCCGTTAGGAAGCGTGACCAACTTTGCTTATGACACGAACAGTAATCTCCTGAGTGTCACTGACGCTAAGAACGGAGTGCATGCGTACACCTACGACGCTCGCGATCGCCGAGTGTCTTACACCGACCCACTGAACGCGACGCAAAGCTACGGCCTCGACGGCCTGGATAATGTGACACAGTGGACCGCCCGCAATGGCGTGATCGCCAGCTACACCTATGATGCCTTGAATCGGCGCACGCAATCAGCTTTTGGGCAAACCTTGATCGGCAGCGGCCCGTCGTTGACCGCACCCGATGCCACCGTTGGCTACACCTTCGATGGTGGTAACCGTCTGACGCAGGTTGTGGACACCCAGGGCGGCACAATCACCCGCGGGTACGATGATCTGGATCGCCTGCTCAGCGAAGCAACACCGCAAGGCACCGTCTCCTACACCTACGATGCTGCTGATCGTCGTACCAGCATGACGGTGACAGGCCAGCCCTCGGTTAACTACACCTATGACGTCGGCAATCGTCTGACCAATCTGAGCAACGGCAGTCAAAGCGCGGCCTTCACTTATGATGCGGACAGCCGTCGTGCCACCTTGACGCTGCCCAACGGGGTGACCGTTAGTTACGGTTACGATAATGCCGGCCAGTTGATCAGCCTCAGTTACGCCAAGGGCGGCACCAACCTTGGCAATTTGAGCTACGGCTACGATGGCGCCGGTCAGAGAGTGCAGCTTGGCGGCAGCTTGGCCCGCACCACCCTCCCCGGCGCTGTGAGCAGTACCAGCTACAACGCGGCTAACCAATTGACGGCCTGGAGCGGCGCCTCCTTGTTGTATGACACCAACGGCAACATGACCAGTGACGGCAGCAATACCTACACTTGGGATTCGCGTCAGCGCCTAAGCACGCTCACGGGCACCGTATCCGGGAGCTTCAGTTATGACGCGGCCAACAGGCGCAGCCAGAAAACGATTGCCAGCCAAACCACCAGCTATGTCTTTGACGGCCTCAACCTGGTGCAAGAGCTGACCGGTACTGTCACCCCCACGGTCCAGGCCAATCTACTCACGGGCGGTTTAGATGAAGTACTCAGTCGCACCGAGGCCAGTGGCAGCACCTACAGCTACCTGACTGATGCACTGGGTTCAACCCAAGCGCTCACCGATGGCAGTGGAACATCCACCACGCAATACACCTATGATCCTTATGGCCAGACCAGCAACAGCGGCTCCGCCAGTGCCAATAGTCAGCAGTACACCGGTCGGGAAAATGATGGATCGGGCCTCTACTACTATCGTGCGCGGTATTACTCCCCTAGCTTAGGTCGGTTTATCTCGGAAGATCCAATTGGTCTTGCTGGAGGAGCTAATACCTACTCCTATGCTGGCGGGGACCCCATTAAAAAAACAGACCCATTGGGCTTATATGAATTAACTTTAACTGGAGGGATCCACATACCAATTGCACCAGGACTTGCTATTGGTCCGGTAGCCTCTATCGCCACCAAAGACATTAGTCAATTTCCAAACTCTAGTCTTGGTATTCGTCCACTACAGGCAGAGATTGCCCTTGGGATAATAGCGGACTATGGGGCGGCTTTCGGAATCTCTGACATCAGTGGCACAGGAGGAGCATGTGAAGGATATTCCATCAATGTTGGTGTTGGTCGCTTCCTCGGCATCCAAGTGGTCTTAAGGACCTCTCAAGATACATCGAGATCTGTAGTAAACCCATTCAGATATGTAGATGGAGTTTCCTTAGGCGCTGGTGCAGGCATATCCCTCCCAATAAACATAACTAGAGGTTTAAAATGAACTCAAACTCAATAAGCCTATTGCTTCTATCGGCAATTGCCTTGGCATTTTTACTTACAATATTCATCCTCCCTAGGCGTAGGGCCCCTGAAGAGATAGGAAAATCAGCGATTCACGAAGAAAAATGCTTCGTCTACTGGAAACTTAAAGCTGGGTTTATTTCGATGTCCAGCTCCCCCTCCAGACTTTCACTTTATAACGATTTTTTTATAGTTGCACTTATTAACCCAACCAAAATACATTACTCACAAATAAAATCACACTCTTACAAGGCAGGCCTATTAGGCAACTCACTAAAGCTAAACCTCACAAATGGAAAAAGTCTGGTAATCCATTCAAAAAACGCTAAAAAAATACAATCCATCATAGAGACCACCTAAAATAACCAAATACACCTCTAAATACTACAACTAATAAACACCCCAATTTTAGGTCAACTTCAAACTATAGATCATCTCTTAGAAAAATTCAAAACCCAGACACTGGGAGCCATTGCTAGGCACACATCAAAAAGACCACGAGCATTGTAGCTAGCAGATTAGTTATTGAAACGCTTACCGCTTAAATCGCTTATAGGGACGTATCTGGTTGCTCTTCCCGCTGCTGCCAAAACCAGCGTCCGCTTAGGGGGTGGAAGTGGTCACTCATGAACGTATGTCTCTGTCCGATACCGCCCGATCTCGGCCGAGGACAGTTATCGTAACGCAGGGGCCACTACCTGCCTCCTAGCCGCTCGAAACCTAGCTACTGACAATGAACTCGCCACAACTCGCCCAACTTGGTCGTATAGCTCTGACTCATCATTTGCAAAGTGTCCTTGATCTGAAAATACGGCTCGCCCATCTTCACGCAGGGTTTGGCCTCGTAGCTGCGCGCAATCACACAGCCGTCGTTGTTGCTCAGCACCACAATGGGTACTCGCGCCAGGTCCGGACGAAACACCCGCTCGCAGCTGGCGTAAAAGCTGTTGCAATCGATCAGAGCGAAAACCGGCTGGGCTTTAGGCATGGCTGCGCACGCTGTAGCGTGATAACACCCCAGATGACCAACTCATCACCCTCGAGCACATACCTGGGCGGGTACTTTGGGTTCTCCGAAAGGAGGATCACCTCCCTGCCCCGTACGCATAACCGCTTGCACATGGGTTCATTGTTCAGCAGTGCAACAACGACGTGCCCATGGGCCGGCTCCAGTGCACGATCTACCACCACCAGATCACCTTCAAAGATTCCAGCCCCCCCTGCATGCTATCCCCGGCGATCGAGACAAAATAAACGTGCGACGCACGGAAACTGTACGAACACACAGCTAATCTTGTCCAAGTTTTCGGGTCAATTTGTATAGGAACAATCTGACACGCGGAAACACCAGGTCGGAAATCCATCAGCGAATCTCAGGCAATAAAAAACCCGACGCGGAGGCCGGGTTCCCACCTCTTAAAAACGCAGCCCCAAATGAGAGGATGGAGAACTGACAATAAGAATGTGAGGAGCACGATATTGCCAAAATGGTGAAAGCTTAAGCAACAGGATCGGCCTGAGAAGGTGGGCAGCCTTCACTAGTTAAAACTCACCGATTCAGGGCTTCATGGCTCGATGAAAATGGGCCTGTCTGCCAACCGGCAACAAGGCAACAAGGCAACAAGGCAACAAGGCAACAAGGCAACAATGAGGCCGCATGTCCCTGAAGGACATTCTAGCGATGTCGAAATCGCACGCCATCAACCAGCTGGAACACTGCTGATCAGTTAGTAATCACACCGTGGAAATCGAGCTACTCCGGGGCACGTAGAGCTTTATCCACAGATATACCCACGCTTTTCGTGAATAACTTTACGGCTCGCTTCCGAGAGCCATCTCGAAAGCTGCACGCGCCACAGACGGTTGATTTTCAGTTATCCAGGTTCTCTGCCAGAAATCCAACCAGATCAAGAGGACTTCGGCTGTCGATTACCTTGTAGATCAGGTCGCGTTTGCTGCGCGGCAACTTCTTGACCACGCTCTTCGCTGAAGCCCTGACGGCCTCGTCTGTTCCATGGATACGCGCTGCCAGGAGCAGCACGAGCGTAGCGTCAGTAAGGTTCATTGCTAGACCCAAAAATGATGCACCGCAGTGTACCCACTCTTCTCTTCTCCATACCAATCAAGAAGACGTACCACGTCAGGCGTCATCGCGCCTGGCGGACGACATGATTGAAGTATCCGACATCTGCATGACGTCGTAGATGGGCAACCGCATCTGCCAACGCTTGATCACAAACGCTGAGCCCACGCCTAAGCACCAAATTCCAGGCAAAAAAAAGCCACTCATCTGAGTGGCTTTTTTCTGAATCTTGGAGCGGGAAACGAGACTCGAACTCGCGACCCCGACCTTGGCAAGGTCGTGCTCTACCAACTGAGCTATTCCCGCGTCTTGGTGTGGCGCATTCTATAGACTCAGAATACGCCGTCAACCCTTTGATTCAAAAAAGTTTTATTTCGGGTCTACGTCGGTGCGCAGATGTGGCCAGGCGGCGCGTAGGTACTGGACCATTGACCACAGCGTCAGGCCTGCGGAGATCAGCAGCAGTGCATAGCCCAGCAACACCCAGAAATTGAAATTGGCCGGGTTACCCAGCAGGATCACCAGTGCAAGCATTTGCGCGGCGGTTTTCCATTTGCCGAGGTTCGAGACGGCGACTTGAGCGCGGGCGCCCAGTTCGGCCATCCATTCGCGCAGTGCCGATACGACGATTTCGCGACCGATGATCACTGCCGCCGGCAAGGTCAGCCAGAGATTGCCGTGTTCCTGTACCAGCAGCACCAGGGCCACTGCGACCATCAGCTTGTCGGCCACAGGGTCCAGGAAGGCGCCGAAAGGCGTGCTCTGCTCCAGGCGTCGGGCCAGGTAACCGTCCAGCCAGTCAGTGGCGGCGGCGAAGGCGAAGACCGAGGCGGAGGCTACATAGCTCCAGTGGTACGGCAAATAGAACAACAAAATGAAGATCGGGATGAGCAGGACGCGGAGTACGGTAATCAGATTTGGGATATTCATCGGCACAACTGGCTGCGAGGTTGACGGGCATTCTACTCGCTATGCAGGCTTGCATAAATCGACTCAGCGAGCTTTTTACTGATACCGGGAGCTTTGGCTATCTCTTCGATGCTGGCACGAGACAGCTCCTGCAATCCACCAAAATGTTTCAATAGATCGCGACGTCGCGTTGGCCCGACCCCTGCCACCCCTTCCAGCGTCGATGTGCGGCGGGTCTTGCCCCGGCGAGCGCGGTGTCCGGTGATGGCAAAACGGTGAGCTTCGTCACGGATCTGCTGGATCAGGTGCAGCGCCGGGGAATCCCCTTTCAGGGTGAACTCATGGGCCGCATCGTTCAGGTACAAGGTTTCGAAACCGGCCTTGCGGGTTGCACCCTTGGCCACGCCCAGCAGGATCAGGTCGGGGACCATCAGCTCATTCAATACGTCGCGGGCCATGGACAGTTGGCCTTTGCCGCCGTCCACCAGCAGGATGTCCGGCAGCTTGCCCTCCCCGTCCTTGAGCTTGCCGAACCGGCGCATCAGCGCCTGATGCATCGCCGCATAGTCATCGCCCGGGGTCACGCCTTCGATGTTGTAGCGCCGGTAATCGGACTTGATCGGCCCCTCCGGACCAAACACCACACAAGACGCCACGGTCGCTTCGCCACTGGAATGGCTGATGTCGTAGCACTCCAGCCGCTGCGGTGGCTCGTCCAGGTTGAGGACGTCGGCCAGGGCATCGAACCGTGCCGCCACATGCTGGCGGTTGGCCAAGCGTGCGCCAAGGGCCTGCTCGGCGTTGGTCACGGCCAGTTGCTGCCAGCGCGCCCGGGTGCCACGCACGCGATGGCTGATGGTCAGTTCACGACCACGAAGCTTGTCGATGGCCTCGACCAGGGCCGGGAAGTCATCGTGGACCACATTGACGATCAACTCGGCAGGCAGGTCGCGTTCCGGGCTGCTGATGTAGTACTGACCCAAAAACGCCGCCATGACTTCGGCGACGTCCTCCTCGATACCCACCTGGGGGAAGAAGTTCTTGCTGCCCAATACCCGGCCGCCGCGCACGCTGATCAGGTGAACGCAGGCGCCGCCCGGGTTGATGAACGCGGCAATCACGTCAACGTCGCCGCTGCCGCCTTCCATGCTCTGCTGGTCCTGCACCCGGCGCAGCAGCCCGATCTGGTCGCGCAGCTCGGCGGCCCGCTCGAATTCAAGGTTGACCGCCGCATCTTCCATCGCCGCTGACAGCTCGTCAGTCAACGCGTTGCTGCGCCCCTCAAGAAACATCACCGAGTGCCGCACGTCTTCGGCGTAGACCTCTGGCTCGACAAACCCGACACACGGCGCTTTGCAGCGCTTGATCTGGTATTGCAGGCAGGGTCGGGTACGGTTCTTGTAATAGCTGTCTTCGCATTGGCGAACGAAGAAGGTCTTCTGCAGCAGACTGAGGCTTTCACGGATCGCCCCGGCGCTGGGGTACGGACCGAAATACCGACCCTTGGCCTTCTTGGCCCCGCGGTGAATGCTCAGGCGCGGAAATGCCCCGTCCGACAGAAACACGTACGGGTAGGACTTGTCGTCCCGCAACAGAATATTGTACGGCGGCCGCCATTCCTTGATCAGCGTCTGCTCGAGCAGCAAGGCCTCGGTTTCATTGGCGGTGATGGTGGTTTCGACTTGCGCGATGCGCCCCACCAGGGCGGCGGTCTTTGGTGCGAGACCGGTTTTACGAAAGTAGCTGGCCAGACGCTTCTTGAGGTTCTTGGCCTTGCCGACGTAAAGCAGGCGCGCATCGCTGTCGAACATGCGATAGACGCCTGGGCGGCCGCTGCACGTGGACAGGAAAGCACTTGGATCAAACAGTTCAGTCATTATCAGGCGCTGGCATCGACCATGCCGTGGCGCACCGCCAGCAGCGTCAACTCGACATCGCTGCTGATCGACAGCTTCTCGAAGATTCGGTAACGGTAGGTGTTGACGGTTTTAGGCGACAAGCACAGCTTATCGGAGATGATCTGCACCTTTTGGCAACCGACAATCATCAAGGCAATCTGGATTTCCCGCTCCGATAGCGCATCGAAGGGCGACTCATTGGTCGGCTGGAACGACTTGATTGCCAACTGCTGGGCAATTTGCGGGCTGATGTAACGCTGACCGGCAAATACCAGGCGAATGGCCTGGACCATCTCGTTCAGACCGGCGCCCTTGGTGAGATAACCCGCAGCGCCCGCCTGCAACAACCGGGTCGGGAACGGATCTTCTTCACACACGGTCACCGCGACCACCTTGATGTCCGGGTGGCTGCGCAGCAGTTTACGCGTGGCTTCAAGACCGCCGATGCCTGGCATCTTGACGTCCATCAGGACCACGTCGGGTTTCAGTTCACGCGCCTTGATAAGGGACTCTTCCCCGGATTCAGCCTGGCCAACTACCTGCAGACCGTCAATATCAGCCAGCATTCGTGTAATGCCCGTACGGACGAGATCATGGTCGTCGACCACTAACACCCTAATCAAGCAGACACCTCACGATTTGGTCTTATTTGGGTTGCCCAACACCTTAGCAAAAACCATCCGACAGACCTAGCGCAAAGGGACATATAAAAGTTACAACGCGTCTTTCAGAGGCGCACTCTGCGCGGCCTCAAGCCCTGGCATCCCGCTCCATCCTCAGGAAACATTCATCCTCGCCGACCACCCGCAAGCCCAGGCGCTCGTAGAGCACCCTGGCCGGATTGTTCTTGAAAACCGTCAGGCGCAGAGCCGGGCGTCGCTCCTGCACCACCATGTCCCAAACCTGACCGATCGCCCAAGTGCCGGCACCCTGCCCCCGAAACGCCTCGGCAATCTGTAGCTCCCGGATATACAACGCCCGCGCATCACGACTAAGGCTGACAAAACCCAGCGCTTGCCCCTCGCGGCAGATGATCCAGTTCTGGCGAATGATCCAGGCCAGATCGAATGCTTCGTCCTGCCATAACAAATCGTGCTGCAAGTAATAGGGCAGCATGTTGACGCACGTCAGTTGCCGGGCAAAAGCGATGTCCTCGGCCGTTGCCGCACGCCACTGGAAATTCATGGGTACCTCGTCAAAGCGTCGCCACCGACACGACTTGCCCTGCCCAACCATTGGCATCGCGGCGGGCAATCACCAACAGCTCACCCGGACCTGGGGCCGCCGCAATCAGCGAGCCGTCAGGGCCCCAGATCGCGCTGCGGCCGGCCGACTCCCAGCCACCCGTGATGCCACCGTGATTGGCCATCAGGACCGTCATGGCATGTTGCTTGGCATAACCTTGCAACAACGTCGTATCGGGCAGGTAACCACCCTCGGTGATCAATACGCCAGCTGCATACAACGTAGCGCCCTGTCCGGCCGCTGCGGCGGCATGGCTGGGGTGAGAGAAATCGGCACACACCGCCAGCGCGATATGCTCCTGCCCCATCTGCAACATTGAGCCGCCATGGCCCGGGGCGAAAGCGACTTCTTCCCCAGGGTGCAAATGTTGCTTGCTGTACACCCCGAGGGAGCCGTCGGCGCCGAGCACCAATGCGCCGATCAATACCGGCGCGTCTACCGCCAGGCGAATCGGCATGCCAACCACTGCGGTCAGGCCAAGCTCACGCGCCAGATCACGCAACGGTTGCAGTACGGCATCCTGCGGCGGGATAGCCAGGTCCGCCGCCAGGCCACGTTCGTAGCCAGTGAGTGACAGTTCGGGAAATACCAGCAACTGCACATTCTGTTCAGCGGCTGCCTGCATGAAACGCTGATGACGCAAGAGATTGGCGTGAACATCCCCCGCGATGGAAATCGACTGGGCGGCGGCGAAGGCTGGAGCGATCATGGATATCCCTGGAAGGCAGCGCGAGCTTGAAGTTTGTCACAAAGCCCGTCGGACTCAAGCCAGAATGAACAATCCATAGCCACGATAGAATTTTCTGATTGAACCGGCCCGCCCTGCTCGAGTAAGCTCAGGTCCATTCATCGGAGACAGACCATGTTCAACACCCTCGCATCGCTTCAAACCGCCAGCGCCCAGCGCTCGGTTGCGGCTGCCTGGGCGAACAGTGTTCAGACTCCGGTCAGCTTTTATTTTGGGTATTGGTTTAGCCACTGGCGCGCCTGATACCCAACCGGCGCCCAATTTAAACGGGTCGCCTTCCAGAGTTTTCTAACCCCCGGTCGGCCTCCCGACCGGGGGTTTTGTTTTTTCAGCCCCACACATTTTTGCGACACCCGACAAACTTGAGGATTGAGCCATGAACGACGCCACTTATTACCGTTACGACAGTTTTTCCGCCTGGCGATTTACCAGCCACCGCTCGGGCCAGCCTGCCGCCTCCGATCGGTCACCTACCGGTGGCAAGCCTCAGTTGCGGGCCAATACGGCCAATTGTCGAACACCCCAATAGGGCCGGCGCGCGGGAATGAACCCGCTGTCCGCCCAGGAAACCAGATCATGAATTCGTCCGTCTCTGCTTTGCCGCTGTCCACGCTCAACCCCGCCAATGAAGCCCTGACCCTGCGTCTGCCCAGCTCATTGCAGCTCAAGCAACAATTGCCCCTCAGCTCGGCGCTGAGCCAACAGGTCAATGCCCATCGCCAGGCAATCCGCGCGATCCTCGACGGCGAGGACTCCCGTCTATTGGTGATTGTCGGCCCCTGCTCCATCCACGACCCGAAATCGGCCCTCGAATACGCCGCCAACCTCGCTCGCCTGGCCCATGAAGTCAGCGACAGCATGCTGCTGGTGATGCGCGCCTACGTGGAAAAACCCCGCACGACCGTAGGCTGGAAAGGCCTGGCTTACGACCCTGGCCTGGATGGTAGCGATGACATGGCCGCCGGCCTGACGCTGTCGCGAGAGTTGATGCGCGAGATGCTCCAGCTTGGCCTGCCTGTAGCCACCGAACTGCTGCAACCCGTGGCCGCCAACTATTTCGATGACCTGCTCAGTTGGGTCGCCATCGGCGCGCGTACCACCGAATCGCAGATCCACCGGGAAATGGCCAGCGGCCTGGGCATGCCGGTCGGTTTCAAGAACGGCACGGACGGCGGCGTGGGCATCGCCTGCGATGCCATGCGCTCGGCAGCCCACCCTCATCGACATTTCGGCGTCGACAGCCAGGGGCATCCGGCGATCATCCAGACCCAGGGCAACCCCGACACTCATCTGGTGCTGCGCGGCGGCCATCGCGGGCCGAACTATGACCGCCAGAGTGTCACGCAGATACACAATGACCTGACCCGCCTGAAAATACCGGCCCGGATCATGGTGGATTGCAGCCACGCCAACAGCGGCAAAGACCCGTTACGGCAGCCGCAGGTGTTCAGCGACGTCCTAGAGCAGCGCTTGCAAGGAAACCGCTCCCTCATCGGCATGATGCTGGAAAGCCACTTGTTCGAAGGTTGCCAGTCGTTGGGCCCGTCGCTGCGTTACGGCGTATCGGTGACCGATGGTTGCCTGGGTTGGGCATCCACCGAGCAACTGCTGCGTCAGGCCCATCGTCAGCTGGTGTCGGCCTGAATCCTGAAAGCGCCCTCCCCAGCGAGGGCGCTCAGCTTTTTGTCTCGGAGCGAACTTGGACGGTGACCCACTCCGAATGCTGGCTCACATCGTCCAGGCGCTCGACCTGATAAAACAAGTGCACCGACCTGCCGCGCTGGTCCTGCCAGAACGCCGCGGGCACTACAAAGGTCAGCGCTTGACCTGCCGTCGCCGCGGTGATTTCGCGCTCGGCGACATGCGCGTAATTGCCGTTGCACTGCAGCCAGACCAGCTCGCCAGCCTCAAGCCCGGCTCCGTCGATGACGACACTCACCCCTTCCTGTAACCCGTCGACATCCAGCCCGCCCTCGTTCAATCCCGTAATCCACGGCGCTTTCAGCGCAGGACGTCGCAAAGGCCCCAGGTGCAACGACAGGGGCTCGGCGCGGCGCACCGAATGTCCGCGCCTGACGACATAGGTCAGGCTCAGGCTTTGACCCGCGTGAGGGGCAATCAGCGAATGATCGATCCAGAACGCTACCTCGCGGCCGACGGCATGAGCCTCGATATCCAGCACATCGCGCCAAACGGCCTTGGAGTCGTTGCTGGCAATCAGGATCAACCGGTCGCCGACGGCCATTCTGGAATAGGGCCTGATGGTCACGTACGTTCCTTCGGGCACCCGCGCCGGATCCAGGCTGCCACCCACGGCATCGTTGGCAACGGCGGCCGGCAGTTGCAAGGGAACATCGCCGATATCCAGTTGCAAAGGCTGGGAAACCAGCGCGGCCGGCAGGCGTTTGCTCGTCACCTGGTAGCTGATCTCCAGCGAACCGCCATCCAGCTCGGCGATATGCGGCTCGCGCACGACAAAAACGACCTCTCGCCCCACCTGTCGCTCCGTGATGAACCTTCGCACTTCATGTCGATAGGGCTCGGCATCTGAGTTAAGCCCATGCCAGAACAGCAGCACTTCATCGCCGCACGTCATCATTGGATAGGGCTTGACGGTGATGACGACCTTGCGCCAAGCGGGGTTGATCACCCCTCCCTTGGCCGCTGCCAGAGACGGTGGTGGCAATTTCGTCAGGGGTGCGAGCCGGGCTCGCGAGGCAGATGGATAAGTGGTCATACATAGGCTCCAGTCCTTGGATAAAGGCACCGCCTTCACATCGCGGCACCCGATGAAGCCATTAAACCTCGACCGTCCCAAACCCACAGTCAGACAAGACGACCGCGGGAGTGGCCTGGTGCCCGTGAAGTTGTAGCCGCAAGCGCCAAGGGCTATCGGAAGTATCCCGATACGCTCAGGTCCGTCCGGTTTCCAATCTGACCCTTCCCACTTCTTCTATTCCGTTTTCAGCAGATCACTGCGGTTTCTTCCTACACCGCCCAGCACAAGCCTGCATTAGAGTGTGGTCGCGAATTCAATAGGAACCTCTTCGAAAAAGGTACGAACATGCAACGGAATGCAACCACTCAATTTCCCATCCTGCTGGTCCATGGGTTGTTCGGGTTTGACAGGGTCGGCGGCTTCGAACTTTTCCACGGGATCAAACAGGCATTACGCGCCGCCGGTGCCCGGGTGTTCATCCCCTATTTGTCGGCGACACATTCCAATGAAGCCCGTGGCGAACAACTGCTGGCACAGATCGATCGGATCCTGAGCGGCACCGGCGCCACCAGGGTCAACCTGATCGGCCACAGCCAGGGCGCGCTGGCCGCCCGATACGCCGGCGCTGTTGCCCCCGACAGGGTGGCCTCGGTGACCTCGGTCAGCGGCCCCAATCATGGCTCCGAACTGATTGACTTCCTCTACAAAGCCCTGACCCCGGGGCGCTTGCCAGAGCATGTGGCGGATAGAGTCGCCACGCTTTTTGCAGACTTCATCTCGTTGCTGGGCGGCCAAACGCAACTGCCGCACGCCGCCATTGCAGCACTGGCGGCGCTGACCACCGAAGGCGTAGGCGCGTTCAATGACAAATACCCCCAAGGCCTGCCCAAACACTGGGGCGGCAACGGAGCACAAAGGGTCAACGGGGTGCGCTACTACTCATGGAGCGGCACGTTGCCGGACTCCGAGAACGGCGCATGCAATGCGATGGATCCTCTGCAGGGTTTTTGCAGGGCCTTTTCCGAGTACTTCATCACCGAAGCCGGGCAGAACGACGGCCTGGTGGGACGCTTCAGCTCGCACCTGGGCAAGGTCATTCGCTCTGACTATCCACTGGACCACATGGACGCCATCAACCAGACAGCCGGTTGCAGCCGCAAGGGTACAGACCCGGTGGAGCTTTACGTGCGCCACGCCGAACGCCTGCGCAAAGCCGGCCTTTGATCGACAGACTCAAGGTTTTGACGCATTTTTGACAACAACCGGTCAGTGATTCCGGTAGGCTCAACACCTTTAAAGCTATTGAAAGGAATTTTACCCATGGCCAAAGCCACTGCCCGCCACATCCTGGTTTCCAGCGAAGAAAAGTGCAACGAACTCAAGGCCCAGATCGAAGCCGGCGCCGATTTCGCTGAAGTCGCCAAGACCAACTCCTCGTGCCCGTCCAGCCGTCAGGGCGGCGACCTGGGTTCGTTTGGTCCAGGCCAGATGGTCAAGGAATTCGACACCGTGGTATTCAGCGCCCCGATCAATGTGGTGCAGGGTCCGGTCAAGACCCAGTTCGGCTATCACCTGCTGGAAGTGACCAGCCGCCAGGACTGATCCCGGTTTATCGACATAACGGCCCGCCCTTCGGTGGGCCGTTGTGTTTGTGTCAGGCCAAGGGGCTAGCGATCAAGGCGTAGCTCGCGTACAAATCGTGGTCATCTATCACCCGGCTTTAAGGCTGACAATGCGACTGGCGTTCCCTTCACTGCTGTTCACTGCCGTGGTCCTGCTGACAGGTGCCGCCGGTGTGGATGCCACACCGCAACATGCCCTGACGGTGTATGGCGAACCGGCCAAGTACCCCCAAGGCTTCAGCCACTTCGCCTATACCAATCCCCAGGCCCCCAAAGGCGGCACCATGCGCCGCTCGGCCATCGAGATCGGCCATTTCGACCACGTCCTGCCCTACATCGACAAAGGCATCGGCGTCAGCCAGATCGACGGAATGCTGTATTCCCCGCTGGCTCAGCGCTCGCTGGACGAGCCCTACACCGTCTATGGCCTGGTGGCGCAGAAGATGGAACGCGCCGACGATGGCCTGTCCTTGCGCTTCTACCTCAATCCCAAGGCCCGGTTTGCCGATGGTAAGCCCATCACCGCCGAGGACGTGCGCTACACCTTCGAGCTGTTGATGACCCAGGGCAGCCTGCGGTATCGCACCCAGTTCGCGGCCGTCAAAGGCGTCGAAGTGGAATCCGAGCACACTGTTCGCTTCGACTTCAAGAACAACGAAAACCGTACCCTGCCCCTGGACATCGCCACACTGCCGGTCTTTCCCGAACACTGGTGGAAAACTCGCGATTTTGCCAGTGGAGGTGGCTACGAAGCACCGCTGGGCAGTGGCCCCTATCGGGTGGGCCGGATCGACTCGGGGCGCAGCATCACCTTCGAGCGCAACCCCAACTGGTGGGGCAAGGATCTGCCGGTCAGTCGCGGGCTCTACAATTTCGACCATTTCAGCATCGAGTATTTCGGTGATACCGATGTGGCGCGGCAGGTCTTGCGTGGCGGCGCCTACGACTACAATCGCGAGTTCTCCGCCACCGGTTATTCCATCGGCTATGACAGCCCGGCCCTGCGTGACGGTCGCCTGCAAAAGGCTCACTTGGCCACCGAGGCGCCCCAGACGGCCCAGGGCTTTGTGTTCAACCTGCAAAAACCGCAGTTCCAGGATCGGCGTGTCCGCCAGGCCCTGGCCATGCTCTGGGATTTCGAGTGGAGCAACCGCCAGATGATGCGCAACCTCTATGTGCGCCAGCAGAGCTTTTTCTCCAACACCGACCTGGCCGCCCGGCAACTGCCCGATGCCGATGAACTGGCGATTCTCGAACCGTTGCGAGGGAAAGTACCCGAGGAAGTCTTCACCCAGGTATTCCACGCGCCGAAAACCGACGGCAGCGGCGTGATCCGCGACAAACAATTGCAAGCCTTGGCACTGCTGCAACAGGCCGGCTGGAAACCCGATGGCGACCGCCTGGTGAATGCCGACGGTGAACCGCTGAGTTTCACGTTCCTGATCAGTCAGAACGGCCTCGAACGGCTGTTGCTGCCCTACAAGCGCACGCTAAAACAGATCGGAATCGACATGAACATCCGGCGCATCGACGCCTCCCAATACGTCAACCGCCTGATGAGTCGCGACTACGACATGATCATCACCGGCTACCCCGTCAGCACCTCGCCGGGCATGGAGCTCTACAACTACTTCGGCTCGGCGGCGGCCAACGATCCGGGCGCGAACAATTACATGGCCCTGCAAAATCCCGCTGTCGACAGCCTGATCGACGGCCTGGTCAAAGCCACCACCCAAGGCGACATGCTCCGCCATGCCCACGCCCTGGACCGCGTGCTGCAATGGAATTACTACTGGATCCCCAACTATTACCCGCCGGGCAGCTCCACCGTCTGGTGGAACCGTTTTGGTCGACCCAAAGTGCAGGCTAGCAATGACGAAGCCATCGAGAGCTGGTGGGAGATGAGCACCACGCCACTGACCAACGAGCAGATGGCCGCCGAACGCCTCAAACGCGGCGCCCCTGGAGGGCGGCATTGATGTGGGCCTATATCGCGCGGCGCTTGCTGCTGATCATTCCAACGCTGGTGATCATCCTGCTGGTGAACTTCGTCATCGTCCAGGCTGCTCCGGGCGGGCCGGTGGAACAGGCCATCGCCCAGCTGCAAGGCATCGGCGGCGCCAGCGTCGGCAGTTCGGGCAATGCCATGACCGGCAGTTCGCGAGCCAGTCGCGGCCTTGATCCACAGCTGATCAAGGACATCGAAAAACAATACGGCTTCGACAAACCGGCCCACGAGCGTTTGTGGTTGATGCTCAGCAACTATGCCCGGCTGGACTTCGGCAAGAGCTTCTTTCGCGGCGCCACCGTGACCGACCTGATCCTGGAAAAGCTGCCGGTGACCATTTCCCTCGGGCTCTGGGCCACGCTGATCACCTATCTGGTGTCGATCCCCCTGGGCATCCGCAAGGCCGTGCGCCATGGTTCGGCCTTCGATGTGTGGAGCAGCACGGCGATCATCATCGGCTATGCCATGCCGGCATTTCTGTTCGCCATGTTCCTGATCGTGATATTTGCCGGCGGCACGTCGTTGAACTGGTTTCCGGTGCGCGGGCTGGTGTCGGACAACTTCGAGTCGCTGTCGACACTGGGCAAGATCACCGACTATTTCTGGCACTTGGTCCTGCCGGTCACCTCGTTGGTGATCGGCGGTTTCGCCACCTTGACGATCCTGACCAAGAACTCGTTTCTCAACGAAATCACCCGCCAGTACGTGGTCACCGCGCGGGCCAAGGGCATGAGCGAACGACGCGTGCTGTATGGCCATGTGTTCCGCAATGCGATGCTGCTGGTGGTGTCGGGGATTCCCCAGGCGTTCATCAGCGTGTTTTTCGCCGGCTCCTTGCTGATCGAGGTGATTTTTTCCCTCGATGGCCTGGGCCGCATGAGCTATGAGGCCGCGGTGTCTCGGGACTATCCGGTGGTGTTCGGTTCGCTGTTCATCTTCACGCTGTTCGGCTTGCTGATCAAACTCATCGGCGACCTGTGCTACACCCTGGTGGACCCGCGTATCGACTTCGCCGCGAGGAACGCCTGATGTTCAAGTTATCTCCCTTGGGCCGTCGGCGTTTTGAGCGCTTCAAGAAAAATCGCCGGGGTTGGTGGTCGCTGTGGCTGTTCATCGGCCTGTTCATGCTGACTCTGGGCGGCGAATTGATCGCCAATGACAGGCCGCTGGTGGTGAGTTACCAGGGGTCGCTGTATTTCCCGGTATTCAAGCGCTACACCGAACAGGAATTCGGCGGGCAGCTGCCGTTCCAGGCCGATTACCGCAGCAGCTACGTGCAGGATCTGATCCACAAGGACGGCGGCTGGCTGTTGTTCCCGCCGATCCCGTTCAGCGACGACACACCCAACTACGACCTGAACCAGCCAACCCCAAGCCCGCCCTCCCCAGTGAACTGGCTGGGCACCGATGATCAGGCCCGGGACGTGCTGGCCCGGGTCATATTCGGGGCACGGGTGTCGATTCTGTTCGCCCTGGCCCTGACGGCCATCAGCGCGCTGATCGGCATCACCGCCGGTGCGTTGCAGGGTTACTACGGCGGCTGGGTGGACCTGCTGGGGCAACGCCTGCTGGAGGTCTGGTCGGGGCTGCCGGTGCTTTATCTGCTGATTATTCTGTCCGGCTTCGTCGAGCCGAATTTCTGGTGGCTGCTGGGAATCATGGCGCTGTTTTCCTGGCTGGCCCTGGTGGACGTGGTGCGCGCCGAGTTCCTGCGCGGGCGCAACCTTGAATACGTCAAGGCTGCCAGAGCCCTGGGTCTGTCCGACCGCAAGGTGATCGTGCGACATATCCTGCCCAACGCGATGAACGCCACCCTGAGTTATCTGCCGTTCATCCTCACCGGGGCGATTTCCACCCTCACCGCCCTGGACTTCCTCGGCTTCGGCATGCCGGCGGGCAGTGCGTCGCTGGGCGAACTGATCGGCCAGGGCAAACAGAACCTGCAAGCGCCGTGGCTGGGCCTGACGGCGTTCTTCACCCTGGCGCTGATTCTTTCTCTGCTGGTGTTTATTGGCGAGGCGTTGCGCGATGCGTTCGACCCCCGATCCTGAGCCACGGCCATGAAGCGGAACCCTGAGATGAGCGACAACCTGATCGAAATCCGCGACTTGAGCGTGGCCTTCAACGACCAAACCGTGGTGCGCAACCTGTGCCTGGACATCCGCCCCGGCGAATGCCTGGCCCTGGTGGGCGAGTCAGGTTCCGGCAAGTCGGTCACGGCCCATTCGATCCTGCAACTGCTGCCGCAAACCGGCAGCCGTACCACCGGCAGCATTCGCTATCGCGGTCAGGAACTGGTGGGCGCCGAGGCCAGGGTCCTGCGCGAACTGCGAGGGGACCGGATCGCGATGATCTTCCAGGAGCCCATGACTTCGCTAAACCCGCTGCACAGCGTCGAAAAGCAGATTGGCGAAACCCTGATGCTGCACAAGGGCCTGGGCGGCAAAGCGGCGCGTCAGCGCATTCTGGAGTTGCTGGCCCTGGTGGGCATCCAGAAACCCACCGAGCGCCTCAAGGCCTATCCGCATCAACTCTCCGGCGGCCAACGACAGCGGGTGATAATTGCCATGGCCCTGGCCTGCGAACCGGAACTGTTGATTGCCGACGAACCGACCACCGCGCTCGACGTGACGGTGCAACGCAAGATTCTGCTGCTGCTCAAGTCTTTGCAGCAACGACTCGGCATGTCATTGCTGCTGATCAGCCACGACCTGAACCTGGTGCGCAGCATCGCGCAACGGGTGTGTGTGATGAAGGCCGGGGAAATTGTCGAACAGGCGCCCTGCGAAACACTCTTCAGCGCACCGAAACACCCCTACAGCTGCGAGCTGTTACGCGCCGAGCCGGAAGGTGAAGCGCTACCTCGAGACGAACGCGAGGAGGTGTTGCAAGTGCAGGATCTGCGGGTGAGCTTCGCCCTGGGTGGCGGGCTGTTCCAGCGCAAGGAATACTTGCGCGCCGTGGACGGTATCAGTCTGGACGTTCAGCGCGGCAAGACCCTGGGTATCGTCGGCGAATCCGGCTCCGGCAAGTCGACTCTCGGCCAGGCGATCCTGCGGCTGATCGAATCCGAAGGCAGCATACGCTTCCAGGGACAAGCCCTTGATCATCTGTCGCAGAAAGACCTGCGACCGTGGCGCAAGCAAATGCAGGTGGTGTTCCAGGACCCGTTCGGCAGCCTCAGTCCACGGATGTCGGTGCAGCAGATCATCAGCGAAGGCCTTGAGATCCACAACTCGTCCAGTTCCGAGCAATGCGAAGCACAAGTGATCAAGGCCCTCAAGGAAGTCGGCCTCGACCCGCAGAGCCGCCATCGCTACCCCCACGAGTTCTCCGGCGGTCAGCGCCAACGCATCGCCATCGCCCGTGCGCTGGTGCTCAAGCCGGCCCTGATCCTGCTGGACGAACCGACCTCAGCCCTGGACCGCACCGTGCAGAAGCAAGTGGTCGCCCTGCTCCGCCACCTCCAGGAAAAGTACGACCTGACCTATCTGTTCATCAGCCATGACCTGGCCGTGGTTCGCGCTCTGGCCCATGACATGATCGTGATCAAGGACGGTAAAGTGGTTGAGCGCGGCGCCTGCCGTGACGTGTTCGACTCGCCTCAACACCCCTATACCAAGGAGCTGTTGGCGGCGGCATTTGTGCAGTAAACCCTGATTCGCTCAGGCGCCACGTCGTTGATCCAGCGCTTGAGCGAATTCACCCATCACTTCCACAACCTGCTGCGCGCCTCGATGAATATCCAGAATGACAGTGCCGGCCTGGTTAGCCAGTTTCACGCCCTGCTCTGCCTTGAGCGTGCTCGATTGCATGCTGCTCACCGCTTGCCTGGCCAATTCACGGTTCTTGGCGACGACCTGAGTAATGGCCACGGTTGACTGACTTGTCCGTCGCGCCAGGTTGCGCACCTCATCGGCCACCACCGCAAAACCGCGTCCCTGCTCCCCAGCGCGAGCCGCTTCGATGGCGGCATTGAGGGCAAGCAGATTGGTCTGTTCGGCGATGCCGCGGATGGCGTCGACGATGCTGCCGATTTCCTCGGACTGCGCACTCAGGGCCGCTATCCCGGCAGACACCTGCAGAAGTTCATCAGCGATGCTTTGCACCACCGTAACGGTTTGCTGAACCACACACGTGCCCAGCCGGGTTTGCTCATCGGTCTGCCGGGACGTTTCGAAAGCAAGTCCCGCCGCTCTTGATTCGCTTTGGCGCTGCTCGACTTCGCGAGTGCTGTCGGTGGCGAACTTGACCACTCCGTACAAACGCCCCTGGGCATCGTAGAGAGGATTGTAGGTCGCCTGCAGCCAGACAGTCGCGCCTCGATTGTCGACGCGTTCGAAAAGGCCGCTCTTGTACTCTCCGCGATTGAGCCCGGCCCAGAAGCCACGATAGGCTTCGCTCTGGACCTCGCTTGGCTTACAGAAAATCCGGTGGTGCTGGCCTCGAATCTCTTGCAGGTGGTACCCCATGACGCTCATGAAGTTGCCATTGGCATTGACGACCTGGCCGCTCAGATCAAATTCGATAACCGCCATGGAGCGGTCGATCGCTTGCATAAAGCTGGTTTCGGCCTGGGCGCGCAACACCCGCTCGTTGATATCGCGAACGAACATGATGATGCGCTGCACCCTTGCATGCTGATCGAGCACGGGGACACAGCTCGCTTGCACCCACAGCCAGCTTCCATCACGCCGCAAATGCAGAAACTGGCTGTCGACAGAAGAGCCCTGACCCAACTGCTGCCATAACGCTGAGCACTCGGCGCTGCGTGAATAGGCAGGCTCACAAAACATCGAATGATGCTGGCCGAGGGTTTCGCTAAGTGAATACCCCATCATGTGCAAAAAAGCCGGGCTGACCTCGAGTACCTCACCCGTCAGGGTGAACTCGATGATCGCCATGGCCTGATGCAAAGCCGTTCGTTCGGCTTCAAGGATGGCCTGTCTGGCCTGGGTTTCGTGCAAGGCGTCCTGATGCTTGCGAGTACGAATGAACATGGATGGCGCTCCCGGTGGCTTTGAATGCGTGGCCGTCACAACACGAAGGCAGAGATGCCCATCGCTAGATAGCCGCCATTAAGCCACTACTGCGGGAATAGTTGTACAGATTTTTAATTATGTATAACTATCAACAACCATCCCGATCTCTATGACACCACCCAAGCCAATCAGCACCAGCCCATTTTCCAATGCTTGCTGTCGCGTAGTTCACGCCAGTCGAGCAGCGCCACACGGCCGCTATATACAGCCTCAATCTCAACCTGAACGGGCGTTCCCTGCTCATCACAGAGCAGTTGGGTGACGAGAAAATGCTTTTCCCGATCGGTTGGCTCGCAGGCCGTCCATTTGGAGAGCTTGAGCTTGTGTGGATTGATTTTATTCATAAATGCGCTCATAAAAATGTACAGACTGAAAACAACTGTACAACTTTATCGATCTGCCCACTACTGAGCAGATCCGTCGACGCTCAGGGTTTGACCTCAACGCTCGCCATGGCAAAGAATGCCGGCGGAGTATTGCCGGGGCAGCCCCTCCCGGCATAATGCCGCTCTTTGGCAACCCCTTTGATCGGAGGATGCCGGCAAATCCCACCTTCTGGAAATGCCCGATGAACCCCACCGAAAGCCTCAAGGATTACAAGCGCGTGCGCACGCTGGCGATCCGTTCGTTGTTCGAGATCATCGAGCAGTCCAGCGAAGGCACGGTGATTGTCGACCGTGACGCGAACATCGTCTGGATGAACGAACGTTATGCCCGGCGCTTCGGCCTGAACTCGGCCCAAGAAGCCATCGGCCGAGCGTGCGAGAGCGTGATCCCCGGCAGCCTGCTGCGCGAGGTGGTGCGCACGGGCCGGCCTATTCTGCTGGACATGCAGGACACGCCCAAGGAGCCGCTGGTGGTGATGCGCCTGCCGATCCACGACAGCGCGGGCGCGGTGATCGGCGCCATCGGTTTTGCCTTGTTCGATGAACTTCGCAGCCTGTCGCCGATGCTCAAGCGCTACCTGAGCATGCAGGAAGAACTGGCCTCCACCCGCTCGCTATTGCGGGCACGCCAGACCCGCTACAACTTCGCCCATTTCATCGGCACCAGTCGCGCCAGCCTGGAGGTCAAGCGTCGTGCCCGGCGCAGCGCCAGCGCCGATTCACCGGTGCTGCTGCTCGGTGAAACCGGGACCGGCAAGGAACTGTTGGCCCAAGCGATCCACGGTGCTTCGCCGAGGGCGCACAAGGCGTTCGTCAGCATCAACAGCGCGGCAATCCCGGAGGCCCTGCTGGAAGCCGAGTTCTTCGGCACCGCCCCGGGGGCCTTCACCGGCGCCGACCGCAAAGGCCGCGCTGGCAAACTGCAGATCGCCCAGGGCGGCACACTGTTCCTGGACGAAATTGGCGACATGCCGCTGCCGCTGCAAAGCAAACTGCTGCGGGTCTTGCAGGAAAAAGAATACGAACCGGTGGGCTCCAACGAGGTGCTGCAAAGCGACGTGCGGATCATCGCTGCCACGTCCATGGATCTGGAAGCGGCGATCAAACGCGGAGAGTTCCGCGCCGACCTGTATTACCGCCTCAACGTGTTGCCGATCCAGGTTCCGCCGCTGCGCGAACGCCTGGATGATTTGCCGGCCCTGAGCGAGGCGATCCTCGAAGAACTGCGCAGCCAGCACGAACTGGACCGCGACGCACTCGAGCTGCTGGCGCAGCACGCTTGGCCGGGCAACATCCGGGAGCTGCGCAATGTGCTGGAACGAACCGCGCTGCTCAGTGACGACCTGCTACTCACTGCCGCCGATATTCGAGCGGCCATTGGGACTTTCACGCCGGTCGCCCGTACGTTGAATCCAGATCAGGAACCGCTGCCGCAAGAAACCTTCAGCCAGGCGCGGGCACGATTCGACCGCCATTTGATTGAAACCACCCTGGCGCAGTGCGGCGGCAAGGTGACCGAAGCGGCCGAGCGATTGGGGCTGGGAAGATCGACCTTGTACAAGAAGATGGTGGCGTTGGGGATTGCAGAGTCTCAATAAAGAGACTTACATCTCTATTTTGAGATAAAACAAGATCGCAGCCTTCGGCAGCTCCTACGCGGCATTTGCAATGCCTCTGTAGGAGCTGCCGAAGGCTGCGATCTTTTTAGTGTCTCAACTAAGAGAAAATTTTCATTATCTTTTTAAAAAAATATAAATAATTTCTTATATTTCAATAGCTTACACACCTGGCACAAAACTCGCTAAAGCCCCTCCCACCGTTTCACCACAAAAATAACAATCCAGGAGACACACCATGAGTGTGATCATTGCCTTGGCAGCCCTCACGCTGCTGATGGTCGCCGCCTACCGTGGCTACAGCGTTATTCTTTTTGCCCCCATCGCCGCCCTCGGCGCCGTCCTGCTCACTGATCCTTCCGCCGTCGCGCCTGCCTTCACCGGGGTGTTCATGGAGAAGATGGTCGGCTTCATCAAACTGTATTTCCCGGTGTTCCTGCTCGGCGCGGTGTTCGGCAAGCTGATCGAGCTGTCGGGCTTCTCCCGCTCTATCGTCGCGGCAGCGATTCGCCTATTGGGCACGCGCCAGGCCATGTTGGTGATCGTACTGGTCTGCGCTTTGCTGACCTATGGCGGCGTGTCGCTGTTCGTCGTGGTGTTCGCGGTGTATCCGTTCGCCGCCGAGATGTTCCGCCAGAGCAATATTCCCAAGCGGCTGATCCCGGCCACCATTGCCCTTGGCGCGTTCTCGTTCACCATGGACGCCCTGCCCGGTACGCCGCAGATCCAGAACATCATCCCCAGCACCTTCTTCAACACCACCGCCTGGGCCGCGCCATGGCTGGGTGTGATCGGCACGATCTTCGTGTTCAGCTTCGGCATGCTGTTCCTGCAACGCCAGCGCAACAAGGCCCAGCGCGTCGGCGAAGGCTACGGCACCGAGCTGCGCAACGAGCCGGAGACCGCCGAAGACATCAAGCTGCCCAATCCCTGGCTCGCCATTTCACCGCTTCTGGCGGTCGGGATCATGAACCTGCTGTTCACCCAGTGGATTCCCCAGTGGTATGGCAAGACCCACAGCCTGGCATTGCCGGGCATGACTGCACCGGTGACCAGCGACATCGCCAAGCTCACCGCGATCTGGGCCGTGCAGGCCGCGCTGCTGGTGGGTATTGTGCTGGTGCTGCTGTTCGCCTTCAGCACCATTCGCAGCAAGCTGGCCGAAGGCAGCAAGAGCGCGGTGGGCGGTGCGCTGCTGGCGGCAATGAACACCGCCTCGGAATATGGTTTCGGTGCGGTCATCGCGTCCTTGCCGGGCTTTCTGGTGCTGGCCGACTGGCTCAAGAACATCCCCAATCCGCTGGTCAATGAAGCTGTGACCGTGACCCTGCTGGCGGGCATCACCGGTTCTGCTTCGGGCGGCATGAGCATCGCCCTGGCAGCGATGTCCGAAACGTTCATCAGTGCCGCCAACGCCGCCAACATTCCCTTGGAAGTGCTGCACCGCGTCGCGTCCATGGCCAGCGGTGGCATGGACACCCTGCCCCACAACGGCGCGGTGATCACCCTGCTGGCGGTGACCGGCCTGACCCACCGTGAAGCCTACAAAGACATTTTCTGTATTACGCTGATCAAGACCCTCGCGGTTTTCGTGGTGATCGGTGTGTTCTACGCCACTGGCATAGTGTGAGGTTCTTATGACAACTCTTTCCGGCAAAACCGCCCTGGTCACCGGTTCTACCAGCGGTATCGGCCTGGGCATCGCCCTGAGCCTGGCCAAGGCCGGCGCCAACCTGATCCTCAACGGCTTCGGCGATGCCTCGGCGGTGATCGCCGAGGTGAAACAGTTTGGCGGCAAGGTCGGCCATCATCCCGCCGATGTCAGCGACCCGGCGCAGATCGCCGACATGCTCGCCTACGCCGAGCGCGAGTTCGGCGGCGTGGACATCCTGGTGAACAACGCCGGGATCCAACACGTGGCCGCCGTGGAAGATTTTCCGGTGGAGCGCTGGGACTCGATCATCGCCATCAACCTGTCCTCGGTGTTCCATGCCACGCGCTTGAGCCTGCCGGGCATGCGCACCAAGGGCTGGGGGCGGATCATCAACGTCGCCTCGGTGCACGGCCAGGTCGGCTCGGTGGGCAAGGCCGCCTACGTCGCGGCCAAGCACGGGGTGATTGGCCTGACCAAAGTCGTCGGCCTGGAAACCGCCACCAGCAACGTGACGTGCAACGCCATCTGCCCTGGCTGGGTGCTGACACCGCTGGTGCAGAAACAGATCGACGACCGCATTGCCACGGGTGTCGATCCGCAACAGGCGCAGCATGACCTGCTGGCCGAGAAGCAGCCTTCCCTGGAGTTCGTCACCCCGCCGCAACTGGGGGAACTGGTGCTGTTCCTGTGCAGCGAAGCCGGCAGCCAGGTACGCGGCGCGGCGTGGAATATTGATGGTGGGTGGTTGGCTCAGTGAATTTTTTGCGATCCCTTGTGGCGAGGGGATTTATCCCCGACTTGTGGGAGCAAGGCTTGCCCGCGATGAACGAAAACGCGGTTTAGCTGTTAAACCTCGGCGCGGCCATCGCGGGCAAGCCTTGCTCCCACAGATAAATCCCCTCGCCACAAGATTGGGTCGTTCTATAGTTTATTTGTACATAAAAACAAGAGGCACCCCATGTCCGACATCCTCTGGCAACCCACCCCCGATCGCATCGCCCAGTCACGCATGGACGCCTTCCGCCGGTTCATCAACGAGCGGCATCAACAGCAACTGAGCGATTATCCCGCCCTGCACGCCTGGAGCATCGACCAGCGTGAAGCCTTCTGGCAGGCCATCGTCGACTTCTTCGAGATCCGTTTTCAGCAGGCGCCCCGCGAAGTGCTGGTGGAAGGTGAGCACATGCCCAGTGCCCAGTGGTTCCCAGGCGCAACCTTGAACTTTGCCGAACACCTGTTACGCCGCCGTGATGACGCCGCGGCTGTGGTGGCGATCGATGAGCACGGCGATCAGGAACAACTGACCTGGGCCGAACTCGCCGCCCATGTCGCCGGCCTGCAAAAGAGCCTGCAAGCGGCGGGGGTGAGCAAGGGCGACCGGGTCGCGGCGTGCATGCCCAACACCTGGCAGACGCTGGTGGGCATGCTCGCCACCACCAGCCTGGGGGCGATCTGGTCGTGCTCCTCGCCTGACTTCGGCACCCAAGGCGTCATCGACCGGTTCGGCCAGATCGAGCCCAAGGTGCTGATCACCTGCGCCGGTTACCGCTACGCCGGCAAGGTCATCGACCAGCGAGCCAAGGTCAACGAAATCCTCGAACGCCTGCCTTCGCTGCAGCAACTGATCATCCTGCCCTACGCATGCCCTAACGCCCACGTCGAAGACTTCAAGACAGCGGCCAGCGTCGCGTTGTGGAGCGACTTCTACCGCTGTGGCGGCGACCCGGCGTTCGTCGACGTGCCGTTCGATCATCCGCTGTACATCCTCTATTCCAGTGGCACCACCGGCGTGCCGAAGTGCATCGTCCACAGCACCGGCGGCGTGTTGCTGCAACACCTCAAGGAGCATGGCCTGCATGTGGACCTTGGCCCGGAAGATCGGCTGTTCTACTACACCACGTGTGGCTGGATGATGTGGAACTGGCTGGTGTCGGCCCTCGCCGTGGGCAGTGCGGTGGTGCTCTACGACGGCTCACCGTTTCACCCTGGCCCCGAGCGCCTGCTGGACCTGATCGACCAGCAGCGCATCAGCGTATTCGGCACCAGCCCCAAATACCTGGCGGCCCTGGAAAACCAGGGTTTGAAACCGCGACACACCCACGACTTAGGCAGCCTGAAAACCATCCTGTCCACCGGTTCGGCTCTGGCGCCCCACAGCTACGACTACGTGTACCGCGACTTCAAGCCCCAGGTGTGCCTGGCCTCGATGTCCGGTGGCACCGACATTGTGTCGTGCTTCGTCAATGGCAATCCGTTGTCCGCCGTTCGCCGCGGCGAGATGCAGGGCAAGAGCCTGGGCATGGCGGTGCAGGTCTGGAACGAGGCAGGCCAAGCGGTCATCGGTGAGAAAGGTGAACTGGTCTGCACCCGGCACTTCCCCGCCATGCCCATTGGCCTGTGGAATGATCCGCAGCAGGAAAAACTGAGGGCCTCCTACTTCAGCCAGTTCCCCGGAGTGTGGGCCCAGGGGGACTACGCCGAGGAACTGCCTCACGGCGGTTTCTTGATCCACGGGCGTTCGGATGCCGTGCTCAACCCCGGTGGTGTGCGCATCGGCACGGCGGAAATCTATCGACAGGTGGAAAAAGTCGAGGCGGTAGTGGACAGCGTCGCCATCGGCCAGCAATGGCAGGGTGATGTGCGAGTGGTGCTGTTTGTACGCCTGCGCGACGGGGTGACCCTGGATGAGGCCCTGGAGCAGCAGATCCGCCAGGTGATCCGCGCCAATACCACCCCGCGCCATGTGCCGGCGAAGATCCTAGCAGTCAGCGACATCCCGCGGACCATCAGCGGCAAGGTGGTGGAATTGGCGGTGCGCAACGTGGTGCATGGCGAGGCGGTAAAAAACACCGACGCCCTGGCCAATCCCGAGGCGCTGGAGCAGTTTAGAGATCGGGTGGAGCTTGCCACTTAAGCACAGCGGCTCTTGTGGCGAGGGGATTTATCCCCGCTGGGCTGCGAAGCAGCCCTAAAACCTGACACCTCAGTGTGTCAGACGGAGTGAGTTGACTGAATGTGGGACTGCTCCGCAGTCCAGCGGGGATAAATCCCCTCGCCACAGTGCCCAATACATTCAATCCATCAACCCCCACTCCCCCGCCGCCGGATCGGGCGGCGGCGCGGCGTCGGACTCGGCATGCAACTTCAACCGCAACCGCAGATTGTTCGCCGAGTCGGCGTTTTTCAGCGCTTCCTCCTCATCGATAGCGCCCTCCACCACCAGGTTGTACAGGGCATGATCGAAGGTTTGCATCCCCAGTTCTTCTGACTTTTCCATGATGCCCTTGAGCTCGCCAAACTCATTGCGGCGGATCAGGTCGGCCACCGTGGGCGAACCCAGCATGACCTCCACCGCGGCCCGGCGCTGGCCGGTACGCGTGCGCACCAGGCGTTGCGACACGAACGCCTTGAGGTTGTTGCCCAGATCATTGAGCAGTTGCGGCCGGCGTTCTTCCGGGAAGAAATTGATCACCCGGTCCAGCGCCTGGTTGGCATTGTGAGCATGCAGGGTGGAGATCACCAGATGCCCGGTATCGGCGAACGCCAGGGCATGCTCCATGGTTTCGCGATCACGAATTTCGCCGATCAGCACCACGTCCGGCGCCTGGCGCAAGGTGTTCTTCAGGGCGGCATGAAAGCTGCGGGTGTCGACACCGACTTCCCGTTGATTGATGATCGATTTCTTGTGTCGATGGATATACTCCACCGGGTCTTCGATGGTGATGATATGGCCGCTGCTGTTGCGATTACGGTAATCGATCAGCGCCGCCAGGGAGGTCGACTTGCCCGACCCTGTCGCACCGACGAACAGCATCAACCCCTGTTTCTGCATGATGGTGTCCAGCAACACATTCGGCAGTTTCAGGTCCTCGAACCGCGGGATGTCCAGCTTGACGTTACGGATCACCATGGACACGTCATTGCGCTGCTTGAAGATATTGACGCGAAACCGCCCGACCCCGGCCAGGGAGATGGCCAGGTTCATTTCCAGTTCCCGATCGAACTCAAGGCGCTGTTCGGCGTCCATCAAAGACTCGGCGAGCCCGGCGATGTCGCCCACCTTGAAGGGCTGGTTGCTCAAGGGTTTGAGCACCCCCTCGAAACGCGCGCACGGCGGCGCACCGGTGGACATGTAGAGGTCGGAGCCATCCTGGCTCGCCAGGATGCGTAACAAGGGATCGATTTCCATGGCCTGATTGACTTCCGCGAGACTTCAATGAAACAAGCTGACCCGATGAACAAACCTTTCAGACCAACCCGCGCTTACCTTCTTCAGAGGATAGTAGACACCGTGGCTGCGACACGATTTGCAGGGCTAGCGTGATGAACGCAACACCCGCCGGCATTGACATACAGAGCCTGTTCGCCCGACGAGACTGGGCCAACAGCCCGCTGGGCACTGCCCAAACCTGGCCCCAGAGCCTGCGTACCGCCCTGGATATCGTGCTCCACTCGCCGCTGCCGATGTCCCTGCTGTGGGGGCCACAGCTGATTCATTTCTACAACGACGCCTTTAGCCGACTGACTGGCGACAAACACCCCCAGGCGTTCGGCCAACCGACCCATTCAGCATGGCCCGAACTCAAAGACGTGAGCGGGCCGATTTATCACAACGTGTTGCAAGGGCGCACGCACACCTGTCGCGATCAGCATTGGCGGGTGCCCTTCGCCGGTCGCCTCTGCGATGTCTGGCTGGACCTGACCTACAGCCCCGTGCACGACGAAGACGGCGCGGTGGCCGGGATTCTGGTCACGGCCATCGAGACCGGTGAACGGCGACGCCTGGCCCTGGAGTTCGAGCGACGCTCAGAGGCCAGCCTCAAGGCCCAGCAGGAAAGCGAGGAACGCCTGCAACTGGCCCTGGCCGCCGCCGACACACTCGGCACCTGGGATTGGGACATCAGCGAGGACCGTTTCATTGCCGACGAGCACTTCGCGGCGCTGCATGGCGTCGACCCGAACCTGTCGCGTCAGTTGCCCATCAGCGCCTACCTTGAAGGCGTGCATCCGCAAGACCGGGCCATGGTCACCCGCAGCATCAAGCATTGCATCACCCACGGCACCGAATATGCCGAGGAATATCGTCTCCTGCGGCCTGATGGCGAACTGCGCTGGGTGTTCGTCCGTGGTCGCTGCTACAAGGATCGCCACGGCCGGCCCAAACGCTTCCTCGGTGCGGCCCTGGACCTGACCGAACGCAAGCGTACCGAGCAGGCCCTGCGCCAGAGCCAGACCGAACTGCAGCTGATCATCAATGCCATGCCGATCCTCATCAGCTATGTGGACCGGGAAGAACGTTTTCGCCTCAACAACAGCGCCTATCTGGACTGGTATGGCCTGACACCCCAGGAGCTTTACGGCAAGACCATTCGCGAAGTGCTCGGCGACTCAGCCTACGCCGCCCGAGCCGAGCAGATCGCCGGCGCCCTGGCAGGCAAGCCGTGCAGCTTCACCGCGCAGTCGGATCATCGCGACGGCCGCCCCCGCCATGCCTTGATCAACTACCTGCCGCGCCATGGCGCCGACGGCGCGGTGAACGGTTTCTACATCTTTGTGATCGACGAGACCGAGCGCAAGAAAACCGAAGAGGCCCTGCGCAACCTCAACGAAACGCTCGAAGAACGCGTCATCGCCCGCACCCAGCAACTGGCTGAAGCCAACCACCGCCTGCAAAACGAGATGTTCGAACGCGAACGTGCCGAGGAGGCGCTGCGCCACGCCCAGAAAATGGAGGCCGTGGGCCAACTCACCGGCGGCATTGCCCATGACTTCAACAACATGCTCACCGGCATTCTCGGCAGCCTCGACCTGATGCAGCGCTACATTGCCAGCGGCCGCACCGCCGAGATCGGTCGTTTTACCGAAGCGGCGGTCGCCTCGGCCAACCGTGCGGCGTCCTTGACGCACCGCCTGCTGGCGTTTTCCCGACGCCAGTCGCTGGACCGCAAACCGCTGGACCCCAATGACCTGGTGCGTTCACTTGAAGACTTGCTGAGCCGAACCACCGGCGATCACATCGTGCTGCGCCTGCAGTTGGCCGATGAACTGTGGCCGGTCAGCACCGATGCCAGCCAGTTGGAAAACGCCCTGCTCAATCTGGTGATCAACGCTCGGGACGCGATGCCAGAAGGTGGCGAGTTGACCATCGAAACCGCCAACGTCTACCTCGACCGTGATGACCTCAATGCCTTGGAACCGGTCAAGGCCGGTGATTACGTGATGATTGCCGTCAGCGACAACGGCAGCGGCATGACTCCTTCCGTGCTGGCCAAGGCCTTTGATCCGTTCTTCACCACCAAACCCATCGGCCAGGGCACCGGCCTGGGCCTGTCGATGATCTACGGGTTTGCCCAACAGTCGGGTGGGCTGCTGAGCCTGGACAGTGTGCCGGACCAGGGCACGCGGGTGCAGTTGTACCTGCCGCGGCTGTACGTCGCGTCTGTCCAGCAGACTGCGGTGCCGGTAGCGCAGAATGCGCCGGCCGCAATCGCCGGGGAAACCGTATTGCTGGTCGAAGACGAACCGGCCGTGCGCATGCTGGTGCTCGATCTGCTCGACTCCCTGGGTTACACCGCCCTTGAAGCCCAGGACGCCAAGGCCGCCCTTGCGCTACTGGATTCCAGCCGGCGCATCGACTTGCTGGTGACCGATGTCGGCCTGCCAGGCATGAATGGCCGGCAACTGGCAGAAATAGCCCGTCAGCATCGGCCCGATCTGAAGGTGCTGTTCATGACCGGTTATGCGCAAAAAGCCGCCGAGCGCCAGGGCTTTCTCGAGCAGGGCATGGACATGGTTGCCAAGCCGTTCACCCTTGACCTGCTGGCGAACAAGATTCGGACGATGATCAACCATGGCGCCTGACTTGAGGCATAATCGCCGGCCCGTCGCACCGTTCAGGTCACTGCTGCAATGAAAGCCCAAGCCCGCCATATCCTGGTGAAAACCGCCGAAGAAGCCGAACAGCTCAAGCAACGCATCGCCAAGGGCGAAGCCTTCGATGTACTGGCCAAGAAATACTCCACCTGCCCCTCGGGCAAACGCGGCGGTGATCTGGGTGAAGTGCGGCCCGGGCAGATGGTCGGTGCAATCGACGCCGTGATCTTCAAAAAGCCTCTGCGGGTGGTGCATGGGCCGATCAAGAGCAAGTTCGGGTATCACCTGGTGCAGGTGTTTTACCGGGACTGACCCTGAGCCTGGCTCTTGTGGGAGCGAGCCTGCTCGCGATGGCGGCGGCACAGTCAATATTTCTGCAAGCTGACCCACCGCTATCGCGAGCAGGCTCGCTCCCACAGGTTTTGTGCCCAGCTATTACTTGGGCATCAACGCCCCCGGCACCTGGATGACCCGGCTCGCGAGAAGGTGTCCAGCCTCGGCGGCCTCCACCGGGCTGCCACCCAGCAAACGGCTTGCCAAGTAAGCGGCACTGAATGAGTCCCCCGCCGCCGTCGTGTCCACTACCCGCTCCACCCGCCGGGCAGGAATCTGGAAAGACTCCCCATCACAACAGATCAGACAGGGTTCGGCACCGCGCTTGAGCACCACTTCCGAAGTGCCTAGCTGCGCGTACGCGGCGAACACTTCATCGCTGTCGGCATAACCGAACAGCGCCTGTTCGTCGTCCACCGTCAGCAGCGCCAGTTCCACGTAAGGCAATACACTGCGATAGGCCGCACGGGCAGCCTCCACCGAAGCCCAGAGCCTTGGCCGGTAGTTATTGTCGAACACCACCTCTGCCCCGCGCCGGCGGGCCTGGATCAGGGTTTCGATGAGTTTGCTGCGGCCTTGCTCGCCGAGCACGGCCAGGGTGATGCCGCTGAAGTACAGCACGTCATAGTCCGGCAGCGCCGCCAGGATCGGTGCGGCGGCCGGGGTGGTGAAGCAATCACGCACCGCCGCCTCGTTGCGCCAGTACAAAAACCGCCGCTCGCCCGCCGCGTCGGTCTGGATGCAATACAAACCCGGCAAGCGGCCGGGCAGGCGCTGAACCCTGTCCAGGCCGATATTTTCAGCCGCCCAGCTCTGGCACATGGCGTCGCTGAAACTGTCGTCACCCAGGGCAGTCACGTAATCCACCGCGCCCTTGTCGCCGAGGGCGCGGGACAAATACACAGCGGTGTTCAGGGTGTCGCCGCCGAAGCTTTGTTGCAGGCTGCCATCGGCGCGTTGCTGCAGTTCGATCATGCACTCGCCGATCAGGGCAATGCGGGGTTTCGGGTTGGGGTAGCTCATGGGCGATCCTGATATTTCGATAGTGTCTGCCAGGCCGCTATCGCGAGCAGGCTCGCTCCCACAGGGGATATTGGTGAACATAAATCCTGTGTTCACCACCGCCCCCACTGTGGGAGCGAGCCTGCTCGCGATAGCCGCGACTCGGTTTCAAGGCTAGAAACAAGTCTCCATGCACTCGACCACCCGCAACTGCTCATCCACCAGGCACGCCACCCGCCACTTGTCGAAGGTCAGGCACGGATGCGACGTGCCGAACGAGATGATGTCGCCAACCCGCAACGCCACCCCCGGCGCCACGCTCATGAACGCATGCTGGTCCATCACCGCCGTCACCTTGCAACCGCTCAGCGCTTGCCCCGCTACCGAGTCCGAACCGGGCTGGTAACGCTTGAGCGGCACCGGCAGTCCGGCATCAAAGGCCACGTCGCGTTTACCCAGGGCGATCACCGCAAAGCCAGGCTCGGGGAGCGATTGCACGTGGGCCCAAACCTCCAGGGCCGGGCGCAGGCCTTCGTGCAGGTCGCTACGCCGTTCCAGCACGCAGCACTGGGCCTCTTTGTAGATGCCATGGTCATGGGCCACATAACTGCCGGGGCGCAACACACTGAGGAAACGTCCGTGGGCGTTCCGCTCCTCGAAAGACTCGGCGATCAGGTCGTACCAGGCTGAACCCGAGGCGGTGATGATCGGCTTGTCGATGGCGAACGCACCGTTGTCCTGCAGTTGCACCGCCAGCCCCACCAGGGACGCGGCAAACGCGCGGATGCCACTGATGGCGTGGTCACCATGGATCACGCCTTCGTAGCCTTCGATACCGGTCAGCGCCAGCGCCGGTTGCGCTCCGATCGCCTCGGCCAGGGCCAGCACCTCGGCCTCGGTCCGGCAGCCACATCGGCCACCCACTACACCGTACTCAATCATCACGTTCAACTTCGCCCCGCGAGAGGCGAAGAACGCCCCCAGGTCGGCAACGTTGTCGGGATGGTCGACCATGCAATGGAATTCGAACGCTGGATCTGTCAGCAAATCCGCGATCAGCGCCATGTTTGGCGTGCCCACCAATTGGTTGGCCATCAGCACCCGGCGCACGCCATGGGCGTAAGCGGCACGGGTCTGCACCGCGGTGGCCAGGGTCAGTCCCCAAGCGCCGGCCTCCAGTTGGCGGCGAAACAGCGCCGGGGTCATGCTGGTCTTGCCGTGGGGCGCCAGTTCGGCGCCACTGTCGCTGACGAACTTTTGCATCCAGCCAATGTTGTGCTCCAACGCTTGGCGATGCAAAACCAGCGCCGGCAAGCTGATGTCCCGCAGCAGGTGATCACCCGCTTGGGCGGCCCCCTTCTCCACGCCAGCGTTATGAATGGCAGAAGACATGTTCACACTCCTCACACAGCCGTGGCTGTCTATTCATTGATGCGACGGGCCAGGTTGTTGGCGCTTTCGATCAGCACCCGGCGGTAGTCGGCGTAGTTGTTCTTGGCGTCGGCCCGTGGGGCGACGATGCACAGGGTCGCGATGGCCACGCCATTGGCGTCTTTGACCGGCGCGGCGAAGCAGTGGGTAAAGGTGTCGGCCACACTGTCGAAGGAGAAAAATCCATCAAGGCCGGCCTGGCGGATTTCCGCGAGAAACCGCTCCAGAGGCAGGCGCTCGCCGTCCGGCAGGATGAAGTCATCGGGGTCGATCAGATCGATGATCTGCTGGTCACTCAGATGCGCCAGCAGCAGGCGTCCGGATGCGGTCCAGGGAATCGGCGCGTTCTCGCCGATGTCCGAGGAAATGCGGAAATGCCGCTCCCCTTCCTTCATCAGCGCCACCGTGTATTTGCGCCCGTTGAGCAGGCACATCTGCGCGGTTTCCCGGGTTTGGCTGACAATTTCCTGCAAGGCGTGATCGGCCTCGCGACTCAGGTCGAAATGCCGCAGGTGCGCCTGCCCGAGAAAGTACAACTGGCGACCCAGATAGACGTGACCGTCCTTGCCCACCGGCTCCAGGATGCGTCGCTCCAGCAGCGACGCCACCAGTTCGTAGACCGTGGACTTGGGGCTGCCGATGCCGCTGGCGATGTCATTGGGGCGCAACGGCTGGCCGATTTCCTTGAGGAAATCGAGGATATCGAACGCCCGGTCCAACCCTCGGGCCCGGCGCTTGATGGTGTCTTCGGTCATTTATTGCATTCCCGTTCATTGGTCGTAGGCGCTGTCGAGTGTAACGAGGCTGGGATCTTTCCCCAGTCAATTGAGCCTTGAGCGAAAGCCCGACAGATCAAGATCAAAAGATCGCAGCCTTCGGCAGCTCCTACAACGGTTCAAGCCTTTTTCTTGTAGGCGATGCAATCGATCTCGACCTTGCAATCAACCATCATATTGGCCTGCACACAAGCCCGGGCCGGGGCATGTTCGGGGCTGAAGTATTCGCCAAATACTTTGTTGAAACTCCAGAAGTCCCGCGGGTCCTCCAGCCACACACCGCAGCGCACCACATCTTCAAGGCCATAACCGGCCTCTTCAAGAATCGCGATCAGGTTCTTCATGGTCTGGTGGGTCTGCTCGACGATCCCGCCGACAATAATCTCGCCGTTCACCGCCGGCACCTGACCGGACACGTGCAGCCAGCCGTCGGCCTCCACGGCCCGGGCGAAGGGTCGTGGCTGGCCGCCGCCTGCGGTGCTGCCGGTGCCGTAGCGCGTAATGCTCATGGGTGTTTCTCCTTGCTTGTAGCCATCAAAGGTTCAATAGAATTAAAAACGGGTGTTCTTGAGAAATTCAGCCAGCCGCGGCGACTGCGGCCGTTCGAACAGTTCCTTCGGCGGGCCCTGCTCTTCGATGCGGCCCTGGTTCATGAACACGATCTTGTCGGACACCTCGAAGGCAAAGCGCATCTCGTGGGTCACCAGCAGCATGGTCATGCCATCTTCGGCCAGCCCCTTGATCACGTTCAGCACTTCGCCCACCAGTTCCGGGTCCAGGGCCGAGGTCACTTCGTCGAACAGCATCAGGCTAGGGTTCATGGCAATCGCCCGGGCGATTGCCACACGCTGCTGCTGGCCGCCGGACAACTGACCGGGAAAATGATCGCGCCGCTCCAGCAGGCCGACCCGCTCCAGCCATTTCTCGGCCAGGGCCACGGCCTGATCCTTGGGCAGTTTTTTCACCTTGAGCAGGCCCAGGGTGACGTTCTGCAACGCCGTCAAATGAGGGAACAGGTTGAATTGCTGGAAGGCCATGCCGGTCATGGCCCGGTGCCGGGCGATGACTTTCTCCGGGTGGCGCACGCGCTTGCCGTCCACCTCGTCGTAGCCGATGGCCTCGCCATCGAGCACGATCTGCCCGCCCTGGAATTCTTCGAGCATGTTCACGCAACGCAGCAGCGTGGTTTTACCCGAGCCGCTGGAGCCGATCAGGGTGACCACATTGCCGCGCTGCATGCTCAGGTCCACACCCTTGAGCACTTCCACCGGGCCGTATTGTTTGCGCAGACCGCGAATGTCCAGCAGCGGTTGGGTGTTGGAGGTTTCTGTGTTGGAGAGCCCCGTATGGGAGAGATTCGAAACGTCAGTCATGGCAAAGCCACCCGCTTTTCAATGTGCCGCCCGAGCAATTCGATGGCGTAGTTGATGATGAAAAAGAGAAAACCGGCGAACAGGTAAAACTCCAGGGTCATGAAGGTCCGGGCGATGATCTGCTGAGTGCTGAGCAGCAGTTCGGCAACGCCGATCACCGACAACAGGGTCGAAGCCTTGACGATTTCGGTGGAGGAATTGACCCAGGTCGGCAAGATCTGCCGCAGCGCCTGGGGCAACAGCACGTAACCCAGCGCCTGGAAGAACGTCAGGCCGATGGCCTGGCTTGCCTCCATCTGCCCACGGGGCAAGGCCTGCAAGGCACCGCGCACGATCTCGGCCACATGAGAGCCGCAAAACAGTGTCAAGCCCAAGGCGCCGGCCTCGAATGCGCCGATCTGCCAGCCCAGGGCCGGGGCCATGTAGAAGCAGGCCAGCACCAACACGAACACCGGGGTGCCGCGAATCACGTCGACGTAGAAACGAAACGGCGCGCGCATCCAGAAGCGGCCGTAAGTCAGCACCAGCCCGGCGAACAGGCCGATCAGCGTGCCTAACAAAATCGCCAGCACCGAGCACTGCACGCTGGTCAGGAACCCGGCCCACAGCGTCTCCCGGGCGACCCACAACTCATGTAACCAACTGGGGGATTCGTACATGGAACACTCCTAACGGCGGATCGCCAGGCGCTGCTCGAAATAGCGCAACAGCATGGCAATGAGGTAACAGGCCGCGACATACAGGGCCGTGGTCACCAGCCAGGTCTCAATGACCCGGTAGCTTTCCACGTTGATCTTGCGGGCGTAATAGGTCAGCTCCGGCACGGCAATCGCCGCCGCCAATGAGGTGTCCTTGAACAGCGAAATGAAGTTGTTCGACAAGGCCGGCAACACGTTGCGCAGCATCACCGGCACGGTGACGTAGGCCTTGACTTGCCACTCGCCCAAACCGATGGCCAGCCCCGCTTCACGCTGGCCCTTGTGAATGCTCAGCAGCCCGCCACGGAACACTTCGGTCAGATAGGCTCCGGCGTACAGCGAGAGCGTGATGACGAATGAGGGGATTTTGTCCAGGCGAATACCCAGGCTTGGTAACGCGAAGTAGAACAGCAGGATCAGCACCAGGATCGGCGTATTGCGGATCACCGTGACATAGACCGAGGCCAGCACCCGCAACGCGCGGTGCTTGCTCAGCAGCGCGAAGGCCATCAGCAGGCCGATCACGCAACCGATGGCGATGGACACCAGCGCCAGGGAAAGCCCCAGGCCGAGCCCCGCCAGCAAGGTGTCGAAATCGCGCCAGACGGCGGCAAAGTTCAACTGATAATTCATGGTCGACAGTACCTTCAACAGGGCGCCTTCAAAGGACGCCCCGGGCTCACGGGATCATTTGAACTCGACGGGGAAACCAATGGCCGGCGACGGCAGCTCGACGCCAAACCATTGCTTGAACGATGCCGCATAGGTGGGGAATTCCACACCGGTCATGGCTTCATGCAGGGTGGTATTGACGAAGTTCAGCCAGTCCTGATCGCCTCGCTTGACCGCGCAGGCGTAGGTTTGCGGGCTCCAGGCATAGGCCGGGCTGCGGTAGCGGCCGGGGTTCTGCACCATCAGGTATTTGACCGACGACTGGTCGGTAGCGGCGGCATCTGCACGGCCGGAGTTCACCGCCTGGTACATCAGATCGACGCTGTCGTACTGGTCGACCTTGGCGTTGGGCAGTGCCTGGTGCACCAACTCCTCGGCGTAGACGTTCTGCAGCACAGCCACGGTGACGTCATCGCCGGCGGCCTTGAGGTCTTCGATCTCCTTGTACTTGCTGTTGGCCGGCAGCAGCAGGCCCACCCCTTCACGGTAGTACGGCAGGGTAAACGCCACTTGTTGGGCGCGACTGGCGGTGACGGTGATGAACTGGCAGCTCATGTCGACCTTGTCAGTCAACAGGTTCGGAATGCGCGCATCGGACGACTGCACCACAAATTCGACCTTTTCCGGGTCATTGAACAGGCCCTTGGCGACCATCCGCGCGATGTCGATATCAAAACCCTGCAACTTGCCATCCGCTCCCTGGAAGTGCCACGGCGCATTGGTGCTGCCCGTGCCGACGATCAATTTGCCGCGCTGCAGCACGCTATCAAGCTTGCTGTCCGCCGCTTGAGCGACACCCATGGCAGCCGTCGTGGCCGCGAAGATAAAAACACACGCTTTGAACAAGGAAGGTCGGCGATGCATGGCAAGCACTCCTGAGTCAGTTTATTCCGCTATACCGGAACTTAGTATGTAACAACGGAATAGACAGCAGAAAGTGTGCCACAGGCTGGCGGCGGGGAGGTAAGAAAAATGGAAAGCCAATGAAATCAGAAAGATGGCAGGCGCAGAGGGATCAACAGGGGCGCCGGCACATGCCCCGGGACTGCTACTGTTGGCTACAGCCGCCGGGTAGCAAGGCCCCATACAGGGTGCCGACGATACTTTTTCGCACCAAAACGGAGCCGCTGAACTGTCAACTCTGACAGTAGCGACGCCCGACCGTGTTGCTTATGGTTGCGAGTACCCGTGTCGATGAAGGGAAGCGAGCCATGAGCTCATTCATCACTCACATCGCCTCAGCCAAGGACTATCGCAAGGCGCTCAAGACCTGGCGCCCGGTGGTCTTCTATTTCGGCCATCCGCAATGCTACGCCTGTAGCTGGGCCGGGCCGCTGTTTAGCAAGGTGGCCGAGACGTTCAAGGATCGGGCGGTGATCTACAAATTGAGTACCGACGAATCACCCCGGCACCCGGACGTCACCGGGACACCCACTGTGCTGTTCTATAAGGATGGCAAGTTACGCCGCAAGCTCAAGGGCGTCGGCGATCAGGGCTCGCTGACCCGGAACTTTGCCGAACACATCGGCCGAACCAAACCCAGGCGGCCGCCTCGTTCGCCGCGTCGTGACTTGCACTGGTTACGTCAGCGACTGCGAACCGTGTGCACCACCCGCCGGGCAAGGAAGCTCGTAAGGTTGCGAGCAACGCTTCGATAACGGCGTGGTTATCTTGCACTAGCAGACAAGTATTCTGTGGGAGCGAGCCTGCTCGCGATGACGGAGTCTCAGTCAGTGTTGATGTTGAATGACCTGACGCTATCGCGAGCAGGCTCGCTCCCACAATTGGTCGGCGATGTTCCAGGAAATGCAAATCATCGCTCTATTTGCGTTTGTAACTTTTGTTTCCACCAGGTGTGAGGCAATAGACCCGCCCCGGGGTCGACGCCTGCACCTAGCGTCCGCAAAACCTCACTCTGGACAACTTCCGCAAATCCCCCTCGCGGTAATAGTCGTCCGTCCAGCTGTCATCCACCGCTAGCGGCTTGACCTGCTTGAGCGCCAGTTTTTTTGCGAAATAGCGAAAGCGGTAATGCTCATAGAAGCGCAGCAACTCAAGCCCGTAGCGGTCGGCCAGGTCGGTGTCGCCCTGGATGATGAGGTAGTTCTCGTCGTTGCCGCTGCTGGCCGCGGCACTCAGGTTGTGGCTGCCGCTGATGATGGTCGGCGTGTCGCTGGTGAAGTCGGTGACGACCGCTTTGGTGTGCACCAGCAGATTGCCTTTCTGGCCTTTCATGTTTTCCCTGAGCCAGCCCTCCAGGCCGGTATTGAGCAGCGCGGTGGCGGCGAATTCGGCGGTGCGGTCGGCATGAAAGCCAGTGATGCGGCTGGTGGTGTTCTGCAGGCCGTAACGCAGCACGTCGTCGTTGGGTTGGCCGAGCAAGGCATCGAGGATCCGGTCGGGCAAGGCGAAGGCGGTGACGAACAGCAGGTCCTTGCGAGCGCCATTGATGATATCGACGAAACGATCCAGATCGCCCTCTCCGGTACGCGGTGAGAACCCGGTGAACAATGGCTCCTCGGGAGCCATGGGGTTGTTCCGATTGATCCACTGACGCGTGGCCCCCACGTCCTCGGGTGCGGCCCAGATCTGCTCGAACACCTGGCGATAGCTGTCGCTGACCCGCGGGTCGTCGAGCACATGAATAACGTTGGCCTGGCGGTAGACGCCATTGGCGGTGAAATTGGTACTGCCGCACAGCACGGCCTCGGGGTGTAATGAACCGGTGTCGTCGACCTTGCTCAGCACGATGAACTTGTCGTGGAAAATATTGTGCGTGACACGCCCGCGCTTGTTGGCCGCCGGCAGTGCTGCGAGGCTGGCTTCGTTGCGCAATGTGCCGTCGTCTCCCGGCTCGGCGTGGTACAGCACCCGTACCCGCGCGCCCCGTGCGAAAGCGGCGTTCACAGCCGCGACGATCACCGGCAGTTCATATTCATAAATCGCAACGTCCAGGGCCCAGCTGGCGTTCAGGGCCCGGTCGATGAAACCGGTCAAGCGTCCCAGCAGACCATTTTCCAGCCAGCGGCGCGGCGCGTCGGGCCAGTCATCGATGGACAGGTTTTTGTTGGCGTCGATCAACGCGTCCAACTCGGGAAATTTGCGCTGGAAGGCCTGGCTGGCGGCCACGGCACGGTTGAAGATGACCCCCTGGTTGCTTGGCTGACCATCGTCACTGGTCACTGACACCTCAAGTGATTCCCCCAGTTGCGGCGCGTCAGGGCTGCCATAGGCCAGGTGCACGCGGTAGTGAATGGCCACGCCGGGGTTGATGGCGTAGTCGGCCCAGCGAAACTTCTGCAGCGGTGCTTTATCGCTCGGCGTAGCGCGAAACTGCGGGAACGTGTGCACTTTGTCGGGGAAGGTCAGGCTGTTAAACAGGAACAGCCAGGGTTTGGTGCCGTGCTGCTTCTCGATGGCAAAGCCGAGCAACCCTTTGCGCCGGGGTTCAGCCAGGTCCATGGCGAGCAATACACCGTTGGTGCCAGCATAGGCCTTGACCCGAAAATCGTCCTGGGCGTTGGTGACGAGTACGCGCATGGTTCACTCCTGTGAGGGACTGCCTGAGCATAGAGCAGTGATGCTTATTGAGCGTGCGGATCTGACACCAAGGCGATGCTATCGCGAGCAGGCTCGCTCCCACAGGGGATTCATCGATCCGTGTGTTCACCACAGAACAAATGTGGGAGCGAGCCTGCTCGCGATGAGGCCCTGTCAGTCAGCGAACATCCGAGCCCGGTAGCCCTTCATCAATATGCCGATACAGCGCCCCCAACTGCCCCGCCAATTGCCGAGCCCGGCCCAGGCGAATCGGGCCGCGTTCGATGTCGATCAACAGGCATGGGCAATCAAGGGGCGGCAGTGTCAGTTGCTCTTTGACTCGCCCATCGGTCATCAGCAACACCCGCTGTTGCTCTGTCGGGTAGCGCTTGCGCCGGGCCGCCAACCAGCGTCCGGCCTCGTTCAGCGCCGCCAGCAACGGCGTGCCACCGCCGGCGCCCAACCCGTCAAGCCAGTCCCGTAGCCCGGCCGAGGCCTTGAGCCCTTGCACCTGCCAGGCCGGTGCGCTGCCGCTGGCCGTCAGCAGCGCCAGCCGGGCGCGTTGGCGGTAGGCGTCATCGAACAGTTGCGCCAGCAGGCCTTTGCCATCGCTCAAGGCTTGATGACGACGAGTCGAGGCCGAGGCGTCGACGATGACCAGCCACAGCTCATGGGTCGAACGATGGCGTTGCTGAAAACGCAGGTCTTCGCGCAGGCGTGGACGGCCAACGAGCAAGGTGCCCGGCCAGTTCACCGCCCCGCTGGCCGCCGCTTTGCTGCGGCCCTGGCGCCCCTGATCCAAGCGTCCCGCACGGGGTCTGGCATTCACCCCCGCGGGCGAACGGGGGCGAATGCCTAGGGCTTTTTTGGCCAACTCGGCACGTCACGCCGATCACCGGTGGGCAATGCCCGGGCCGGCAGGTCACCCCACTGCCCCTGGCCTTCGTCAGGCCTGGCGGTTTGATCGGCGCTGGCTGGCGGCGCCTGGGACGGCGCAGGGGCCGAAGGCTCGCGCCGGCGATGACGCAAGGCAAACTCGGCGACCGCATCAATGTCTTCAACGGCAATGGCCTCCGCCCCGCGCCACGCAGCATGGGCGCGGGCGGCCCGCAGCCAGACCAGGTCGGCGCGCAAGCCATCGACCCCGTCAGCAAAACAACGCTCGGTGATCTGCGCCAACGCCTGGTCATCCAGAGGAATTTGCACCAACCGGTCGCGAGCCTGCTGGCAGCGTTCGCGCAGTTGCTGTTGGGTCGGTTCCCACTCCGCGCAGAACGCTGCCGGATCGCTGTCAAAATCCAGCCGTCGACGAATGATCTGCCCGCGCTCCACCGGTGCGGTGCGACCGTCCAAGACCACGTTCAAGCCGAAACGGTCGAGCAACTGCGGACGCAATTCACCCTCTTCCGGGTTCATGGTGCCGATCAATACAAAACGCGCCGGATGCCGGTGTGAGAGACCGTCGCGCTCGATCAGGTTGGTGCCGCTGGCGGCCACGTCCAACAACAGGTCCACCAGATGATCAGGCAGCAGGTTCACTTCATCGACGTACAACACGCCACCGTCGGCCTTGGCTAGCACGCCCGGAGAGAACTGCGCGCGCCCTTCCCCCAGGGCCACGTCCAGATCCAGGGTGCCCACCAAACGTTCCTCGGTGGCGCCCAGGGGCAAGGTGACGAACTGACCGCTGGCCAGCAGATCCGCCAGGCCCCGGGCCAGCGTGGATTTGGCCATGCCGCGCGGGCCTTCAATCAGCACTCCGCCGATTTTCGGATCGATCGCCGCCAGGCACAGGGCCAGTTTCAGGTCATCGGCCCCGACCACGGCGCAGAGCGGGAAATGGGGGGTGTCGGTCATGTTGAAGGCCTCATGAATGTGCGAGATTCCTCTGTGGCGAGGGAGCTTGCTCCCGCTGGGGCGCGTACAGGAGCGCGTAGGAGCTGTCGAGCGAAGCGAGGCTGCGATCTTTCCATTGTCCATTGAGTCGTGAGCGAACGATAAAGGTCAAAAGATCGCAGGCTTCGCCAGCTCCTACACAGCCGAGCGGGAGCAAGCTCCCTCGCCACAAGGGCGCGTCTGTTGTCCTCATTTCAGCCATCCTCCTCGATGTCCAACAACAAGTTCTCCAGCGCCTCTCGATACTCCCCGGGCTCCTGCCACATCCCTCGCTGCTGCGCTTCGAGCATGCGCTCGGTCATGTCGCGCAGGGCATCCGGGTTGTGCTGGCGGACGAAATCCCGAGTGTCCGGGTCCAGCAGATAAGCCTCGGCCAGCAAGGCGTACTGATGATCGTCGATCAACTGCGTGGTGGCGTCGAAGGCGAACAGGTTGTCCACCGTCGCCGCCAGTTCAAACGCACCTTTATAGCCGTGGCGCTTGACCCCTTCGATCCACTTCGGATTGGCCGCCCGGGAACGAATCACGCGGTTGAGCTCTTCTTTCAACGTGCGGATCTTGGGCAAGTCCGGCTGGCTGTGATCGCCGTGGTAACTGGCCGCCGTTTCGCCCCCAAGGGTCTCCACCGCCGCCAGCATGCCGCCCTGGAACTGGTAGTAATCGTTGGAATCGAGCAGGTCGTGTTCGCGATTGTCCTGGTTCTGCAACACCGCCTGCACCTGGCTCAAGCGCCGGGAAAACTGCTCCCGGGCGGCAGTGCCTTCATCGCCGGCGCCGTAGGCGTAGCCGCCCCAATTCAGGTAGACCTGCGCCAGGTCTTCGCGACTCTGCCACAAACGACCGTCGACAGCGCCCTGCACACCCGCGCCGTAGGCGCCGGGTTTGGCGCCGAAGATCCTCCAGCCGGCCTGACGGGCCGCGACCTCGGGCTCAAGGCCCGATTCCAACAAGGCCTGGCGCTCGCTGCGCACCTTCGTCGCCAAAGGATTCATGTCGTCCGGTTCGTCGAGGGCGGCGACGGCCTGCACCGCCGCATCGAACAGGCGGATCAGATTGGCAAAGGCGTCCCGGAAGAACCCGGAGACCCGCAGCGTGACATCGACCCGAGGCCGGTCCAGCAGAGTCAACGGCAGTATCTCGAAATCATCGACTCGCTGGCTGCCCGTGGCCCACACCGGACGCACGCCCATCAACGCCATGGCCTGGGCAATGTCGTCGCCGCCGGTGCGCATGGTGGCGGTGCCCCACACCGACAGACCGAGCTGGCGCAGGTGATCACCGTGATCCTGCAAGTGCCGTTCGAGGATCAGGTTCGCCGACTGAAAACCGATACGCCACGCAGTGGTGGTGGGCAGGTTGCGCACGTCCACCGAGAAGAAGTTGCGCCCGGTGGGCAGCACATCCAGGCGTCCGCGACTGGGGGCACCGCTGGGGCCGGCCGGCACGAAGCGCCCGCTCAAGGCATCGAGCAAACCGCGCATTTCCGCCGGACCGCAGGCGTCCAGACGCGGCGCCACGACGCCGCGCAGGTTTTCAATAATGCTGTTCACCGTCTCCCAACCCGGTGCCTGAAGTTGCTCGACCACCCCTTCCAGCGCCTGCTCGATCAATTGCCCGGCGAACAATTCCAAACGTTCACGAGTATCGCCAGCAGTACGCCAAGGTTCGTCGCTGATCCCACGCAAGGCGTCAGGACAAGCGCCGGTCCAGGGTTCGGCCAGCGCACAATCCAGCGGATCGAAACCCAACGCGAAGGCCTTGGCCAGCGCCCGCAGCAAACTCGACTGCGCGCCCTTGCCATCGCCCCGAGGAATGCGCAGCAATGCCAGCAAGGTGTCGATACGCAACCGTGCGGTAGGTGACTCGCCGAAAATGTGCAGGCCGTCGCGGATCTGCGACTCCTTCAGATCGCACAAGTAGGTGTCCAGGCGCGGCAGCCAGATTGCCACGTCAGCGTCGCCGTCCAGTTGCAACTCGCGGTCGATGTGGGTTTCGCGCACCAGATTCAGAATGTCTCGCTGCAATTCCCGGGCGCGGCGGGGGTCGAGCAGTTGCGCTTCGTAGTATTCGTCAGCCAACAGCTCAAGGTTACGCAGCGGCCCATAGGTTTCGGCCCGGGTCAGCGGCGGCATCAAGTGATCGATGATCACAGCCTGGGTGCGACGCTTGGCCTGGGCGCCCTCGCCCGGGTCATTGACGATGAACGGATAGATGTTCGGCAACGGTCCCAGCAGCGCATCCGGCCAGCAGTTTTCCGACAGCCCGACGCCCTTGCCCGGCAGCCATTCGAGGTTGCCATGCTTGCCGACATGAATCAGCGCGTGGACGCCGTAGGTGTGCCGCAGCCAGAAATAAAACGCCAGGTAGCCATGGGGCGGCACCAGGTCCGGGTCGTGGTAAACGGCACTCGGATCGACTTGGTAACCCCGGGCCGGCTGGATGCCGACAAACGTCAGGCTCAGGCGCACACCCGCGATCATCAGCCGGCCATCGCGGAACATCGGATCCTGTTCGGGCGAGCCCCAGCGCTCCAGCACTGCTTGGCGATTGGCCTCGGGCAGCGCGTCGAACATGGCCTGGTAGGCATCGAGGGCCAGGCTCTGGTGACATGGACGCAGGTCGAGGCTGTCCAGATCATTGCTGACCCCACCGAGCAACTGCTGGATCAGCGCAGTGCCGCTTGCCGGCAGTTCGGCCGGCAGAGGGTAGCCCTCGGCCTGCATGGCCCGCAGGATATTCACCGCCGCCGCTGGGGTGTCCAGGCCGACACCGTTACCGATGCGCCCATCCCGGGTCGGGTAGTTGGCGAGAATCAGCGCCACGCGCTTCTGCGAATTGGGCAGGCACGCCAGGGTGGTCCAGCGCCGCGCCAACTCAGCGACAAAATCCATGCGCTCGGGCACGGCCCGGTAGCAGACCACATCGCTCTGGCTACGCTCGCTGCGCCAGGCCAGGTCCTTGAAACTGATGGGGCGACTGATGATCCGCCCGTCCAGTTCCGGCAGGGCAATGTGCATCGCCAGATCCCGCGGGCCCAGGCCTTGCTCACTGGTGCGCCAGCCGGGCTCGTTGTCCTGGGCGCAGATCGCCTGGATCACCGGGATATTGCGGCGAAACGGTCGCACGTGCGGCGCTTCGGGGCTCGATTGGGCGAAGCCGGTGGTGTTGAGGATCACCCCCGCCGCCGCCTCATCCAGCCAGTCTTCAACCAAGGCCAGGCAACCGGGCTCCTTGAGGCTCGCCACGGCAATGGGCAAGGGATTGAGCCCCGCCGCTTGCAGGCGCTGGCAAAACACGTCGATGAACGCCGTGTTCGCCGCTTGCAGGTGAGAGCGATAAAACAGGACCGCCGCCACCGGCTGCCCAGCCCGCCAGTCGCTTTGCCAATCGCTCAGGGTGGCGTTGGTTGTTTGCGGATGGTAGATCGCCGTACGCGGCAGGGCTTGGGGTTCGCTCCAAGGATAGTCGCGAGCGAACCATTGGCTGGCCAGGTTACGGAACAGATCCAGGGCATTGCCCAAACCACCCTGGCGCAGGAACTGCCAGAGCCGGTCCCGATCCTCATTGGGCACGTTGCTCAAGTCGCTGAGTTCCGGGTCCGGTCGATCGTCCCCCGGCACCAGGATCAGCTTCACCCCACGCCCGGTCAGCTCCATCAGGCGTTCAATGCCGTAGCGCCAATAGCCGATGCCGCCATGCAGGGAGAGCAGGATGACCTTGGCGTGACGCAACACGTCGTCGAAATACAGATCCACCGAGGCGTGGTTCTGCACCTGCATCGGGTTGGCGAGGCGAAACTGCGGATAGTCGTCGGGCAACTGCCGCGCCGCTTCGGCCAGCAACGCCAGGCTGGAGTCGCCGCTGCACAGGATCACCAGCTCGGCGGGGGTTTGTCCGAGATCGGCAATGTTGTCGTCCGACACGAATCCGCCGGGCTGGGTCCTGAGCAGGTGCATGGCTTAGACGCTGAGGGCGGCGCGCAATTGCGCTTCGAGCAGCTCGGCATCCAGCGCCTGGCCGATCAGCACCAGGCGGGTCACCCGAGCTTCATCGGCGCCCCACTGGCGGTCGAAATGTTTGTCGAAGCGCGTGCCCACACCCTGGATCAGCAAACGCATCGGCTTGCCGGGAATTGCCGCGAACCCCTTGACCCGCAGCACGCCGTGCTGGACCACCAGTTGAGTCAGTGCGTCCAGCAGCAGGCTTTCGTCGGCCTGGGGCAGTTCGATGGAAATGGAGTCGAACGCGTCATGATCATGGTCATCATCGTCGCCGTCATGGTGATGATCGTGATGGCTGTGGCGGCTGTCGATGTGCTCCTCGGAGCCAGCGCCCAGGCCGATCAGCACTTCCAGGGGCAGGCGACCGCTACTGGCTTCGATGACCTTGACCGCCGGCGGCAGCTCCTCGGCCACTTCCAGGCGCACCTTGGCCAGGTCTTCAGGGCTGATCAGGTCGGCTTTGTTGAGGATCACCAGGTCGGCGCTCGCCAGTTGATCGGCGAACAACTCGTGTAGCGGTGATTCATGGTCCAGATTCGGGTCAAGTTTGCGCTGGGCATCGACCTGGTCCGGGAACGCGGCGAACGTGCCGGCGGCCACGGCTGGGCTGTCGACCACGGTGATCACCGCATCGACGGTGCAGGCGCTGCGGATCTCCGGCCACTGGAAAGCCTGGACCAGCGGTTTGGGCAGGGCCAGGCCGGAAGTTTCGATGAGGATGTGATCGAGGTCACCGCGCCGCGCCACCAACTCGCGCATCACCGGGAAAAACTCTTCCTGCACGGTGCAGCACAGGCAACCGTTGGCCAATTCATAGACGCGACCGCTGGCTTCTTCTTCGGTGCAGCCGATCGAGCACTGCTTGAGGATCTCGCCGTCGATGCCCAGCTCGCCGAACTCATTGACGATCACGGCGATGCGGCGGCCCTGGGCGTTGTCGAGCATGTGCCGCAGCAAGGTGGTTTTACCCGAGCCGAGGAAACCGGTGACGATGGTGACAGGGAGTTTGGCCAGTGTTTTCATCGGATGCCCTTTGGCAAGGTGGCGGGCAAACGGGACGACAACCCGCACGCATAGGCGCACGCGGAAGATTTCGCCACCGGATCACCCCGCCCGGTTGTAGTGAGAATCTGTGTCGAGGCAGGTCTCCTGGCTGACGGCGGGCCAGTCATTCGACTGGCAGTGGCTGCGCCTTCCCGTGCACCCTTGGTAAAAGAGCATGCGCAGTGGCTTTGCAACAACATCACCGTTCACAGTTGCGGGGGCAGCCGCGGCTTGGACCGCGTTCCCTTCTTAGCTTCGGCCAATGCCGAAGAACCTCGAAGGCGCAAGGCTACGCAGGGTGTGGGGGCGGGTCAATGTCCGCAGGTGAGTTCTGTGGTGTCTTGCGGGCCCTATCGCGAGCAGGCTCGCTCCCACAGTAAATTTCGCCGTTCACAAAATTCATGTTCAACAAAGCTCAACTGTGGGAGCGAGCCTGCTCGCGATGGGCGCAACGGGGTATCAGCCAATTGACGCCCCGCCCCCGCCCATGCTCTCCTGTGCGCCTAGTTACGGGTGCCCTTCACAGGGTGAAACGGGAAACCGGTGAATCGTGTGCTTTACTTCAAGGCCACGTCAGTCCGGTGCTGCCCCCGCAACGGTAAGCGAGAGAAGCGTCAGATCCACTGTGCCTCACGGCATGGGAAGGTGACGCTTGTCGGCCAGGCACAAGCCCTGCCCCTCGCGAGCCCGGAGACCGGCCCATGACTCATGCATCAACAAACCCGCGGTGGGCGGGCGCTGTTCGAACCTTGGCGGGCCTGCGCCCGGGGTTTCATTGCGCTCGCTTCACCCAATGACAAGACCATAGGGAAGCGCCATGTCGACCATCAGCACCGCCCGTACCGCCAGCAGCTCCACAACCCTGAGCCAGCGCCTGAGCGCGGCGATCTTCGCCTCGATCCTCGGCGCGGGCCTGGTCTATTTCGCCGGCTTCTCCCACATCGAAGCGGTGCACAACGCGGCCCACGACACCCGCCACAGCGCCGCATTCCCGTGCCATTGAGACCTGACGACATGATCAAGCGTATCGCCCAAACTGCCGGTTTCAGCGGGTTGCTGGCCGCCCTGCTGCTGACCCTCCTCCAGAGTTTCTGGGTATCGCCGCTGATTCTGCAGGCCGAAACCTACGAAAGCGCACCGGCTACCGAGCTCCATGAGCACGCCCCCGGGGTTGCTCATGCCCATGACGGCGAAGCGTGGGAACCGGAAGACGGTTGGCAGCGAGTGCTCTCCACTACCGGTGGCAATCTGGTGGTCGCGGTGGGTTTCGCCCTGATGTTGGCCGGCTTGTACACCTTGCGTGCGCCGACTCGCACGTCCCAAGGCTTGCTCTGGGGGCTGGCCGGCTACGCCACCTTCGTTCTGGCACCGACCCTTGGCCTGCCACCGGAGTTGCCCGGTACGGCGGCGGCCGATCTAGCCCAGCGACAGATGTGGTGGATCGGCACGGCGGCCTCCACGGCGGTGGGCATCGCCCTGATGGTCTTCGGCAGGCATTGGTTGCTCAAACTGTTGGGCGTGGCCACCTTGCTGGTGCCCCATGTCATCGGCGCACCGCAGCCTGAGGTCCACTCGATGCTGGCGCCCGAAGCACTTGAAAGCCAATTCAAGCTCGCCTCGCAAGTGACCAACGTCGCGTTCTGGCTGGCCTTGGGCCTGGTTAGCGCGTGGTTGTTCCGTCGCGGCGACCAGGCTCACCACGACGCATGAGTGCTGGGCCGATCCTGGTGGTCGGCCTGGGCTGTCAGCGCGGCTGCCCGGCCAGCACATTGCGGGCATTGCTTGATCAGACCTTACTGGCGCATGGCATTGAGCTCTCCCGGGTTCGCGCCTTGGCCAGTATTGACCTCAAGCGTGACGAGCCGGGTCTGCTGGAACTGGCCGAGCAACTGAAGTTGCCGCTGACCTGCTTCAATGCCGGGCAACTGTCCAGCTACCAGCAGCGGCTCAGTCACCGCTCCGAAATCGCGTTTGAGCACACCGGTTGCTATGGCGTCGCCGAAAGCGCCGCCCTGGCGCTGGCCGACCGGTTGGGCGCGATGCCTGCGACGCTGCTGATTCCTCGCCAAAAGACCCCAAGCGCCACGCTGGCATTGGCGGTCACGTCGTAAACCCCGATAATTCGCGCCCTGGATCATGAGCGATCTTCATTCAAAGGGTCGCCCACTCACCTTAGGAACCGGTCATGACCGTTTATTTCATTGGCGCCGGCCCTGGCGACCCGGAACTGATCACTGTCAAAGGCCAGCGACTGATCCGCAGCTGCGCGGTGATCATTTACGCCGGCTCCCTGGTGCCCACAGCCGTGCTGGAAGGCCACAGCGCCGAACAGGTGATCAACAGCGCCGAGCTGCACCTGGAGCAGATTATCGAGTTGATCAAGGCCGCTCATTTCAAGGGCCAGGACGTGGCCAGGGTGCACTCCGGCGACCCGAGCCTGTACGGCGCCATTGGCGAGCAGATTCGCTGCCTGCGGGAACTGGACATCCCATTCGAGATCATCCCAGGCGTGACCGCGACCTCAGCCTGCGCCGCCCTGCTGGGCACCGAACTGACCTTGCCGGACGTGTCCCAAAGCCTGATCCTCACCCGTTACGCGGACAAAACTGCGATGCCCGCCGGCGAAGAACTGGGCAGCCTGGCGCAGCACGGGGCGAGCATGGCGATTCACTTGGGCGTCAATCATCTGGAAAAAATCGTCAGCGAACTGCTGCCCCACTACGGCGCGGATTGCCCGATCGCGGTAATTCACCGGGCGACATGGCCGGATCAGGATTGGGTGGTGGGTACGCTGGCTGATATTGCCGAAAAGGTCCAGGCCAAGGGCTTTCGGCGCACGGCGCTGATCCTGGTGGGGCGTGTGCTGGGCAATGATGTGTTCAGTGACTCGTCGCTGTACCGCGCCGGGCATGCGCATCTCTACAGGCCCTGAAAAATACAACTTTGAGAGCGAGCTTGCTCGCGATAGCAGTGGGTCAGATAGCTGCTGATGTTGAATGTGACGCAGCCTTCGCGAGCAAGCCCGCTCCCACAGGGATTTGCGGCGATTAAAAACATCGAACATCACCGCGGACCCAATGTGGGAGCGGGCTTGCTCGCGAAAGCGGTGGGTCAGCTTGCGGGGATGTCGGATCCGCGCCCATAAAAAACGGCGCTCACGGGCGCCGTTTTCTGTATTCGCAGCGAACACCTATCAGTAGTAGGCGTTTTCTTTCTGCGTGTGGTCGGTCACGTCGCGCACGCCCTTGAGCTCCGGGATACGCTCGAGCAAGGTGCGCTCGATGCCTTCCTTCAAGGTCACGTCGGCCTGGCCGCAGCCCTGGCAACCGCCGCCGAACTGGAGCACGGCGATGCCGTCTTCCACCACGTCAATCAGCGAAACCTGGCCGCCGTGACTGGCCAGCCCCGGATTGATTTCAGTTTGCAGGTAATAATTGATGCGTTCGTTGACCGGGCTGTCGGCGTTGACCATCGGCACCTTGGCGTTCGGCGCCTTGATGGTCAGCTGGCCGCCCATGCGGTCGGTGGCGTAGTCGACCACCGCATCGTCCAGGAACGCTTCGCTGAACGAGTCGATGTACGCGGTGAAGCTCTTGAGCCCCAGCGCGGTGTCTTCAGGTTTCTCTTCCCCCGGCTTGCAGTAGGCAATGCAAGTTTCAGCGTACTGGGTGCCGGGCTGGGTGATGAAGATGCGGATCCCGATACCTGGGGTGTTCTGCTTGGACAGCAGGTCAGCCAGGTAATCGTGGGCGGCATCGGTAATGGTAATGGCGGTCATGGAAACTCCTCGCAGGCTTGTCGGCAGTTTACGCCAATCATCGCCCCGGACAAAGTCCTAGTATTTTTGTCGGGAAAGCGCCCGGATATCCTGGTCAGAGGTTCTGGTAACGGTTCATATCCAGCACGCCGGTCTCCAGTGGCTCCGTCTCCTGGATATACCGGCTCAGGTCGTGGAAGTACTGCCAGAACTGCGGATGACTGCGCCTGATCCCCCAACGCTCGACAATCCGCTCGAACGCCTGCCCGTCCCGGGCGCTTTCCATGGCGTCGACAAAGGCCGGAACCTGCTCGGCGGGGATGTTGAACATGAAGTTCGGATAGCTGCTGAGCACGCCCGGATAGACTGTCAAGGTGTCCAGCCCCGGCTGGTATCGCAGCGCCTCGCCCAGCAAAAATGCCACGTTACTGTGAGCGCGGTTGCGCAGCAGGCTGTAGACCTCACGGCGACCGCTGACGGTTTCGACGCGCAGCATGGTCGCTTCCGGCAACTGATGGATGACGCTCAGACCCGCCGCCGGTCGCGAAACCAGGCGACTGAGGGCCTGTTCGGCGTTCTGCAGAGCCAGGTCGATGTTCGGGCGCGAGCAATAGGCGCCGTCGCAACGGTTGATCGGATCGGGCCAAGCGTTCAAGTCGCCGTAACGGAGCAGCAATTGCCGGGCGAAGTCACGCTTGGGATCACGCTCGTCGAGTATGAGTGCCGTCGGTTTGTCGTCGTCGATGGCCTCGTAATCAAGCCACATCTTGAATTTTCCGCCCGACTGATACCAATCGTTGAGGTAGTCCTCGCGGGAATCGGCTGGCATCAGGCGCAGGAAGTTCTGCTCCGCACCGTTGCGAATCAGGTCGAAATACAGTCGCGTCTGGGCCTGGTGGGACACGTTGCCGAACACGTCGAAGTTCACCGCCAACTGATAATACGTGCGTTCCAGCAATGGAAAGTCGAACAGCCACATCGTCTGCGGCACTTCGCCAATCAGGCCCTTGGTGACCGAAGCACTGTCGAAATGCCGAAAAATGCTCAGCAAGGCATTGTCGTTGCCGGCCCACAGCGTCGACCAACTGGGCGCAGGCAGGTCGGCGTAGTTGTCGCGACGCAAGGCTTCGTACTCGTTGCGCTTGTCCCGGTAGTCCAGCCACAGGCTCAGGACGCTGCCCACGTCGTCATTCTGCCCAGGCATCGCCAACAATGGCGTGGCCTGGCCGCGGTAGTTCGGGTCGGTGATGTACAGGTCATGTTCGGGGGCCTGGAACAACGCCCAGAAGTTGTCGCGAATCACGTCCGTGGCGATCTGGCCCCGGCAAACCGGGCCGCGGATAAACGTGCGTACGAAATACTCGGCGTTATCGAGCATGAACTGATAGCGGGCCTGGGCCGGGATCGCTTCGAAGGTGGAGAACGGATTGGCCCGGCGCTCCGGCCCGTACCCCGGCAACGCAGTGACCTGCCATCTGCCGCTGTAGAACAGGCTTTTGATCCGCGCCATTTTCGCCGCGCTCAAGCCGTAGGTGATATGGGTTTTATGCACGATCACCCCTTGTACCGGCCAGAGTCGGTAATACACGTGGGTACCGGGGTCATCGTTCGGGCGGCGGGTGTTGATCAAGTCGATAGGCTGGCCGGTAGGCGTACGCGAACGTACCCACTGGAAGAAATGCCCCGGCTCGCCATCCTTGAAATAAATGTGCGCCAGAAACCAGTGTTCGAACAGCCACCGGCCCACCAGGCTTTCCCGGGCGCCGGGGGCGTTGAGTAGGTTTTCCCACTGCACCACCTGCAAGGCTTCGGCGGCGCTCGGCGCCAGCGCCTGCTGATCGATGGGTGCGCCCGCGGCCAGCCAGCGCTGCAAGGTCTGATATTGCTGGTCGGTCAGGCCAGTGACCGCCAGGGGCATGCCTTCCTTGGGATGCGCGGCGGCGTACTCGTCGAATTGCCCCGGCATCGGGCAACTGTTGTCACGGTTCAGGCCCAGCACGATTTCCTCCGGCAGCTTGGCGTTAGGCTGCAGCGGCGTGCGATGCCCCAGCTCAAGCATGCGCGCCATCAGCGCGGCCTGACTGCCCTGGGCATCGAGCACGGAATAGAAACCCATGCGCTGCCACGCCTGCGGGCCAGAGGCGTCATAGAACAAGCGGGTCGGGTCAGCGGCCTTGCGCCGCTCGCCGTCGTACACCGACAGTTTGCTCGCACCGCGGGCTGCGCCTTCGCCACTGCCCAGATTCAACTGACAGGCGGAGTCGTAGCAGGCGTGGCAGGCCACGCATTTTTCCGTGAAGATCGGCTGAATGTCGCGAGTATAGGAGATCGCGGGAGCAGGTCCCCCGGCGGCTGCGCTAAAAGACAACGACAGCAACAGACTGCCGAATAAGACGCGGTACGGCATGTCTCGGGTCCCTAAGAGATAGTCCGGCGATTCTACCGGCGCGGCAACGCCTTGCAAACATGAGCGATATTCATGCAAAAGCCACCCATGATCAAATCCTGCACAGGTTTGCTATCATCCCCGCCTTCGTAATGGTCTTTTCCAGGTAGTCCTATGTCCGATCGCAGCGCTCGCCTTTATCTTCTCCAGCAAGCCCTCAAGGAACGCATTCTGATCCTCGACGGCGGCATGGGTACGATGATCCAGAGCTACAAGCTTGAGGAACAGGACTATCGCGGCAAGCGTTTCGCCGACTGGCCGAGCGACGTCAAGGGCAACAACGATTTGCTGGTACTGAGCCGCCCGGATGTGATCGGCGCCATCGAAAAAGCCTACCTGGATGCCGGTGCCGACATTCTGGAAACCAACACCTTCAACGCCACCCAGGTGTCCCAGGCCGACTACGGCATGCAGGCCCTGGCCTACGAGCTGAACCTGGAAGGCGCGCGCCTGGCCCGAAAGGTGGCCGACGCCAAGACCCTGGAAACCCCGGACAAGCCGCGCTTCGTCGCCGGCGTGCTGGGCCCGACCAGCCGTACCTGCTCGCTGTCGCCAGACGTGAACAACCCCGGCTATCGCAACGTGACCTTCGACGAGTTGGTGGAAAATTACACCGAGGCCACCAAGGGCCTGATCGAAGGCGGCGCCGACCTGATCCTCATCGAAACCATTTTCGACACGCTCAATGCCAAGGCAGCGATTTTCGCCGTGCAAGGGGTATACGAGGAATTAGGCGTCGAACTGCCGATCATGATCTCCGGCACTATCACCGACGCGTCAGGCCGCACCCTGTCCGGCCAGACCACCGAAGCCTTCTGGAACTCCGTCGCTCACGCCAAGCCGATTTCCGTTGGGTTGAACTGTGCCCTCGGTGCCAGCGAACTGCGCCCGTACCTCGAAGAACTGTCGAACAAGGCCAGCACCCACGTATCGGCGCACCCGAACGCCGGTCTGCCCAATGAATTCGGTGAATACGATGAACTGCCGGTGGACACCGCCAAGGTCATCGAAGAGTTTGCCCAAAGCGGCTTCCTGAACATCGTCGGCGGCTGCTGCGGCACCACCCCGGCGCACATCGAAGCCATCGCCAAGGCCGTGGCCGGCTACGCACCGCGGCAGATTCCGGAGATCCCGCGGGCTTGCCGCCTGTCGGGCCTGGAACCGTTCACCATCGATCGAAGCTCCTTGTTCGTCAACGTCGGCGAGCGGACCAACATCACCGGCTCGGCCAAGTTCGCCCGGCTTATCCGCGAAGACAATTACACTGAAGCCCTGGAAGTGGCCCTGCAGCAGGTCGAGGCCGGCGCCCAGGTGATCGACATCAACATGGACGAGGGCATGCTCGATTCGAAGAAGGCCATGGTGACCTTCCTCAATCTGATTGCCGGTGAACCGGACATCTCTCGCGTTCCGATCATGATCGACTCCTCGAAATGGGAAGTGATCGAAGCGGGCCTCAAGTGCATCCAGGGCAAGGGCATCGTCAACTCCATCAGCATGAAGGAAGGCGTCGAGCAGTTCATTCATCACGCCAAGCTGTGCAAACGCTACGGCGCCGCCGTGGTGGTGATGGCCTTCGACGAAGCCGGCCAGGCCGACACCGAAGCGCGCAAGAAGGAAATCTGCAAGCGATCCTACGACATCCTGGTCAATGAAGTCGGCTTCCCGCCGGAAGACATCATCTTCGATCCGAACATCTTCGCCGTCGCCACCGGCATCGAAGAGCACAACAACTATGCCGTGGATTTCATCAACGCCTGCGCCTACATCCGCGACGAACTGCCTTATGCGCTGACCTCCGGTGGCGTGTCCAACGTGTCCTTCTCGTTCCGGGGCAACAACCCGGTGCGCGAGGCGATTCATTCGGTGTTCCTGCTGTACGCAATCCGCTCGGGCCTGACCATGGGCATCGTCAACGCCGGCCAACTGGAGATCTACGACCAGATCCCGGTGGAACTGCGCGACGCGGTGGAAGACGTGATCCTCAACCGCACGCCTGAAGGCACCGATGCCCTGCTCGCCATTGCCGACAAGTACAAGGGCGACGGCAGCGTCAAGGAAGCGGAAACCGAAGAGTGGCGTGGCTGGGAAGTGAACAAGCGCCTGGAACACGCGCTGGTCAAGGGCATCACTACGCACATCGTCGAAGACACCGAAGAGTCTCGCCAGTCGTTCGCCCGTCCGATTGAAGTCATCGAAGGCCCGTTGATGGCCGGCATGAACATCGTCGGCGACCTGTTCGGCGCCGGCAAAATGTTCCTGCCCCAAGTGGTGAAATCCGCCCGGGTGATGAAGCAGGCCGTGGCCCACCTGATTCCCTTCATCGAGGCGGAAAAAGGCGACAAGCCGGAAGCCAAAGGCAAGATCCTGATGGCCACGGTCAAGGGCGACGTCCATGACATTGGCAAGAACATCGTGGGTGTGGTTTTGGGTTGCAACGGCTATGACGTGGTCGACCTGGGCGTGATGGTGCCGGCAGAGAAGATCCTGCAGGTAGCCAAGGAGCAAAAGTGCGACATCATCGGGCTGTCCGGCCTGATCACTCCGTCCCTGGACGAGATGGTGCATGTGGCCCGCGAGATGCAGCGCCAGGATTTCCACCTGCCCCTGATGATCGGTGGCGCCACGACCTCCAAAGCCCATACGGCGGTGAAGATCGAACCCAAGTACAGCAACGACGCGGTGATCTACGTCACCGATGCCTCGCGCGCCGTGGGCGTGGCCACCCAGTTGCTGTCCAAGGAACTCAAGCCGGCCTTCGTCGAGAAAACCCGCCTGGAGTACATCGACGTTCGCGAGCGCACCGCCAACCGCAGCGCCCGTACCGAACGCCTGAGCTACCCCGCCGCCGTGGCGAAGAAGCCGCAGTTCGACTGGAGCAGCTACCAGCCGGTCAAGCCGACCTTTACCGGCGCCCGAGTGCTGGAGGATATCGACCTCAACGTCCTGGCCGAATACATCGACTGGACACCGTTCTTCATTTCCTGGGACCTGGCCGGCAAGTACCCGCGCATCCTCACCGACGAAGTGGTCGGCGAAGCAGCCACCGCGCTGTACGCCGATGCCCGGGCGATGCTGCGAAAGCTCATCGACGAGAAACTCATCAGCGCCCGCGCGGTGTTCGGCTTCTGGCCGGCCAACCAGGTGCATGACGACGATCTGGAAGTCTATGGCGAGGATGGCAAGCTACTGGCCCGCTTGCATCACCTGCGCCAGCAGATCATCAAGACCGACGGCAAACCGAACTTCTCCCTGGCCGACTTTGTTGCGCCCAAGGACAGCGGCGTGACCGACTACGTGGGCGGCTTCATCACCACCGCTGGCATCGGCGCCGAAGAAGTCGCCAAGGCCTACCAGGAAGCCGGCGACGACTACAACTCGATCATGGTCAAGGCTCTGGCCGACCGCTTGGCCGAGGCCTGTGCCGAATGGCTGCACCAGCAGGTGCGCAAGGAACATTGGGGCTACGCCAAGGACGAAAGCCTGGACAACGACGCCCTGATCAAAGAGCAGTACACCGGCATCCGCCCTGCCCCTGGTTACCCGGCCTGCCCGGATCACACCGAGAAGGCCACCTTGTTCCGCCTGCTCGACCCCGCGGCCAGCGAACTGAAGGCTGGACGCAGCGGCGTGTTCCTCACCGAGCATTACGCCATGTTCCCGGCGGCAGCCGTCAGCGGCTGGTATTTCGCCCATCCCCAGGCGCAATACTTTGCCGTGGGCAAGATCGACAAGGATCAGGTCCAGAGCTATACCGCGCGCAAAGGTCAGGACTTGAGCGTGACTGAGCGCTGGTTGGCGCCGAATTTGGGTTACGACAACTAGTAGGATTGCGTCGGACAAAAAGATCGCAGCCTGCGGCAGCTCCTACGGGTATTGGTGTCCCCCTGTAGGCGCTGGCGAAGCCTGCGATCTTTTTTCGCGGGTTGTCTATGCTTGTTCCAAACCCATGGCAGACGAGGGATTTATGGACGATCCAGTCGACAACAAGCCGCCGACCCTGTGGCAGATGATGCACAGCGTGCTGGCTGCCGCTTTCGGCGTGCAGAGCGGCAAAAATCGCGCCCGTGACTTCACCCACGGCAAGCCGAGTCACTTCGTGGTATTGGGCATCGTCTTCACGGTGATCTTCGCCCTGACGCTGTTTGGCATCGTCAAGCTGGTGGTGCATCTGGCGGGATTGTAAAAACATCGCCAGCAATAAATAACCCTGTGGGAGCGAGCCTGCTCGCGATAGCGGCGTGTCAGTCGACATGATCATCGGCTGAACCACCGCTATCGCGAGCAGGCTCGCTCCCACATGAATGGGTATTGGGTTCGACGAAAGATTATTGGTGACTGACCCAGAACACCGCGGTGCCCACCACCAGGATAATCAGGAACAAAATGGCCCAGGCATCAACAGTACTGTCGCTTTTCCTTGCTTTGGTCGGATTGCTCATTGCATCGCCTCTTGTCGGTTTTGTAGGTGATTGCATAGGGACTCGACCACAGTTAAGACGATGATTGCCCGCACGACAAATGTGGGTTAGGCAATAATCAATCCCATTAGTCGATTTGGTTCTTTATATATACTCAAACATCACTTTTGCGCATAACTCAAAACAGGTATCTTGCACCGGCTCCTGTAGGAGTGCGCGGCCGTGCGCGTAGAATTGCCGAGGCAGAATCCGATTTCAGCGAGCCAACACGCAGCTGTTTCTGATCGGCCCAAGCCTGAGAACGAGACTTATATGTACGTATATGACGAGTACGATCAGCGGATCATCGAGGACCGCGTCAAGCAGTTCCGTGATCAGACCCGACGCTATCTGGCAGGCGAGCTGAGCGAAGAAGAATTCCGCCCTCTGCGTTTGCAGAATGGCCTGTATATCCAGCGCTTCGCCCCGATGCTGCGCGTAGCGGTGCCCTATGGCCAACTGACCTCGCGTCAGGTGCGCATGCTGGCCAAGATTGCCCGCGACTACGACAAAGGCTATGCCCACATCAGTACCCGCCAGAACGTCCAGTACAACTGGCCGGCCCTGGAAGATGTGCCCCAGATCCTGGCTGAATTGGCCACTGTCCAGATGCACGCGATCCAGACCAGCGGTAACTGCCTGCGCAACGTCACCACCGACCAGTTCGCCGGTGTCGCGGCCGATGAGTTGATCGATCCGCGCCCCTGGTGCGAGATTGTTCGCCAGTGGACCACCTTCCACCCGGAATTCGCCTACCTGCCGCGCAAGTTCAAGATCGCCATCAACGGCTCGACCTCGGACCGTGCGGCCATTGAAGTCCACGACATCGGCCTGGAGACGGTCTACAACGCCGCGGGCGAGCTGGGCTTCCGTGTGCTGGTGGGCGGCGGTCTGGGCCGTACGCCGGTGGTCGGCGCGTTCATCAACGAATTCTTGCCATGGCAGGACCTGCTGAGCTACCTCGACGCCATCTTGCGGGTGTACAACCGCTACGGCCGTCGTGACAACAAGTACAAGGCGCGGATCAAGATCCTGGTCAAGGCCCTTACGCCAGAAGTGTTCGCCGAAAAGGTCGAGGCCGAAATGGCTCACCTGCGCGGCGGCCAGACTACCCTGACCGAAGCCGAAGTCCATCGCGTGGCCAAGCATTTCGTCGACCCGGACTACAAGGCCCTGAGCAACCAGGACGCCGAGCTGGCCGCGCTCGACAAAGAACATCCGGGCTTCGCCCGCTGGCGCACCCGCAACACCCTGGCCCACAAGAAGCCGGGCTACGTCGCGGTGACCCTGTCCCTGAAGCCGACCGGCGTCGCGCCGGGCGACATCACCGACAAGCAACTGGACGCCGTGGCCGACCTGGCTGAGCGCTACAGCTTCGGTCAACTGCGCACCTCCCACGAACAGAACATCATCCTGGCGGACGTTGAACAGAGCCAATTGTTCACCCTGTGGGGCGAGTTGCGCGAGCAAGGCTTCGCCACCCCGAACATCGGCCTGCTGACCGACATCATCTGCTGCCCGGGCGGTGATTTCTGCTCCCTGGCCAACGCCAAGTCGATCCCTATCGCCGAGTCGATCCAGCGTCGTTTCGACGACCTGGATTATCTGTTCGACATCGGCGAGTTGGACCTGAACATTTCTGGTTGCATGAACGCCTGTGGTCACCACCACGTCGGTCACATCGGCATTCTGGGCGTGGACAAGAAAGGTGAGGAGTTCTACCAGGTCTCCCTGGGCGGCAGCGGCAGCCGCGACGCCAGCCTGGGCAAGATCCTCGGCCCGTCGTTTGCCCAGGACGACATGCCTGACGTGATCGAGAAGCTGATCGACGTGTACATCGAACAACGTACTGAAGACGAGCGTTTCATCGACACTTATCAACGTATCGGCATCGACCTCTTCAAGGAACGCGTCTATGCAGCGAATAATTAAGAACGACGAGGTTATCGACGAAACCTGGCACCTGCTGCCCAAGGACGCGACCCTCGATGGTATTTCCAACTGCGACGACCTGATCGTGCCCCTGGCCCTGTGGCGCGATCATGCTCACGCCCTCAAGGCCCGCGATGGCGGCCTGGGTGTGTGGCTGGACGCCGACGAAGAGGCTGAAGAAATCGGTGATGACGCCAACCAGTTCCAGGTCATCGCCCTGAACTTCCCGGCCTTCACCGACGGGCGCAGCTACTCCAACGCTCGCCTGCTGCGTGACCGCTATGGCTTCAAGGGCGAATTGCGGGCGATTGGCGATGTGCTGCGCGACCAATTGTTCTACATGCGCCGTTGCGGTTTCGACGCCTTTGCCTTGCGCGCCGACAAGGACCCCTTTGAAGCCCTGGAAAGCCTCAAGGACTTCTCGGTGACCTACCAGGCCGCCACTGACGAACCGTTGCCGTTGTTTCGTCGTCGCTGAAACCTGATGCATGAAAAAGCCCTGATCCGGGTACTCCGGTTCAGGGCTTTTTTATAGGCGGTTGGTGAGTGGTGAACCCGGATCTTCAGCCACCCGGAAAACTCTGTGGGAGCGGGCTTGCTCGCGAAAGCGGTGTCACAGCCAACATTATTAGTCAGGCAGACCGCCTTCGCGAGCAAGCCCGCTCCCACAGTGATTGGCGGTGAAGCCAGATCTTCGCGGGCTACCAGAACCGCTGCTGGGTCAGCCGACTCCACCAGTTCAGCAGCACCCGGTCCACCGAACCGCTGGCCGCCATGCCAATGCGCTCCTGCAAACTTTTGCGTTCGGCGTAGTGCAGGTGGTACAGCTCGGCACTCTTGGCTCGTTCGGCCAGGTATTCATCGCTGGTTTTCAGCTCGTCCACCAGGCGTTTGTCCAGTGCCGCGACGCCCAGCCAGACTTCACCGGTCGCCACTTCATCAATGGCCAGTTGCGGACGGTAGTTGGACACGAAGTTCTTGAACAGCTCATGGGTGATGTCCAGGTCTTCCTGGAACTTCTCCCGACCCTTCTCGGTGTTTTCGCCAAACACCGTCAACGTGCGCTTGTATTCACCGGCCGTCAGCACTTCAAAATCGATATCGTGCTTCTTCAGCAGACGGTTGACGTTGGGCAACTGGGCCACGACGCCAATAGAGCCAAGAATGGCAAAAGGCGCGCTGATGATCTTCTCTCCGATGCACGCCATCATGTAGCCGCCGCTGGCCGCGACCTTGTCGATGCACACCGTCAACGGCACGCCGGCCTGTCGGATCCGGGCCAGTTGCGAGGAGGCCAGGCCGTAGCTGTGGACCATGCCGCCACCGCTTTCCAGACGCAACACCACTTCATCCTTAGGGGTCGCCAGGGTTAGCAATGCGGTGATTTCATGACGAAGGCTCTCGGTGGCCGAGGCTTTGATGTCACCGTCAAAATCCAGCACGAATACCCGAGACTTGGCCGCCGGTTTGTCCTTGGTTTTCTTTGCGGCCTTTTCAGCCTTGCCTTCGGTCTTGCGCAGGGCCTTGAGCTGATCTTTATCCAGCAGCGTCTGCTCCAGGCGCTCACGCAGCCCCTTGTAGAAGTCGTTGAGTTTGCTCACCTGCAACTGGCCGGCTGACTTGCGCCGGCCCTTGCTGCGCAGGGCAGCAAAACTGGCCAGCACCACCAGGATGGCGATCACCAGCGTCACGGTCTTGGCCAGAAAACTGGCGTATTCGATGAAAAACTCCACGATGGCTCCTAATAAATTCAAAACGCCGCTCAAGGGCGGGCACTCAACACGTTCAGCATACCCATGCGCCTGCGCCGCGACCAGCCGTGAAACCTGTGGTTACCTTAACGGGAGCGCAGTTGAACAAAGCTGTAACGGGCATTTCAAACAAGCGTATGTTTTTTCATTGACAGCTCACCGCCATCCTCATAACCTCGCCAAACCTTCAACGTACCGGGATGACGCGGACGTGGGCAGTATCTATCTGATTCGACATGGCCAGGCCTCCTTTGGTGCGGACGACTACGATGTCCTTTCGCCAAACGGTGTACGCCAGGCGCAAGTGCTGGGCAGCCACCTGGCCGAACTGGGTGTCGTGTTCGATCGCTGCCTCTCCGGCGACCTGCGTCGTCAGCAGGATACCGCCACCGGTGCGCTGGGCCAGATGTCCGCCGCCGGGCTGCCGGTTCCCGGGCTGGAGATCGATTCGGCGTTCAATGAATTCGACGCCGACGCGGTGATCCGCGCCCTGTTGCCGGACATGCTCGCCCAGGAACCCGAAGCCCTGTACATCCTGCGCAACGCCGCACAGAACCGCGCCGAGTTCCAGCGCATCTTCGCGTTGATCATCGAACGCTGGCTCGGCGGCCAATACGACCCGCCCGGGCTGGAAAGCTGGCTGGGTTTCGTCGACCGCGTCCAGGCCGGCCTGCAGCGCATTCTGGAGCAAGCCGACAATTCTCAGAAAATCGCCGTATTCACCTCCGGCGGGACCATCACCGCCCTGCTCCACCTGATCACCCAGATGCCTGCGCGGCAGGCCTTTGAATTGAACTGGCAAATCGTCAACACCTCGCTCAACCACTTGAAATTCAGGGGCCGCGAGGTGGCCCTGGCTTCCTTCAACAGTCATGCCCACCTGCAACTGCTGAAGGCCCCGGATCTCATCACCTTTCGCTGAGTCCGGATTACTGTAGACCCTTGCTGTATAACCCAAATAAGGATCGAAACCATGACCTCCGTAGCCGACGCCGTACAATCCATGAAAGCCAAGTTCAACCCGGAAGCCGCCAAGGGCCTGGACCTGGTATTCGGTTTCCGCATCGACGACACCCAGAATTTCTCACTGATCGTCAAGGATGGCACTTGCGAACTGCAGGAAGGTGAAAACCCGGACGCCCAGGTGACCCTGGTGATGGAAGGCGAAACCCTTAAAGGCATCGTCGACGGCAGCACCGACGGCATGCAGGCATTCATGGGCGGCAAACTGCAGGCCGAAGGCGACATGATGCTGGCGATGAAATTGTCCGAGCTGTTCCCAGGTTGAGACTACTCGCCTTCTCCGGGCGCCCTGGCTGCAAACGAATCCCGCCTCTGTGGCGGGATTTGTGTTTTTACTTGAGCATTTCCACTGACCGGCCCATCGCTATCGCGAGCAGGCTGGTTGGCTGGTTGGCTGGCTGGCTGGCTGGCTGGCTGGCTCCCACAATTGCTCCGGTTTCAAGATTGAGCGTCGCCCCAGATCCCTTGTGGGGCGAGCCTGCTAGCGATAGCGCCGGTACATACAGCAAAGGGCCCTGCGATTATTCGCAGGTATCGTACAATCCCCGCTTTTCTCGCATCGGCCTGACCATGGACATTGACCTTGCCCGCACCTTTCTGGAAATCGTCCGTCACGGCAGCCTCGCCGCCGCAGCCGACAAGCTGCACGTCACCCAGACGGCTATCACAGCGCGGGTGCAGAAGCTTGAAAGCCAGCTTGGCTGTGTGCTGTTTGTGCGCAACCGTGCCGGCGCGCGCCTGACCGCCGACGGTGAAACCTTCGTGGTGTATGCCAACCAACTGGTGCAGACCTGGGAAGCGGCCCGCCGGGACCTTCCCTTACCCGAAGGCTTTCGCAACGTTTTGCACCTCGGTGGTGAAGTCAGCCTGTGCAATCCCTTGATGCTCGCCTGGGCTGAGGAACTGCGCCAGAAAATCCCCGGCCATGCCCTGCGCATGGACATCCGCGATGGCGAAAAACTGCTGCAACAACTGGAACTGGGCCTGCTGGATGCCGCCGTGGTGTATCAGCCCGAATACTGGCCGAGGCTGCAAGTGGAACAGTTACTGGAAGAGAAACTGATCCTGGTGCGCCTGGCCACCTGTCCCGAGCCCTACGTGTACATCGACTGGAGTGCCGACTTCCGTCGTCAGCACGACACTGCACTGCCGGACAAGGCCAAGGCAGCCGTGACGTTCAATCTCGGCCCCCTGGCCCTGCAGTACATTCTGGAGAACGGCGGCAGCGGATACTTCCGTACCCGGGTCGTGCAGAGTTACCTGGACAGCGGCATTCTGGAGCGAGTGCCCAAGGCGCCGGAATTCAACTACCCGACGTACCTGGTGTACTCCCGGGATCGGGATTCGGCGGCGTTGCAGCAAGCCTTCGAAGTGCTGCGTCAGATCGTCACCGCCGGCAGCGACTGGTCCCAGCGCTGGAACCCGCTGACCTGACAGATTCGCGGTGGATGTGTGGCGAGAGGGCCCTTCACGAAACAAAGGGCTCCTCACAAACAGCCCAGCCTTATGGCTCTTCCTGCAAGTACCCCGCGATCTCGTCTTTGACCTGCAATCGTTTCTCCTTGAGCGCCTTCAGGGCAACATCGGAAAGTGCGGCGGACGACGGTTTCTCGGCGTCGACCACCTCGGCATCAAGTTGGGAGTATTTTTGAAGTAACGAGTCGAGCCTTGGATTCTCGCTGCGTTTTTGCTGGATGTGGTCTTTTGTGCATTGAAGATCCTGGCACAAATCGTGAGTCACGGGCATGGAACACCTCCTTTGGCAGAACGATGGCAGACGCCTTCTACGGCGTTCGTCGACCATCAGAATGGCCTCGCCGACGGGGTTCTGTCGACCGCCAATCCGACCAGCGGTGACCGTTCGTCGTACCGGCCCGCTGTGCAATCAAACCTTTGTCCGCCCGCCGCTCTCCATTGAACAGGACGACACAAGTCCCTTGTACAACCTGTGTGGAGACTTACCTATGGACGGATTTACCCTGCGTCAACTCGGCCTGGCAGTTGCCTTGAGCACCAGCATGGGCATGGCTTGGGCCGCAACTTCCAACGACTTCGTCGACAACGCGGCGGCCGGCGGTATCGCAGAAATCGAAACCAGCAAACTGGCCCTGGAAAAAAGCAGCTCGGCGGACGTCAAGGACTTCGCCAACATGATGATTTCCGACCACACCAAAGCCAACGAGGAGTTAATCTCACTGGCGAAAAAACACGACATCGAAGTGCCGGACGAACCCACGCTGGTGAAAAAGGCCAAGGCCAAGATTCTCGATATGCGCGATGAGTCGTTTGATGCGGCCTACGCCAACAACCAGGTGATGGCCCACGAAGAAACCATCGCCCTGTTCAAGAAAGAAGCCGAGACCGTCACGGACGACAAGAAGCCCGGTAACACCGAGCTGAAGGCGTTCGCGCAAAAAATGCTTCCAGACTTGGAAAAACATCTGGAAATGGCCAAGAAACTCCAGGCCGCTCATCCAAGTAAATAGCAGAGAATGTAAAAAAAGCCCGATCATAACGTAGGGTTTAACGAGATCATCAGCCTGACCGAGAAGCCCTGCTGGTTTAATCTGGCAGGGCATTCTTGGTTTCAAACGTGAGGATCTCTCAGCATACCGAAATGCCTCTGAGCAACTTCGAGAAGCGCCCCCTTGATATTTTACTTCACCAAAAAGAGAGCATTAGTCCTGCCCCAGTGAGGAGTTGCTCTCTTTGCCAGACGCCGTTATTAAGGTTATTGAGTTAGGGGGCTGACATTGGCCGCTGGGCTAAGAAAATCAATGTGATAACCACTGGAGCCATCGTGTGCCTGGCTGAACTTAACTTGTATGCTGATCATGAAATATTTTAACTATTTTTTAGACCGACAGCCTATTAATGAAGCAGATAGATTACTTATGCAGGAAGTGTCTGTAGTAGATTTCTGAAAACACCAAAATCCGCCTTATTAAGTTGTTTGTTTGGTCTAGTGTTGATAGGTTTTTCCTCCGACTGTTCAAGCCGTAGCAAACACTGATTCAAAGGGGCCAATAATGGGTGTTACCAAGAAATACCTGACTGACGTCGCGCTTCAGCAGGCGTTATCCATTACAGATCTGACTGAGGCGCACTCACCCGCACATGCAGTCCGCCTGATCATGAACGAAATCATTGAAGGGCTGGTCAGTGCTGGTTGGCCGCAGGCTCTAATACAAACCGGCCCACGAATCGTATCCGCCGAAGAGAACTACGGACTACTCGGTTATGACCCGGCAGAAATCACTTTAGGCAGCGAACACACCCGGTGGATAGACGAACATTCACTGCTGCGTACACAAACCACTAGCCAGATTCCAATTGTGCTGCAACGTTCGGCCCAGGAACGCAAACCTGGAGAGGTCATTTTGCTGGCCGCACCGGGCATCACGTTCCGCCGCGACAGTCGTGATCGTTGGCACTGCGCCGAGCCACATCAGATGGATATATGGGTGCTGGGTGAACCCGAGCTCTCGGCGCGCGGACACCTTTTGCGCTTGGTCGGCGATATCCTTGGGGTCGCCGTCCCCGATAAACCTTGGGTTTACAGCGACAGTCCGCATCATTACACCGAAGGTGGCATTGAGGTGAATGTGATCAACGATGGTTCTGCTGTCGAAGTGCTGGAGTGTGGGCTTATTGCCACTTCGTTATTACAACGGCTGGGAATCGATGCGCAGCGTCATGGCGGTCTGGCATTGGGAATGGGGCTGGATCGGTTGACTATGCTACGAAAGGGAATCCCGGATATTCGCCTGTTGCGTGACCCTAATGAGCGAGTTCAGGCCCAGATGCAAGATTTACGTCCTTGGAGTACGGTTTCGCGCTTGCCTTCAATCACTCGGGACATTTCAGTGGCCGTGACTCCGGGTTTGAGTGAGGAAGTACTGACTGAGAAAATGCTCCAGGCGGCTGGCGACTGCTCTGGTTGGATTGAGGAGATGCAAGTCAAAGGTCGTTGGACTTCGTCTGAATTACCACCACAGGCCATCGAGCGACTCGGGCTGTTACCCGGCCAGGAAAATGCTCTGTTGCGCGTCGTATTGCGGGATTGCTCGCGGTCAATCACGACTGCCGAGGCCAATGCATTGTATGAAAGAATCCAGTCGGCATTACATGAAGGCAAGCCGGGGGCTGGGTATCGGATGGACCTGTCGCCTCACTCATCCACTCAATAGCTGCGCCAGCCACCCAACGGCGTCGTGAAATCCGAAAGCCCAGCTTCAAGAAAAGAAGCAGGGCTCATTGGCTAACCGCCATCCGTATCGATATCAGCGTCAGTGCTCTCCCCGGATTCCGGGCGGTCCGGGTCAGGCTTGAAGCCAGGGCTGAAGGTGTTGTCGTTGTCTTGGTGGTGATTCTTTTGATCGACTTCGCTGTCGGCGCTTTGGGCTTTGCCTGCTCCAGCCGGGCTGACTGGCTGGGTGCCAGCGGGCTCAGGGGAAACCTGAGGATCGATCGCCGGATCATTGCGCGGTGACGGGGCCTGCGTCTGGCCTTGTTGCTGGGTGTTTGCAGGATCTTGGTTCATAGGCACCTCATTCATGACAGGCCGGATTGATGACCGGTCATGGTCATTTGAAGGTGGCATGGCGGCTTCGGTTCCATTTGTTTAACGCACCGCGATCAACTGCCCAACACAGTCCTCACCATGGTGATCAAGGCATCCGGGCCGTAAGGTTTGCTCAGCAGATGGGTATCGGGGCTCAATTGGTGGTTGCGGGAAATGATGTCCCGAGTGTGGCCCGAGGTGAACAGTACGGGCATAGGCGGAGTCTGTACCCTGGCCCAGGCCGCCAGGTCGGAGCTCTTGATCAGGCCAGGCATGACCACATCGGTAAAAATCAGATCCACCGAGGCACCTTCGAGCAAAAGCGCCATGGCCGCATCAGCGTTGGCGGCCGTGAGGGTTCGATAACCGGACTGCTCCAGCAGCTCCACCGAGGCGCTGCGCACCTCTTCGTTATCTTCCACCACCAGAATCGTCTCTTGCCCACCGGCCAGAAGCGGGCCGTGGGGCGCCTCTTCACCTGTTTCAGGTTGCCGACTGCGGGGGAAATACATTTGCGCCCGCGTGCCCTCTCCCACGTCACTGGCAATCTCGATATGCCCGCCACTTTGCTTGACGAACCCGAACACCATACTCAACCCAAGCCCGGTGCCCTGGCCATCGGTCTTGGTGGTGAAAAACGGCTCGAACACATGATTCAGCACATCGGGAGGCATGCCCGCGCCGCGGTCGTTCACCGACAGACGCACATAGTCACCGGCCGGAATGTCTTTACCGGCGCAGAACGATTCGTCGAGCACGATGTTTTCGCCGATCAGGCCGATGGTGCCCTCACCGCCCATGGCATCGCGGGCATTGATCGCCAGGTTCAGCAAAGCGTTTTCAAGCTGGTTGCGATCGACGTGGATGCACCAGGGCTCGGCGGGCAAGGCCACTTCGATCTGGATGGTTTCGCCCAAGGCCCGCTGCAGCAATTCGCCCAGGCCGTCGAAGATCCGCCGTGGGTTGTAGACCGCCGGTGACAAAGGCTGGCGCCGGGCAAACGCCAGCAATTGCGAGGACAGTTTGGCGCCCCGCTCCACCGCTTCGATGGAGGCACTGACCCGCCGCTGCACATTGACGTTGTCCGGTTCGTGGCGAGCCAACAGGTGCAGGTTGCCGGCGATCACCTGCAGCAAGTTGTTGAAGTCATGAGCCACACCGCCGGTGAGTCCGCCAATGGCTTCGAGCTTCTGCGACTGGCGCAACTGTTCTTCAGCCGTCAATCGCGCATGCACTTCCTCGGCGACACGTTGCTCCAGATCACGGGTGAACTTGAGCAGTGATGCTTCAGCCGCCTTGCGTTCGTGGATATCAATCAGCACACCGGGAAAACGCAAGGGCGTGCCCAACGTATCGAACTCACATCGCCCGCTCGCCAGCACCCACAGGTAATCACCGCCCAGGCGGCGCACCCGATACTCAGCGTTGTAGGGGGTCCCGGTGCGCAAGGTTAGTTCGACCCGCCGGTTCACTTCCTCAAGGTCATCGGGGTGGATGTTCTGGCGGGCAATCTCGACAGGCAATGCATCCAGGGGTGTGTCCGGCGGGTAATTGAACGTGCGGGAAAAACGCTCATCGCCGGAAAGCGTGTCGTTCTGGATGTCCCAGACAAACGATCCCAGCAAGGGCCCAGCCGAGAGGGCCAACTGAATGCGCTCGTTGACGGCGCGGTAGCTGCGTTCCGCCTCCTGGCGGGCACGCTCGGTCAGCACAAGCTCGGTGGTTTCCACGACGATCGCCAACACGCCGCCCGGTGACTGATCATCGTCGGGCACCGGGCTGTAGTAAAGATCCATCCATACATCTTCAGGTTTGCCATTGCGTAGCAATACCAGCTCTTTGCTGCGATAGGACAAGGTGCCGCCGGCCAGGCAGACATCTAGGACGTGACGATTGAATTCGGCCACTTCTGGCCAACCCAACTCTACCGCGCAGCCCAGCAGGTATGGATGGCGCCCGCCGGCGAACTCGGCGTAGGCATCGTTGTAGACCATGAAACCCTGACGCCCCCACAACATGACCATCGGCAAAGGCGAAGCCAGCAGCATCTGGACTGCGCTGCGCAGGCTGGCGGACCAGTGCTCGATGGCGCCCAGTTCGGTCTGGCTCCAATCAAACGCGCGGATACGCCCGGCCATTTCACCACCCCAACCGGGGCATCCATGATTCTGGGATAAGAACTGCATGAGTCGATTCTGAACCTCGAAAATGCCAGCAGGGAATCGGCCTACCACAAGTCCCTTGTGCTCAGAGCTTCGAGCGCTGGGTTGGCGTTTGGTTTCATGGTGGGGTCATGGTGAGGTCATGCTGCAAACCTGCTCGGACTAGGGGCATGCTTGCTGTGTGGCGGCTGGGTTCAGCGGAAATCGCGGCTATGCACCTGGATACCCGCCAGCAACTCGGTCAGGTCGCTCAAGCGGCCGGCGATCAGATGACGAACTTCACCGACACTTTCCCAACGTCCGTCGACCCTGAGCAATTGCGAACCCACCAACGCTTTGCGTTGGCGCTCGGCCAGGTCGCGCCAGACCACCACATTGAGGTTACCAAACTCATCTTCCAGGGTGACGAACGTCACGCCGCTGGCCGTGCCTGGCCGTTGGCGGCCGGTGACCAGCCCGGCCACGCTGACGTTGCGGCCATGTGCCACGTCCTGCAGCTCCCGTGAGCTGCGACAGCGCCGGGCGCGCAGTTCGGGGCGCAACAAGGCCATCGGATGGGGGCCCAGTGTGGTACCGATGCTGGCGTAATCGGCGAACAGATTCTCCCCCACCGTGGGTTTTGGCAGGTCCACGGGCGGTTCTTCCTCAGCGGGCAAACTGGCGAACAAGCCCAGTTGTTTCTGTACCCCGGCCACTTCCCAGCGGGCGCGATGACGATCACCGGCCAGGCCCCGCAAGGCACCGGCGTCGGCCAGTTGTGCCTGGGCCCGGGCATCGAGTTGCGCGCGCTCGCCAAGGTCGGCCACGTCACTGAAAGGCCGATGCCGACGGGCCGCTTCGATACGCTGGGCATCGTCCTGGCGAAAGCCCTTGATCATGCGCAGACCCAGGCGAAGCGCCGGTTGTCGGCCCTCCATGGGTTCAAGGCTGCAATCCCAGTCACTGGCACGCACGTCCACCGGGCGGATCTGCAACTGATGCCGACGGGCATCCTGAAGGATCTGGTCCGGGCTGTAGAACCCCATCGGCCAGCTGTTGATCAGGGCACAGGCGAAGGCCGCCGGTTCATGGCATTTGAGCCAACTGCTGGCGTAGGTCAGCAAAGCGAAACTGGCGGCGTGGGATTCAGGAAAACCGTAATTGCCGAAGCCTTTGATCTGCTCAAAGATCTGCGCGGCGAATTCGGCGGTATAGCCGTTTCTCGCCATCCCCGCCGCCAGGCGTTCCCGATGCGGTTCCAGGCCACCGTGGCGTTTCCAGGCGGCCATGGAGCGACGCAACTGGTCAGCTTCGCCGGGACTGTAATCCGCCGCAACGATGGCGATCTGCATGACCTGCTCCTGAAACAGAGGCACGCCCAAGGTTCGCTTGAGCACTTCTTCCAATGCTGTGGAGGGATAAGTCACCGCTTCTTCCTTGTTTTTACGCCGCAGATACGGATGCACCATCCCTCCCTGGATCGGCCCCGGTCGCACAATGGCCACTTCAATAACCAGGTCATAAAAAGACTCGGGTTTGAGCCTAGGCAACATCGCCATCTGCGCGCGCGACTCGATCTGGAACACGCCGATGGTGTCGGCGCGAGTGATCATTTCGTAGGTGGCCGCGTCGTCCTTGGGCAACGTCGCCAAGGTGTAGTGCTGGCCACGGTACTGCGCGATCAGATCAAAACAGCGACGAATTGCACTGAGCATACCCAGGGCCAGGATATCCACCTTGAGCAACCCGACCGCGTCCAGGTCGTCCTTGTCCCACTGGATGATGGTGCGCTCGGCCATGGCGGCGTTTTCCACCGGCACCAGGGTGTCCAGGGGCTGTTCGGAAATCACGAAGCCGCCAGGGTGCTGGGACAGATGCCGGGGAAAACCGATCAGTTGTCGGGTCAGGCTCAGGATCCGGCGCAACACCGGGCTGTCCGGGTCGAAACCACCTTCGCGCAGGCGCTCCACGGGCGGTGCCTCGTCACTCCAGCGCCCACAACAGTCGGCCAGCGCGTTGACCTGATCCGGGGGCAGGCCCAAGGCCTTGGCGACGTCGCGCACCGCGCCGGCACCGTGGTAGCTGCTGACCACCGCCGTCAATGCCGCACGATGGCGACCGTAGCGCTGGAACACGTACTGCAGCACTTCTTCACGACGCTCGTGTTCAAAATCGACGTCAATGTCCGGCGGCTCGTTGCGCTCCCTGGACAGGAATCGCTCGAACAGCATGCTGGTCTGGCTCGGGTCGATTTCGGTGATACCCAAGGCGTAGCACACCGCTGAGTTGGCCGCCGAACCACGACCCTGGCAGAGAATATGCCGCTCGCGGGCGAAGCTGACGATGTCCTGCACGGTCAGGAAATAGCTGTCGTAGCCCAGCTCGGCGATCAGGGCCAACTCCTTGTCGATCTGCTGGCGGACCTTGTCCTGCAGACCTTTTTCCCATCGCTGACGCATGCCGCGCTCGGTCAACTCCCGCAGCCAGGACGCCGGATCATGCCCCTCAGGCACCAGTTCACGGGGGTATTGATAACGCAGTTGGCCAAGGTCGAAGGTACAGCGCCGGGCGATGTTCAACGTTTCGTCGAGCAAGGCGCGCGGGTAGATGTCGGCCAGGGCCTGGAGACTGCGCAGATGGCGCTCGCCGTTGGGGTGCAGGCGCTGGCCGGCCTCGGCCACCGTGACGTGGTACCGGATGGCGGTCATGGTGTCCTGCAGGGCGCGCCGGCCACGTGCGTGCATGTGCACGTCCCCCGTGGCGACGGCCGCAACGTTCAACCGTTGCGCCAGCGCCAGCAAGTCCGCCAGCCGACGCCGGTCGTCCTGCCCGCAATGCAACTGGACCGACAGCCACAAGCGCTCGGCAAATATCTGCCGCAGCCAGCGCCCCTGACCTTCGGGATCGCTGTCACCGGGCACCCACAACGCAAGTAACCCCGGCAAGGGCTCGTCGAAGTCTTCGCGCACGATGCGATAGCGACCTTTCTCGCTGCGTCGACGGGCGCGGGTGATCAGCCGGCACAGGGCTTGATAGCCTTGCAGATTCTCCACCAGCAGCACCAGTTTCGGCCCGCTCTCGATCTGGATCTCACTGCCAATGATCAAGTGCAGGCCCAGTTCCCTGGCAGCCTGCCAGGCTCGGACAATCCCGGCCAGGGTGCACTCATCGGTGATTGCCAGGGCCTTGTAACCCTGTTGTTGCGCACGACGGCACAGCTCCAGGGCGCTGGAGGCACCGCGCTGAAAACTGAAGTTCGACAGGCAATGCAGCTCGGCATAGTCGATGTTCATGCGAACCAACCTTGCAGCCACAACGGCCCGCCCTCGCCCACCGGTCGATAGGCCCAGCCCCGTTGGCCCGCGCGGGTTTCAATCAGATAGTAATCACGGCGTACGTCGGCGCCGTCCCACCAGCCGGACTCGATGCGCTCCGGGCCCATGAGGATTCGCGCCTGGCTCTCCTGCAAGGCCTGGGGTTCGTCCAGCAGCCAGCCGGGACGCCGGACGCCCTCGCGCACCGGACATGCCTGGGGCTGGCGTTCAGAGGTCATCTGCCAGGCACATTCAGGCCGATGGTCATCGCGAAACCCCAGGCCCTGCACTGAGTCGTCCCCCAGCCGGGCCCGCAGCCGCTCGCGCAATTGCTCCCAAGGCAAGGACTGCTGAGGACGCTCGTCGAACAGCTCCAGGCGTTGGGGCACGAAACTGGGCAGGTCTTCGGCACACAAGCGAAAGCCACGTACCGGCGCCTCGACCTGCACCTGCTCCAGCCGACCACGGGCCAGCTCGAAAAGCATCGCAGGATCCCGCTCGGCGCTGAGCAGGCCGACCTTGATCAGCGTGTCAGGCAACCCGGCGTGTTCCAGGTGCAGGTCAAAGCGTTGCACGCCGCTGTCGCGACCGCACAGGAAAGCCGAGAGATCACCGGTCAATCGGCGCAACGGAAACAACAACGCCTGGTGGGATTGCACGTCGTAGTTGAGTTCGATGCGCACATCAAAACGGTCCGGCGGCAGGTAAAACGACAGCGCCAGGGTGCGGCTGCCCGTCAGCGCGTCAAGATGCTTGAGCACCTGGGCTTCAAAACGCCGCGCCAGGGTGTGTCGGGGCAAGGCCTGGACCTGACTCAACTGACGCAGTCCCATGCGTGACAGTGCCGTGGCGACGTCGGGCTCCAGACCGATGCGGTCCACCGGCATCTGCCCCAGGCAGGCTTGCAGGGTTTCAATATCGGGCACCACCAGAGCGTCGTAGGCATTGGCCAGCACCCGCGCTGCCACCGGGTTCGGGGCGGCGACAATGCGATGCCGGAATCCCAGTTGCGTCAGCTCGGCCCGCAGGCGCTTCTCGAACACCGGCCAGGGGCCGAACAGGCCCAGGCTCGACTCGATCTCGAATACCACCGTGCGTGGGTAATGCACGCTGACCTGGGAGCTGAAACGGTAGGCCCAGGCCGCCAGAAACTGCTGCCAGTATTGGATCTGCGCTGCGTCGTATTCGGCCGTGGCAAACCCTTTGCTCAGGGCTTGGGCGGCCGTCATGGTCTGGCCGGGACGCAAGCCCAGGGCCCGTGCCGGCTCATTGACCGCCTGCAGCACCCGGCGCTGGGCCGGGCCGGTCAGCAGCGCCAACGGCTCGCCAGGATCGGGACGCTGACGCAGCGCAGCGTCCAGCGCCAATTGCGGGAAGAGAATGCAGACCCAGCGCATCGCAACCTCAATGCTCTGTCTGTGGCGTGAGCGTGGCGAAGGCAATGGGCGTTGAACGGGCCAGCCCGCCTCGACACTTGAGCACCCGCAATTGTCCTGGCCGGCCATCGATGGCGATGCGCAGGGCCGCCGGTGACGGGTTAATGGCTTCCTGGATCGAGCGCCAGGCGAACGCCAGGGTCTGGCCGGTTTCCGCCGCCACTTGCAAGCGGCGCAAAGCCCGGTCGTCAGCCTGGCGGGGCCAGCACAACACCGCGCCGCAACTGCCCGAACGCAGGCACTGTTCGGCGGCCCACAAGGCATCGCGCTCATCGGCCCGGATTACTGACAGTTGGCGCAGGTCCACCCCGGCGTTCTGCCAGGCCTGGGGATAGGGCACGAACGGCGGCGCCACCAGCACGATCCGCTCCCCCGCCGCCGTCAGCCGCGCCAGGGTCGGCCAGACCAGTTGCAACTCACCCACGCCTGGCGCGGCAACGAGCAGTTCCGTCAGCGCCGCTTCCGGCCAACCACCGCTGGGCAACGCTGCGTCCAATGCCGCATGACCGGTGGGTTGCGGGCTGGCGGCCGGTGGCGCGGGTCGACCTTTCCAGACCTGGCCACCGTTGAACAGCGTGTCCAGCGCAACGACAGCGCCCATCAGCCTTGCCTCAGCAAGCCACAGAACACGCCTTCGATGGCCAGGTCCTGGTCGGCTTCGACAATGATCGGCTGATAGGCCGGGTTGCGCGGCAGCAAACGTACCCGCTCGCCGATTCGCTCGAAGCGCTTGATGGTGACTTCACCGTCCAGGCGCGCCACGACGATCTGGCCATTGAAGGCTTGGGGCGTACGCTGCACGCCCACCAGGTCGCCGTCGAGAATGCCATCCTCGATCATCGAGTCACCCTGGACCCGTAGCAGGTAATCCGGCGCCTTGGTGAACATCGCCGGGTCCAGCATCAGACGGCTGTGGACCTCTGCATCAGCACCGATCGGCAGACCGGCGGCCACTCGCCCCAGCACCGGTACGTCCAGTAGCTCGGGACGCGGCGGCTGGTTCAGCAAGCGGATACCCCGGGCCTGGTGCGGATTGACTTCGATGAAACCGGCTTCGGTCAACGCCAGCACATGCTTGCGCGCCACGCTGCGGGAGGCGAAACCGAACGCCGCGCTGATTTCAGCGAGGCTGGGAGGCTGGCCCTGCTCGGCGATGCGTTCGCGAATGAAGGTCAGGATGGCGGTACGGCGGGGAGTGAGAGTGGTCATGGAGTACATTTGTACTCTTGTCGGTTTTTTCTGACAAGCACCGCCAGTCAGTCAACCATAGGAAGCCGATCGCTGGCCGTCCCGACTACACCGTCGTCATCCCCTCGCTGCGAAATGCGCTGGGGCTCATCCCGGTCCAGCGCCGGAACGCCCGGCGGAAACTGCGCACATCGCTGTAGCCGACCTCTTCGGTGATCCGTTCGATGGACCAGTCGGGATTGGCCAACAGGTTCAGGGTCCGGCCACGACGCACCTGTTCAAGCAAGGCCTCGAAGGTCAGGCTGTGCTCGGTCAAGCGCCGACGCAGGGTGCGGCTGCTCATGTTGAGGTCGCTGGCGATTTTCTCGATGTGGCTGCCACGGGTCAGGTCCCGGGCAATCGCCCGCTCCACCGCCTGGATCAGATCGATCTTGCGATGGACCTCAGTGGCCTCCTGCTCCAGCAAGGCCAGGGCCTGACGCAGGGCCAGCGGGTGATGATTGGGCAGGCGTACGCCGAGCCAGGAGGCATCGATCAGCATGCGATTGTGACGACAACCGAAACGCACATCCGGCCCCAGGACCCGTTGGTATTGCTGGGCATAAGACGGTGCAACGTGCATGAACTCCACGGCCTGGGGCCTGAAGTCAGGACCTGCCAACGCTCTGCCGTACACCATCAGGCTGGCGAAGAATTCTTCGACCGCAAACACCTGGACCTCGGCAAAAGGCAGGCGGCAAGTCGCCTCGACCATGATCCGGTCACTGGCCTCTTCAACACTCGAGACCGCGATACCGCCGGTGGTGTGTTGATAGCGAATCCCCAGGGCAAAGGCATCGCGCAGGGTTTCGCACAGCGACAACACGTGGCCCAGCAGGCCCAAGGTACCCAACACATTGCGATCGCCAACCCACAAGCCCAGGCCCCGATCAGGCAACAGCTTGAGCGCCCGCTGGATCATGACCACGGCCTGGCGATAGGAAATCCGCTGGGCAGGATCCTGCAGATCGTCGAGCCCGAAACCAAGGCCGCGACACAGGCTGGCGGCATCGAAACCCTGGTCTGCCACCACGTCGGCCAAGGTTTGCAAAAGAAACGGCGACACCAGCGCCAGTTCATAGGTCGGGTCGATGACTTTCATCTGCATGGGCGGGTTCCGGGGTACGTTAGGTGGCGTTTTTGTAACCGGTTGTTTCATAAACGTTAGCATGACCCAGCGCATAGAGGGGCACAAAAATCTGGCCGCCCATGTCCCCTGTGTGGCCGCCAATACCCTGCCCCGCCGGCGGCGAACGGCTTATTTGTATGGCTCGGACCTTTGGTGCATCTCCAACAATAATAATGAGCCCCCACATGAACCCGACCCGCACGACATTCGCCTTGCAACTGACCCTCGGCCTGGCCTGTGCCCTGCCGGCCCTGGCCACCGAAACCGGAGTCGACAACATCGGCACCGGCACCGACGGTTTCTTCGTGTTGCCGCTGGACGTCGACAACCTTCCAGACCACATGTTCGCGTTCAACCTTTACTACAACCATTACAAGGCCAGGAAATTCAACATCAGTTCGTTGGGCGGCGAAGTCCCGGATGTCGAGATCGAATCCACAGCGGTGGTCCCCCGGATCGATTACCTGAGCCCATTGCGGGTGGCCGGTGGACGCCTGGGCATCTACGTTGGCCAGCCCTGGATCAAACAGGAAATCTCGGTGTTCGGCCTGCAGGACACTCGCGAAGGCATGGGCGACACCACCATCTCGCCGATCGTGCTGTGGGACATGGGCAAAAACCTGACCCTGGCCGCCGCGCTGGAAATCACCGTGCCGACCGGCGAATACAGCACCGACCGCCTGGCCAACACCAGCACCAATTTCTACACCTATAAGCCGTTGTTTTCCTTCACCTGGTTGCCCACGGAAAACACCGAGGTGTCGGTGAAAACCACTTACAGCTTCAATCGCGAGAACAAGGACACCGACTACCGCTCAGGGCAGATCTTTCACTTCGATTATTCCGCCAGTTATCGGCTGACGGATAACGTGATGCTGGGGCTCAACGGTTACTACCTCAAGCAGACCACCGACGACAAACAATACGGCCGCACCGTGCAGTTCGCCGGTCAGGATGTGGATGACGGCGTGCGCGGCCAGGTGTTCGCCATCGGTCCGGCGCTGCACCTGACCTTTCTCAAATATGCCAGCGCCGAGATCCGCTGGGCCAAGGAGTTCAACGTTGAGAATCGTCCGGAAGGCGAAATGCTCTGGGCCAAGATCAGTATTCCGTTTGCGTTGTGAACATCTGATCGAATCCAGCAAGCTCATCACCAATCCCTTGTGGGAGCGAGCCTGCTCGCGATAGCGGTGGGTCAGCCTGCATTGATGCTGAATGTACCGCCGTCATCGCGAGCAGGCTCGCTCCCACAGGGTCCGCGATCAGCTATAGACCGGCCAGGTCTCGACTATCCGCCCTCCGCGCACGACCAGCAGATCACCGAACTGCAACAGCACCGACTCGCTCTGGGTCGGTCGCAGGAACACCTGGTCCTCCACCGCCAGGCCCACCGTTTCTGAACCGTTGACCATTTCCTGATTGGAGCTGCGCCCGTAGAGGTCGTTGTGCTTCAAGCCGGGGGGTGATTCGAGATCGGCCATCCAGTTGCCGCCGTAGATGAAAAAAGTCCCGCGCTGGTTCACGTCCCACCAAGAAAAAATCCGCGACTTGTCGTCCAGTGCCGGGATGTTGACCGGGCCGGTGCGCTTCAAGACCGGCGTGGCGATGTAGGCCGCCGGAACGTGCTCGTTCAACGATGGCAGGTCGTAGTGACTGGGTTTGAGCATGGCCGTGCCCACCGAGACTTCACTGCTCAGTTTCTCTCGTTCGTGCAAGCGATAGCTGGGGCTGCCGGCGGTGTTGAGGGTCAGGCCAGGACGCCAGAGATCGGGATAGCGCAAACGCACGAAGTCCACCCGTGTGTTGTAGATCGCCATGACCCGCGCCAGTAGCGCTTCAGGTGTGGCGAGAATTTCGGGCACGCCCATGCCCACGAACGGGTCGTAGCCCATGAACCCGGCGAACTCCAAGTGCGTCGGGTTCGCCCGGATCAGCTTGAGCATCGCCTCCAGCGTGGCATCGTCGGCTACCCCGCCTCGGTGCAGGCCTACATCCAGTTCGATATTGATCCGCAAACGAGTACCAAGCCCCTGAGCCAGGGCCCGGTATTGCTCAAGCCGTTCTGGCGTGTCCAGCAACCACTGCAACTGGCGTGACGGATCGAAGGGGCCTTTGTGAAGCTCATAGAACAACGCGGCGCAACGCACCGGCAGAGGCTTGCCCAGCAGGATATCAGCCGTGGGAAACTGCAACGCATCGTGGTTGAGAAACGGCTGGTGGAACGACATCAACCGTCGCGTCTCGGCTCGCTGGCCGATGTAGTTCAACAGCCCCGGCGATGGCAGGGACTTTTCCACCAACCGCAGCTGTTTGCCGGCGCGCCGGACCGAGCCCATTACCACGTCGATGTTGTGATCGAGTCGGTCCAGGTCAATCACCATCACCGGTCGCATGGGACCGTGGGCCTTGAGTTCCCGGTTCAACTGGCGGAAATAATCGCTGTACGGTCCGCCCTGGTCCCGCGGCCGCAGCCAGGCCCCGACGCCGGCCAGTAACACCCCGGCACCCACTGTTCCGGCCAGGAAACTTCGACGATTGAACCCCATCAGCTCGCTCCCAGAAGCGTTGAAAGATGCCCGTTGAGGAATTTGCCGCCAGGGTCCAGGGCCTGGCGCACCTGGGCAAACTCATTCCAGCGCGGGTAAAGCGCCTGGAGCGTCCTGGCGTTCAAGGAGTGCAGTTTTCCCCAATGCGGGCGACCCTGGTATTTCCAGAAGACCGGCTCGATGGCGGCGAAGAAATGGTGATGGTCCATCTGGTAATGCTGGTGCACGGAAATCGAACAACTGTCACGGCCTTCGAACATGCTCAGGGCGATGTCATCGGCCTTCACGTAGCGGTATTCAATGGGAAACCAGGTGCGCAGGTCTTTGTCGCGGATCAGCTTGAGGATTTCCCGCAGGCAGGCCGGACCGTGTTCAGCCGGCACCGAATACTCCATCTCGTTGAAGCGCACGGTGCGCACGTTGGCGTAGATGTCGTGGGAATCACCAACCCGCTCATCGAAGTCGGCCAGCAGTCGCAGGCTGTTGAGCAAGGTTCGCCGGATCGTCGGAAAGTCGCTGCCATACTTGTCGAGCTTTTCGATCAGGGTGACGAATTCGTTGCCGCCCTCCTCCTCGGGACTCACCGGTGCAGTGACCGGATCAGTGGTTTCGTTCAAGGCAATCGACAACGCATAGTCGGAATGGGTGACCACCTGCATTTCCCAATGCTGGTTGTCCCGGGTGTGGGTGTCCAGGTCCTCGAGCAACTCTTCGGTTTTCGCCACCCACTGGCGCTCGCGCAGCCGATAAGCGGGGCGGTTTTGCAAACGCACACGGGTCACCAGCCCCAGCGCGCCCAGTGAGACCCGCCCGGCCTTGAATACTTCGGGGTGGTGGTTGGCATCGCAATCAAGCACCTCGCCGCCGGCCGTCACCAGTTGCAGCCCGACCACCTGCGCCGAATACGAACCGAATGCCTTGCCGGTGCCGTGGGTCGAGGTGGCGATGGCCCCGGCCAGGGTCTGGTAATCCACGTCGGCCATGTTCGGCAGTGCCTGACCGACGGTCTTGAGTGCCGGCCCCATGCGCGACATGGGCGTGCCGCCACCGAACTCGGCCTGCAGGCTGGAGACGTCATGATCCAGCAGACCGCTGAAAAAACTCAGCGACAGCAAAGTCCCGTCCGTGGGCACCAGGGCGCTGAAGGAATGGCCTGAACCCACCGGACGAATCCGCCCTTCGGCGCGGGCCACGATTTGCACCAGTTCATCCAGATTCTTGGGAGCCAGACGCGCTGCCGGCAGGCAACTTTGCGCACCGGACCAATTGCGCCACGGGATCAGTCGCGGGGCGCGCATCAACTCGGCCAGGGCGCCCTGGCTGCCCAGCGCCGTGAAGGCCGCGACAGCGGCGGCTCGTTGCAGCCACTGGCGCCGTGAATAGTCCATCGTCATGCCGTCGTCCCCCTGTTGGTCATTGCAATGGCTGGCCGGACATGAAGCCGATCAGGGCCAGGAACTGCTCTTCGGAACAGTGCATGCACAGGCCCATCGGCGGCATGCCGTTGTAGCCGTTGATCGTGTGATCAAGCAGGGTCTCGCTGCCCTGGGCTACGCGCGGCGCCCAGGCGTTGGCGTCGCCGGTCAGGGGCGCTCCGGCGCCGGGGTTGGCGTGGCAGAGCTTGCAACTGCTGTCGTAGATGTGTGCCAGCGCTCCGTCGGCGGGCACACTCGTTAAGGCCCTGGGCGGGCTCGTTGTGGCCTCTTCGCCGCAACCGGCGAGCAATACGCCAAGCGAAAGAATCGCCGCGGCGTGAGTCCAGGCTGAAGACGTTGGTACCAACATGGGGCCCCTCTTGGTGGCGCAATGAGCACGCCTTTGTTGTGATGGGTCAGACAGACTCACACTAAGGCACCCCCGCGCGTTGGCTTGAGGTCATTGGGGGCCAGAAAAGGGGACTTGGGCGGCCAGCACTTGCCCAGTCCGCGGCTCCCCGGTGTGCGCCCGTAGGAGCTGTCGAGTGCAACGAGGCTGCGATCTTTCCCCTACCGCTTGAATCTCAAGCGAAAGACCAAGATCAAAAGACCGCAGTCTTCGGCAGCTCCTACGCCACGGCATAACAAGATCAGGGCAGCAACAGCCCCTGCTCGCGCTCGCACAACTGCACCACGTAATCCCAGAGCACCCGCAGGCGCACGGATTTGTGCAGTTCGCGGCGGGTGCTGATCCAGTAACTGCGGCGGATGGTTTCATCGGGCAGCAATGGGACCAGGGCCGGGTCGCCGCTGGCCATGTAGCAAGGCAGTACGGCAATCCCCAATCCCGAGCGTGCGGCCTGTTGCTGGGCGATGACGCTGGTGCTGTGGAACACCACCCGAGGGTTGCGGCAAAAGCTGTTGAGAAACATCAGTTCCTGGCTGAACAGCAGGTCGTCGACATAACCGATCCAGGCGTGGCGGGCCAGGTCCTCGCGACTGCGCAGCGGCGGCGAGCGGTCCAGGTAAGCCTGGCTGGCGTAAAGCGCCAGGCTGTAGTCGGTCAGTTTGCGGGTCACCAGCAGGTCGGCCACCGGGCGTTCAAGGTGAATGCTGATTTCCGCTTCGCGGTTGAGGATGCTGACAAAACGCGGCACTGCCACCAACTCCACTTCCAGCCCCGGATAGCGCTGGAACAGTCCGTCCATGCGACTGGCTAAAAACATGATGCCCAGCCCTTCCGTCACCCCCACGCGGATCTTGCCCAAGGGCGCGCTGGACTGGGTGATGTCCTCCTGAGCCAGTAGCGCCACGTTTTCCATGGCTTCGGCGTGCTTGAGCAACGATTCGCCGGCGGGGGTCAGCTCATACCCCTGGGCATGCTGGACAAACAGCGCGGTGCCCAGGCTTTTCTCGATGGCTTCGATGTGCCGGGCCACGGTGGCATGGGTGGTGTTCAGGCGTCGTGCGGCCGTGAGCAAACGGCCGCTGCGTTGCAGTTCCAGAAAGTAGCGCAGGTCATTCCAGTCGAACATGGGCCATCCTTGAACACGCCTGAAGACAGGACTGTTTAAAAACGCACAGCGGTTGCGCAAAAACTAACATTCTTTTGACGAAACCTAACAACTAGGATGCATCCCACAAGAACAAAAATGAGGTCGCGAATGCAACCTGTCGTCGATGAATACGATTACGTGATAGTAGGCGCCGGCCCTGCCGGATGCCTGTTGGCCAACCGGCTTAGCGCCAACGCGCAACACCGGGTGCTGTTGCTCGAAGCCGGCGGACGCGACAACTATCCGTGGATTCACATCCCGGTCGGCTACCTGTTCTGCATCGGCAACCCGCGCACCGACTGGTGCTTCAAGACCGAGGCGCAACCGGGTCTGCAAGGGCGCGCCCTGAGTTACCCACGGGGCAAGGTGCTGGGTGGCTGCTCCTCCATCAACGGCATGATCTACATGCGCGGCCAGGCCGCGGATTACGACAGCTGGGCCGCCGAGGGCAATCCTGGCTGGGCCTGGAAAGACGTGCTGCCGTTGTTCAGACAGAGCGAAAACCACTTTGCCGGGGACTCCGAGTTCCATGGCGCCGCCGGAGAATGGCGGGTCGAACGCCAGCGCCTGTCATGGCCGATTCTCGATGCGTTTCGCACCGCCGCCGAACAGAGCGGTATCCCCAGCGTCGACGACTTCAACGGCGGCGACAACGAAGGCTGCGGCTACTTCCAGGTCAACCAGAAAGCCGGGGTGCGCTGGAACGCGGCCAAGGCCTTCCTCAAACCGGTTCGCCAGCGCCCCAATCTCACGGTAATGACCGATGTCGAAGTCGACCGCGTGCTGTTGCGTGACAACCGGGCCCACGCCGTCAGCGCCCGTTGGCAAGGCAAAGGCATGACGTTCAAGGCGCGCAAGGAAATCATGCTGTGCGCCGGCGCCGTCGGCTCGCCGGGTATTTTGCAGCGCTCGGGGATCGGCCCGCGCAACCTGTTGCAACGCCTGGGCATTGGCGTGGTTCATGAGCTGCCCGGTGTGGGCGGCAACTTGCAGGACCACCTGCAACTGCGGCTGATCTACCAGTTGGAAAACGCCCGTACCCTGAACCAGATCGCCGGTACTTTATGGGGCAAGATGGGCATGGGGCTGCGCTACCTCTATGATCGCAGCGGCCCGCTGTCCATGGCCCCCAGCCAACTCGGCGCGTTCGCCCGCTCGGGGCCGGAACAGGCCTCGGCCAACCTCGAATACCACGTGCAGCCCTTGTCCCTGGAACGCTTTGGCGAACCACTGCACAGTTTCCCGGCGTTCACTACGTCGGTCTGTGACCTGCGTCCGCAAAGCCGTGGCCGGGTGGACATTCGCTCGGTCGACCCGCACGAGGCGCCGCTGATCCAGCCCAATTACCTGAGCCATCCCGAAGACTTGCGGGTCGCTGCCGACGCCATCCGCCTGACCCGACGCATCGTCGCCGCCCCGGCATTGAGCGCCTTCAAGCCGGTGGAATACCTGCCGGGACCAAGCCTGCAAACCGAGGAAGAACTGCACCAGGCCGCCGCCCGTATAGGCACGACGATTTTCCACCCGGTGGGCACCTGCCGCATGGGCCAGGACCGCGACGCGGTGGTGGATGCGCAACTGCGGGTCCACGGCATCAACGGCCTGCGCGTCGTCGACGCCTCGATCATGCCGCGCATCACCTCGGGCAACACCTGCTCGCCAACGCTGATGATTGCCGAGAAGGCCGCGCAGATGATCCTCGAGGCGGACATCCGCAGCACCACGCCCCAAAAGGAACCGGCCGCGGTCTGAAGAACAAGTAAGTCCCCCTGTGGGAGCGAGCCTGCTCGCGATAGCGGTCTATCTGACACATATAGGTTGAATGTGCGGCCGTCATCGCGAGCAGGCTCGCTCCCACAGGGGAAAAGTTTGAACTCAAGGTATGCAGCAGAACAGGAGACGCTGTACCGGCGTCGACAGTGGAACAACAAAAACAATCACTGTGAGGGATACCCAAATGTCTGAACATGTTCAGTCCCTGGAAGCCACGCGCAGCGCCGGCACCAGCCAGGAAACCCAGAAAGTCATCTTTGCCTCGTCCTTGGGGACGGTGTTCGAGTGGTACGACTTTTTCCTCTATGGCGCTCTGGCGGCGGTCATCAGCAAGCAGTTCTTTGCCGGGGTCAACGACACCACGGCTTTCATCTTCGCCCTGATGGCGTTCGCCGCCGGCTTTATCGTGCGGCCTTTCGGCGCACTGGTATTCGGACGGCTGGGAGACATGATCGGACGCAAATACACCTTCCTGGCCACCATCATTCTCATGGGCGTGGCGACGTTCTGCGTCGGCCTGTTGCCCAACTACGCCAGCATCGGCATTGCCGCGCCCATCATCCTCGTGGTGCTGCGCATGCTCCAGGGCCTGGCCTTGGGCGGTGAGTACGGCGGCGCTGCCACCTACGTCGCCGAACACGCGCCGATGGGCAAGCGCGGTTTCCACACCAGCTGGATTCAGTCCACCGCCACCCTCGGCCTGCTGCTCTCGCTGCTGGTGGTACTGGGCTGTCGTTATTTCACGGGCGATCAGTTCGAAGTCTGGGGCTGGCGCATTCCGTTTCTGCTGTCGATCGTGTTGCTGGGCATCTCCACCTGGATTCGCCTGAGCCTGCATGAGTCGCCGTCCTTCTTGAAAATGAAAGAAGAAGGCAAGTCCAGCAAGGCGCCGATCCGAGAGTCTTTTGGCAAATGGGAAAATCTGAAGGTGGTGCTGATCGCCCTTTTCAGCATCAACGCCGGCCAAGCGGTGACCTTCTACGCCGCGCAATTCTACGTGCTGTTTTTCCTTACCCAGTTCCTGAAGATGGACCCGGCTCTGGCTAACAGTTTGCTGATCGTCAGTGTGGTGATCGGCGCGCCGTTCTTCATCTTTTTTGGCTGGCTGTCGGACAAGGTCGGACGCAAACCGGTGCTGATGATCGGTCTATTGCTGGCGACGGCGTTGTACTTCCCGATCTTCAAGACACTGGCCCACTACGCCAACCCGGCCATTGACCTGGCGAGCCGTCAGGCGCCAATCACCGTAATCGCCGATCCGGCCACGTGCACCTTCCAGTTCGACCCGGTAGGCAAGGCGCGTTTCGATAGCCCATGCGACAAGGTCAAGACCTTCCTGGTCAAGCAAGGCCTGCCCTACAGCAGTGTCGCGGCGCCAGCCGGCAGTGATGTGCAAGTCAGCATCGGCGATGTGAAACTTGACGGCTACGACGAAGCTGCCCTGCGCGGCGCAGTAACCCTGGCAGGCTACCCGCAACAGGCCGACGCCCAGCAGATCAACCGGCCGATGATCGTGGCGCTGATCGTCGCACTGATCATCATTTCAGCCATGTGCTACGGCCCACTGGCGGCGCTGATGGTCGAACTGTTTCCGACCCGCATCCGCTACACCTCCATGTCCCTGCCCTACCACATTGGCAACGGCTGGTTCGGCGGTTTCCTGCCCACTGTGTCGTTTGCCCTGGTGGTCTACACCGGGGACATTTTCTACGGGCTGTGGTACCCCGTGGTGATCACCGGGGTGAGCCTGGTGGTGGGCATGATTTGCCTGCGCGAAACCCGGAACGTGGACCTGGATAAAAACTGAGGCTAGCGAGCCCTGCACACCATTTTGTGGCGAGGGGATTTATCCCCGCCGGGGCGCGTAGCGCCCCTCTATGCCAGCGATCTCGGTATTTCAGGCCCTATTGGTAGCGTCGGCCTTAGGGTTGCTGCGCAACCCAGCGGGGATAAATCCCCTCGCCACAAAGTCCGCGCCTGACACCACTTTCAGGGTCAAGCCATCAATGCACAGAATGATCTTTGACCGTACTTTCCACCAGATCCAGCATCTGCCCCAGCGCCCAGGGCTTGGCGATGAACGAGGCGTGGTGCTTGATCCCAGCGCTTTCCGGGGTTTCGAAACCGGACATGATCAACAAGGGTATCTGTGGCCACTGGTCGCCGGTCAAATTGGCCAGGTCCGCGCCGTTCAGTTTGCCGGGCATGGTGATATCGGTGAGTAACAAGTCCACATCGTCAGCACTCTGCTTGAGGAATTCCAGCGCCGCGTCGGCGCTTTCCCGGGGCTCCACGGCAAAGCCCTCGTCCTGCAGGATCTCACACAGGAACTCCAGAATGGTCTGATCATCTTCAACGACGAGAATCAAACGCGCGGCCGCCTGTCCGTTGCCCTTTGGCATCGAATTCATGTAAGTGACTCTCCTTGACCCCATAAACGTTCTTTGCGGTTTCAACCGCTCTGCAAGTTATGAGCGATGCCCTGGCGAGAAATTCATTCTGCGTGCAAATACACCGCCAAACGTTGCGATAACCGCCCTGGAGCAACGCATCGCAACGTTTTATCTGTATATCCATACAGATAAAACTTGCTCCGACGCCCATCCATGACCATGCTACAGCCCCATGAAATCTGCTTAGGAAAAGGGCGCTATGCAGCTGTACCTGTGTGAAAAACCGTCCCAGGCCAAGGACATCGCAGCCGTACTCGGTGCCACGCGGCGCGGTGATGGTTGCTGGCTGGGCGCGAACATCACAGTCACCTGGTGCATCGGCCATCTGCTGGAAACCGCCCCGCCCGACGCCTACGATGCCCGCTACAAGCGCTGGGTACTGGCAGACCTGCCTATCGTGCCGACGCACTGGAAAATGACCGTCAAACCGAAAACCGCGAGCCAGTACAAGGCGGTCAAGCGCCTGTTGGGGGAAGCCAAGACGCTGGTCATCGCCACCGACGCCGACCGCGAGGGCGAAATGATTGCCCGGGAACTGGTGGAGCATTGCCGCTACCGTGGGCCGATCCAGCGGCTGTGGCTGTCGGCCCTGGACGAAGCGTCGATCCGCAAGGCCCTGGCAGCACTCAAGCCGGGCGCCGAAACCTTCAACCTCTACCATTCGGCCCTCGGCCGCTCCCGGGCCGACTGGCTGATCGGCATGAACATGAGCCGACTGTTCACGCTGCTGGGGCGCCAGTCCGGTTATCAGGGCGTGCTGCCGGTGGGCCGCGTGCAGACACCCACCCTGCGACTGGTGGTGGATCGCGACCGCAGCATTGCGGATTTCGTGCCGGTCGCCTATTGGGCCATCGACGTGCAACTGCGCCACGACGGCACTGTGTTCACCGCTCAGTGGCGCGCCGACCCGGATGCCTGCGACGACCAGGAACGGTGTTTGAACCAGGCCCTCGCCCGGGACGCCGCCCAAGCCATGGGCAACGCCGCCACCGCCCGGGTGATGAAAGTGCGTACCGAGCGCTTGCGCGAAGCGGCGCCGTTGCCGTTCGACCTGGGCACCCTGCAGGAAGTCTGCTCGAAGAAACTCGGCCTCGGCGCCCAGGAAACCCTGGACATTGCCCAGTCGCTCTACGAGACCTACAAGCTCATCACCTATCCGCGCAGCGATTGCGGTTTTCTGCCTTTGAGCCAGCACTGCGAAGCTCCGGCCATCCTCGCCGCCCTCGCCCAGGCCGACCCGGGTCTTGCGCCGCTGCGCGAGCACTTGCAGCCACAACGCAAATCCCGGGCCTGGAACGACGCCAAGGTCAGCGCCCACCACGGCATCATCCCTACCGCTGCGGCGAAGAACCTCGACAAGCTCGCCGGCAAGCAGCGGGCCGTCTATACGCTGATACGGGCGCGGTATCTGGCCCAGTTCCTGCCCAACTACGAATACGACCGAACCCAGGCCGACTTCGACTGCGCCGCCCAGACATTGCGGGCCGTGGGCAAGCAAATCGTCGAACCCGGCTGGAAACGCGCCCTGCCCGAAGCGCTGGCCCCGGCACGAGGCCGTGAAGCACCGGTACCACAAACCTTGCCGGCCCTGGTCGAAGGTCGCGACTGCACCGTGGACGAGGTCAAACCCAAGGACCTGTGGACCCAGCCCCCCAAGCCGTTCACCGAGGGCGACCTGATCAAGGCGATGAAGAACGTTGCCCGACTAGTGGAGGATCCGCTGCTCAAGCAAAAGCTCAAGGACACCACCGGCATCGGCACCGAAGCAACCCGGGCCTCGATCATCCAGGGCCTGCTCGACCGCGGTTACCTGGTGAAAAACGGCAAGGCCCTGTCCGCCACACCGGCGGCCTTCAGCCTGATCGATGCGGTGCCCCGCGCCATCGCCGACCCCGGCACCACCGCCATCTGGGAGCAGGCGCTGGACATGGTACAAAGCGGTGAGATGAGCCTGGAAGAGTTCGTGACCCGCCAGGCCGCCTGGATGAGCAAACACATCGCCCGCTGCCAGGGCATGAGCCTGACCATCAACGGCCCGGCCAGCCCTGCCGGGCGAGGCGCAACGCCGTGGAAGAACAAGCGCAAGCCGGCCAAGCGCAAGGCCGGCGGTACACCGCGCAAGACGAGCAAAGCCAAGGCGACCTGAGCGTGGCGAGAATCTCCCTGTGGCGAGGGAATTTAGCGAAACGTCGCACCGCCCCGCTGGGGCGCGAAGCGGCCCTAAACCCCAACACCTCGGTGTATCAGGCAGATTGAGTCGACTCACTTGGGGCTGCTTCGCAGCCCAGCGGGGATAAATCCCCTCGCCACAACGACCGCCCTACACACCCTTTCGCCAATTTTTCATACCCAAACCATTTTGTCCGACAATATGTAGTGACCAAAAAAAATCACTACAAAACCGTTGACGCCTCCGATTTGGCCTTGCATGATGCAGACGTCTCCCCGATCGGGAGTACAGGTAAATGCTTGAGCAAGCTCGTCTGACCGCCGAGCTGTTTTTTGGATAAGGGACTGCCCACAAGGCAGATTGAAGGTGCTGACCTGGCATGACCGTCCGGTGACAAGGACGAGAAACGTCGGCGAAGATCCTCATGATGCGCGTGGTCGACCCTCGAAAGTTGACAATGCCTGAAGGTTCTTCGCTGTTTCTCTTCGTTGTAGCGCATTTGCGTAGCAGCCCTTCGATAACACTACACAACCGATGCACGACCCCGTCGACGTTTGACGGCCGGATGCTGACGGCCTGGTTTCGGTGCTAGCCATACAGCACTGGGCAGGCGCTTACCGAAAGAAGCGAAGTTTTTGCGAACCACCAGACAGATCAACCAAATGGTCAAGGGGCTTACACATGAATCTGAATAATCAACCATCTATTGATGAACTGGCTCGCATATTCGCAGCGCACAAGGACACCCTGGACAGCCATATCCTGTGGATCAGCAAGAATGGCCAAGTCCACATGGATTGCCTGTCGCCGTTCACCCAGGAAGACGAATTCGAGAAAAACCAGCAAGACCTGTGTGCCCGACTGAAGATGTACCGCCGCGGCCAAGGTTATGTTGGCAAGAAGGCCGCAGCCGACAAAGACTTCATTGGCAGCGTGCTGCAAACGCTGACTCAGGCCTGGCAGTCGATGCAAAACACCTCCAAAGTGCAGGTCATCGACCGCTTGTGCTGATCGCGCTTAAGACAAAGGCCCGTTCCTGATCAGGAACGGGCCTTTCTTGTGCGTTAGAACACTGACCAGCCGATCCGCTGACTGAGCAATTCCAGCGCCGCCATGCCCGCCAGGGAATTGCCGGCGACATTGAGTTCCGGCGACCAGACGCACACCGTAAAACGCCCCGGCACCACCGCGACAATCCCGCCGCCCACCCCACTCTTGCCCGGCAGGCCAACGCGATAGGCAAAATTGCCGGCCTCATCGTACAGCCCACTGGTGGCCATGATGGAATTGACCTGCTGGGTCTGGCGAGCACTGAGTATCTGTTCGCCGCTGTGCTTGCAGAAGCCGTCGTTGGCCAGGAAGCAGAACGCCCGAGCCAGATCGATGCAGCTCATGCGCAACGCGCAGTGACTGAAATAGCTGCGCAGCACCGCTTCCACGTCGTTATGAAAATTACCGAAGGACTGCATCAGGTAAGCCATCGCGGCATTACGGGCGCGGTGCTGGTATTCCGACTCTGCGACCTTGCCGTCCACCATGACCTGTGGATTGCCCGACAGGCGCCGTACGAAATCACGCATCGACAGGGCTGGTGCGGCAAAACGCGACTGATTGATGTCGCAGATCACCAAGGCGCCAGCGTTGATGAACGGGTTGCGCGGCCGACCGCGTTCGAATTCCAGCTGCACCAGGGAATTGAAGGGCTGGCCGGACGGCTCATGGCCCAATCGCTCCCAGATTGCCTCGCCGGAATGGCCGATGGCCTGCACCAGGCTGAAAACCTTGGAAATACTCTGCACCGAAAACGGTGTTTCAGCGTCGCCTGAGCAATACATCTCGCCGTCGTTGCCGTAGACGGCAATGCCCAACTGGTTAGCCGCAACGGTGCCAAGGGCGGGAATGTAGTCGGCCACCTTGCCCTGACCGATCAGGGGGCGAACCGCATCGAGGATTTCGTTCAACAATGCTTGCATATGCGCATGGGTCCAGTCATTCCCCGTTCGAGTGCGGGGATACAGACGCTAGACGCTGATGGGTGCGATCAGAGCACACTCAATAGACCAGCAACATCTGTTGCGAGGCGATCCGTGGGAGCAAAGCTTGCTCGCGATGAAGCTTACGCAGTCTGCCTGGAACCGAATCGCCTGCTTCGCGGGCAAGCCTTGCTCCCACACAATTCAAGAGATGTCACGGGCGCTTGTCTTCAAATCGAGGGGTCTATAGTTGAAGGGATCAATCGGCAGGAGACATCGATGCGACAGATCATGCAGAAAGAGCCTTGGTGGGCCTCGCCCCCCAGGCCCGGGCAGGATGAAAAAGAACTGGAATGGGGCTGGCTGGTGATTTACAGCGAAGGTGAGCCGCGCTTTGAATTCATCAAGGAGCGGCCCTCGGACGAACAGATCCGTCATCGCAAGGGTTGCCGCGTCACCCTTGGGGCAGAATGAACCGTCCGTCACGGTTTGATGAGCGGCAACTCCACTGCCCGATTGGCCAAGTCCGCCGCCACCAGGCTGCCTTCGATTTCCTCAGCCAGATAGTACACCGGTGCCATCACCCCGCTGAGGGGATGCTTGAGCGACTGGAACCAGGCCTCGTCGAACGCGGCGCTCAGGCTCTTGCGGATTTGTGTTTCCATTTCCGGGCGCTCGCCCTCATGAATGATCGCGCGAATCCCCGCCACGCCAACTGAAATCAACGCCCCCGCCGCTTTCCCGGCCACGGCTGCGGCCGCACCGGCCGCACCTCGCGTGGCGAATTGCGCTTCGATCTTTTCACTGGTGCGTTGTGCCACCGTAGCGATGACCGCATCCGATGGCCCCGAACCTGTCACGGCGGCCTTGTTGACGTGGTCGATCAACGCGGCGTACGCCGGCAATGTATTGAGTGGCTCGGTATATGCCATCTCATACAACGAAGCGTTACGCGCCGCTGGCGGACCCAAGCTGACAGCGGGAATGCCGTGCAGGCGCCGATTCATCAGCTCCGGCGGGATTCGGTGCTGCCGGGCAATCACTTGGATCTGTTGATTGAGCAGGCGTACGTAATAGCCTGTCGCGTTGGCCCTGATCGCCTCGGGGTCGATTTCCACCGCCACAGGTGCCAGCACCTGCTCGCGGTACTGCTCTTGCAGATAAACCGCCAGGCGCCTGGCCGCCGAGTCCTCTTCGCCTTCGGCACTGGCGGCATACCAACTGACCTTCACCGCCAGCCATTCCTGGGTCCAGTAGCTGCTGAACCAGGGGATGAATTGAATCTCGGTGCGCTCGTACACGAGCCGGCGCCAATGCTCCATCGAACCGCGCGCGTAGAGCCCGGCCTGTTCGATAGCGCTTTTCGACGCGGCGACGATCTGCCGGTCAACCTGCCGCCAGATGTCCTGGGAAACCGCCACGGTGGCGACCTGCTGCTCGCGCGGCGACGTGGCGCACCCCGCCAGAACCAACAAAACGGCCAGCATGAGCGAACGCAGCACGGTTGCGCCATCCCGAGGTCAAGTCATCCACGGGGTTGAGTATAGGTCGCGAGGAACATGGGCTTGGAGGAAACACACAAAACCAATGTGGGAGCGGGCCTGTTCGCGATGGCGGGTCAAAAACGCGTGAAATGCTCGAACTGCCAATCATCCGCTGCTGCGTCTTGGGAGGACTTAGGCACCACGCCGCTCGGCCTCCAGTCGGTCTGCTTGCCCACCAGGGTGCCGAGGTAAGGCCTGGCCACTTCCAGCACACGTTCGTAGCCCATTTGCTCTGGCTCGACGATGCCGCGATCGGGGTTTTCCACCGCCCAGACAATCCCCGACAGAACCCCCGCCGCCACTTGCAAACTGGTGGCATTGTTGAAGGGCAAGAGCGCCCGGGCTTCATCGATGGTCAATACCGAGCCGAACCAGTAGGCATTGAGTTCATGCCCCATCAGTAAGACGCCCAGCGCATCGGCGCCGATGCTGTCGACTTCACCGTTGAGAATGCGTTGCTGATGCTGGCTCTGCCAGCCTCGACCGATCAACTCATGGATGGACAGCAAGGCATCGTTGCACGGGTGATAGGCGTAATGCAGCGTGGGGCGATAGATCAGTTTCTGCTGATCCTTGAGTGTCAGCAGGTCGGCGGTCGAGGCGGTTTCATGATGGGTGATCATCAGCCCCAGGCACGGCCCGCCCAACGGTGTCCAGGTCTTGACCGGCACGGTGGCGCTCGGGCGCTCGAGGTAGATGGCATTGCGGCTGCCGAAGCGATGGCGCCTGGCGGATGTCGGCCAGGTACGCTCGTGGGTGCCCCAACCCAACTCGGCCGGTTGGTGGCCCTCGCTGATCAGGCCTTCCACCGACCACGTATTGACGAACTCATCGTCCTGCTTGAGCCGGCTGGAGCGCTGGGTGTCGCGCTCGGCAAAATGAATCACCTTGATGCCTGTCTCCATGCACAGCCTGGCCCAATCCACGCCTTCGCGGTTCTGCGGCAAGCGATGGTTCAATTGCACCGCCAGTTCCACCAGGCCAGCCTTGAGCAGATGACTGATCAAGCCGGGGTTGGCACCATGGGCCACGACGGCGGTCGGGCCATTGCCCAATTTTTTGCGCAGGCCCAGCATCTGGTAGCGCAACGCGTAATTGGTGCGATGCGATAAATCCAATGAAGGGTCATCGTAGCCACCGGCCCAAGGCTCAATGCAGGTATCCAGGTACAGCGCGCCCTTGCCGAAGGCATAGGTCATCAGGGCCAGCGAACTGACTTCCACCGACAGGTTGACGATGAAGTCGCCGGGGTTGATGAGGCGGTCCAGGGTTTGAGTGAAGGTGTGTTCAGTCAGCGCTTTGCGGACAAAACAAATGCCCCGCTCCTTGAACCAGATATTTTTCTCGATCACGGGCGCGATGACCGTGATCTGATTGACCGGGAGATGATCCTGGCGCAACAACAACGGCAGCGTGGCCCGGGTAATGGAGCCAAAGCCGATGAAGATCAGATGCCCGGTAAACGTGACCCGGTGTTGCATATGCTGTCTCCCGCGCTAAACACCTTCGTGGGTGCAGTGTTCGGGGGGTGCTAACCCAGTGCCGTGTCGAGGAACATCATCACCGCAAACCCCATCATCAACCCCAGCGTGGCTGGCGTTTCGTGGCCGTTGCGGTGGGTTTCCGGAATCACTTCGTGGGACACCACGAAGATCATGGCCCCCGCCGCCAACCCCAGGCTGATGGGATACGCCACGGCCACGCCCGAGGACATGCCCAGCCCAATCACCGCGCCCAGCGGCTCCATCAGCCCCGAGCCCACCGCGATCAGCGCAGCCCGCAGCGCACTGATCCCGGTAACCCGCAGCGCCATGGCGATGGCAAGTCCTTCGGGGATGTCCTGGATCGCAATGGCAGTGGTCAGGGGCATGCCGACCCTCAGATCACCGTTAGCAAAACTGACGCCGATGGCCATGCCCTCGGGCAAATTGTGCAAGGTGATGGCGAGCACGAACAACCAGACACGGTTGATACGTTCCGATTGTGGACCGCGCCTGCCACTCACTTCATGTTCGTGGGGCACGAAACGGTCAAGGCCGATCATCAGGAGCACGCCCAGACCCAGGCCGAGCACCACGACAAACGCGGCGAGCAGTTGATTGCCCACGATACTTTGTGCCGCTTCGATACCCGGCAGGATCAGGGAAAACGAACTGGCGGCGAGCATCATGCCCGCGGCAAAACCAAGCATGATGTCCTGGGTCCGCGAGGAGATATCACGCAGCACCACCGCCATCAACGCGCCCAGGGCCGTGGCGGCGAAACCGGCGGTGCCGCCCAGAACGGCGTAGCCCAGGTTGTGCCGATCGGCCCCCACCAATGCGTTGTAACCGCTGTAGAGCAACAACGCGGCGATCACCACCAGCCCCAGCCAGAAGCTCACCCCCAGCAGCAGGTTGTTTTGCACAGGATCCAGCCAGGTACGCCAGGGCGATCGGATCCGGGAGGTGGGCTGGTCCATCGAATATCCTTACTGGTTTTGCGCCAGGTCATGTCTGATCGTTCCCGCAACGAGGGGGACGATCAAACGCGATGTTCAGGCGAAGGAGCCAGGCCCCCTCGCCGGTTTCCTACAGTTTGTCACCTTGCATCCCTGAACCCAAGTCGGCACCTGTCATGGGGTCGCTTTCCGGGTTGGACATTGTCCGCGCCTTCATGTCCATCAGCAGCGCCTCGTCTTTTTTACTCAGTTGCACACTCGCCAGACCATCACCGCCATCCACCGCCGGCGTTGGGTTCTCGACGAATTCCCACTCATCGCCCTGGTTCCATGGGCCACGCACCGTAGGCTCGCCTTGGGACATGTTGAAGTACACGTTGGTGAACTCTGGCATGCCTGGCAATTTACCTTGAGGGAAATTTGGCTGGATCGAGTGCAGGGCTTTTTCGAAGGACATCTGGTGCGCGATTTCACGGGTCATCAAAAAGCCCAGCGCTTCTTTTACCCCAGGATCATCGGTGAGATTCATCAGACGCTCATAGATGATTTTCGCCCGTGCCTCGGCGGCGATGTTGGACCGCATGTCCGCTGTCGGCTCGCCTATGGTGTCGACGTAAGCGGCTGTCCAAGGTACACCCGCCGAATTGGTCAGCGGGGAACCGGCTCCATAAAGCAGGCTGGTGATGTGAGAGTCGTTGCCGGCGCCGTTGATGTCCCGGTACAACTGGCCTTCCTTTTCCACACCCTCGGCCATTCTGCCCTTGGCGCCTTTATTGAGCATCACGATGATCGAGCCGATCACCTCCAGATGACTGAGCTCTTCGGTGGCGATGTCCATCAACAGATCCTTGCGGCCGGGATCATCCTCGGACAGGGCCTGGGTGAAGTAGCGCGACGCCGCCGCCAACTCGCCCTGGGCACCGCCAAACTGTTCAAGCAACAGGTTAGCCAGCCCTGGGTTAGGCTCGGCGACACGCACGGTGTACTGCAGTCGTTTGTTATGTAGGAACATGATAAAACTCCTCGTTCAGGACACAATTCAGGGGAACACTGCCGGGGGCAGGCCCACAGAGAATCTGAAGAAGTTAAACAGTTAAAATTTATCTTTATGTTTAATAAACGAGACGAACGGTAATCGGTAACTCGCACTCGCAGAAACGCCAGGCAACTGAACAAGTTACAGTCCCCTTACGCATGAAGATATGCATTGCCGCGATCCTGCTGTATATAAATCCGGCAGACCCCATGCGATTAACACAGGGCCCGTAACATCATTGGGTGTTCAGCGTTGCGCCCATCATCCTGGCTGTTTCCAGGGCCTTTTCGACCTGTTTCGAAAACTGACTAGCGGTCGCTGGTAACGTTGTCGCCGGATGCTTGACCGCCCTTTCGACCGGCCTCGGAGGCCCGCTCAGGGTCTTTGGCAAAATTGCCGCCCGAGGCCTGGCCACCTTTTCGGCCTGCTGCGGCTGCTCGTTCTGGGTCATTGGCGAAATTTCCGCCCGAAGCCTGCCCTCCCTTGCGCCCGGCCTCGGATGCTCGTTGCGGATTATTCGCGAAGTTACCCCCCGACGCGTGGCCGCCCTTCTTCCCGGCTTGCGATGCCTTTTCACGATCGTTAGCGAAATTGCCAGGATTCTTATTTCCTGTGTTAGCCATTTCATTCACCTCGTTAGTTGATGTTGCGAACCTGTTGGCTCGTAGTATTCGGAAAACCTGGCGCCGACAAGGTTTTAAACATATCTTGCAAACGGCGACGAACGGCTCATGCAATCCAACGCGCTGACTGTGGCGTCGAGTTGTAATGGCCTTCCAAGGAAATGACGCCCAATAATGAATTCAAGTACTCAACTTGAGCCATGCCAATCATTAGCGGACCGCAATCCCGATTTATATTCGGGATGAAATGGGATCGCTCGCCGCAAAGGTATCCTCCAGCGCGTCATCCAGTTAATTGCCGTCCACGTCTGGCCCGCCATTCTTGCCGCTGCGTTCGCAATGGCAATCCGCTGCCGGACAAGGTTCACCGTTTGGATGTTGCTCAGCGCAGGCTTGACTGCAATAGGCCTCGCCATCGTGATTGAACACCTGTTGCGGGTCCACATCGCATTGGCAATCGGGGCAACCGCACTTTAACTCGCTCATGTTCGTTCTCCTGGGTTCCGGTTTTAACGCTGTCGTCAGGATCACACCAGCAATTGAACCTCAAGGTTCGCCGCCGCAACGCCATGGTTCGCCACATAGACCTCGGCGGTCCAGCCTTTGGTCAGGTTGCGATAAGACTGAGTGCCCAAGGCCTTGCCACTGTCCCACTCCATGACGTCGCCAATATCGATGTCATTGGCTGAACCGAGCTCAAGGACTGTGTGGTTGTCTTCTTGCTCGACATACACACCGACCATTGCCCTCTGTCGATTGATGGCCCGTACTTCACCGGTGGTCTGTTTCATACGCCTCCTCTTCTCGGTGCCGACACGGCATGCAACACGACAGTTTTGAGTGCCGTACATAGAGGTGGATGTCGCGCAACCGGAGAAAGTTTGAAGAAACAACAACGCAGTGCGACGAAAGGCATTCCCACAGCCCTCTCGACGAACCACGGTGCTAACCTCAACGACTTCAGGCCAGCGGAGCGACATCTATGCCCGACGATTTTCACCGTCAACCGATCGATCAATTGCTGGAGCACATGGCCGGGCGCCGTTTCCTGGTGCTTACCGGCGCTGGCATCAGCACCCCGTCGGGCATTCCCGACTACCGGGACAGCGAAGGTGTGCGACGGGGTCGGCAACCCATGATGTACCAGGAGTTCCTCGCCAAACCCGAAGCACGGCGGCGCTACTGGGCGCGGGCGATGCTGGGCTGGCCGCGGGTTCGCCAGGCCCGGCCGAACGCCGCCCACGAGGCGTTGACGCTGTTGCAGGCACAGCAACGCATCAGCGGCCTGATCACCCAGAATGTCGACACGCTGCATGACCAGGCTGGCAGCCACGACGTGATCGAACTTCACGGAAGCCTGCATCGGGTGTTGTGCCTGGATTGCGAGCAGCGCAGTGAGCGCCAGCAGATCCAGCTGTTGATGCAAGCGCAGAATCCTTACCTGGCCGGTGTCGACGCGGTTCAGGCGCCGGATGGCGATACCCTGCTGGATGCCGCGTTCGAGGCGCGCTTCCAGGTGCCCCGCTGCCCTTATTGCGACGGCGAGCGCTTGAAACCCGACGTGGTGTTTTTCGGCGAAAACGTCGCCGCCGCCACCGCGACCCGCGCCACTGAAGCCGTTCAGGAAGCCGACGGCCTGCTGGTGGTGGGCTCCTCACTGATGGCCTGGTCGGCATTTCGCCTGTGCCGGGCGATCAAGGAACAGGGCAAGCCGCTGCTGGCGATCAACCGGGGCAAGACACGGGCCGATGAGTTGCTGGATCTGAAGCTTGAAGAGCCTTGTGAGCAACTGTTGCCACTATTGATCTGACACCATGCAATACCCCGGTGGGAGCGGGCTTGCTCGCGAAAGCAGTGTGTCAGCTACGCAGATACCGACTGATCTACCGCCTTCGCGAGCAAGCCCGCTCCCACAGGAGATTGTGGTTACTTCGGCGTCAACTGCGCACCGATATCCTGATCCCTGAGCGTATCGAACAACGCCTGCGCCGCCGCCGACAGTTCATGCCCCGGCTTGGTCAGCACACCGATGGCCCGTTCTATCACTGGATCGCTCAAAGTGATGCAGCGGGCGCCCAGCTCATGCATCTGTCCAATACACAGCGCCGGGACCGCACTGACCCCCAACCCGCTGGCGACCATCCGTCCAACCGTTGCCAACTGATGGCTCTCGAATTCCACCGGCAGTTTCATGCCGCGGCTTTGCAAATGCTCCTCCAGCATCACCCGCACGGTGGAGGGCCTTTGCAGCGTGATAAACGGCTGTTCCAGCAGCGTCTGCCACTGGATCTCACTGCGCTGCGCCAGTGGCGAGTCCAGCGGCACCACCGCGACGAAGCGGTCCAGATACAAGGGGGTAAAAGCCAGCGACGAACTCTGCATCGGCTCGAACGCGACCCCCAGTTCGACGTGTCGATCCCGAACCATTTCCAGCACCTGTTCATTGATCACATCGTTGACCGTGACGTTGACATTCGGATAACGGGCGCGAAAGGTCTTGAGGATCGGCGGCAGCAGGTTACCGGCAAAGGACGGCATCGCCGCCAATGTGACGCGCCCCCGCTGCAAGGTGAAGCGTTGGCGCATTTCATCCTCGGCATTGTCCCAGTCGGCAATCAGGCGCCGGGCCAGGGGCAGCAGCGATTCGCCTTCGGGCGTCAGCGCAACGTTACGGGTATTGCGACTGAACAGACGCCCGCCCAAGCCTTCTTCCAGAGCCTTGATGGTCAGGCTCAGGGCCGACTGGGACAGGTGCAGTCGCTCGCAGGCCACAGCGAAGCTCAGGCTTTGGGCCACGGCGAGAAAAGCGCGGATTTGCTTGAGGGTCATGGGCGTCCTGTGTCCGGTTGCGTAGGGGCTGCCGAAGGCTGCGATCTTTTGATCTTTTGCCTGGGATTCAAGTGTTTTTGGGAAGATCGCAGCCTCGTTTGCACTCGACAGCTCCTACAAAGCGCCTACAGAGGGAGGCAATTATTGAGTTTTATCAATCAATCAAATCTAAAAATCAACTTAACAAATATATGACTTGGCGCAACACTGCATTTCATTGCGACCCCATCAAGAATAAAAGAGGTGTCTATGGCAGGTTTCGACAAACGTGTGAGTAGCTACGAAGAAGCGCTGGAAGGCTTGCAAGACGGCATGACGGTGATCGCCGGCGGCTTCGGCCTCTGCGGCATCCCGGAAAACCTGATCGGCGAGATCAAGCGCAAGGGTATCCGCGACCTCACCGTGGTTTCCAATAATTGCGGCGTCGACGGCTTCGGCCTGGGCGTATTGCTGGAAGATCGGCAGATCCGCAAGGTGGTCGCATCTTACGTCGGTGAAAACGCTCTTTTCGAAAAGCAATTGCTAAGCGGCGAAATCGAAGTCGTGCTGACTCCCCAAGGCACCCTCGCCGAAAAAATGCGCGCCGGCGGCGCGGGCATTCCGGCGTTCTTCACCGCCACCGGGGTCGGCACGCCCGTGGCCGACGGCAAGGAAGTGCGTGAATTCCATGGCCGTCAGTACCTGATGGAAGAATCCATCACGGGCGACTTCGCCATCGTCAAAGGCTGGAAAGCCGACCATTTCGGCAATGTGGTCTATCGTCACACCGCCCAGAACTTCAACCCGTTGGCGGCCACGGCCGGCAAGATCACCGTGGTGGAAGTCGAAGAAATCGTTGAACCCGGCGAGCTGGACCCGACGCAGATCCATACCCCAGGCATCTACGTCGACCGGATCATTTGCGGCACGTTCGAAAAGCGTATCGAACAGCGCACCGTGCGCAAGTGACCCCGCCCCCAGCCCGAATGAAGGAATAACAACATGGCACTTTCCCGCGAACAAATGGCTCAACGCGTCGCCCGCGAAATGCAGGACGGCTACTACGTGAACCTGGGCATCGGCATTCCGACCCTGGTCGCCAACTACATCCCCGAAGGCATGGAAGTCATGCTGCAGTCGGAAAACGGCCTGCTCGGCATGGGCGCGTTCCCTACCGAAGCCGAGGTCGATGCCGACATGATCAACGCCGGCAAGCAGACCGTCACCGCGCGCATCGGAGCCTCGATCTTTTCTTCGGCCGAATCCTTTGCCATGATCCGTGGCGGGCACATCGACCTGACCGTGCTGGGCGCCTTTGAGGTAGACGTGGAAGGTAATATTGCCTCGTGGATGATCCCTGGCAAGCTGGTCAAGGGCATGGGCGGCGCGATGGACCTGGTGGCCGGTGCCGAGAACATCATCGTCACCATGACTCACGCGTCCAAGGACGGTGAGTCGAAACTGCTGCCCCGGTGCAGCCTGCCGCTGACCGGTGCCGGCTGCATCAAGCGCGTGCTGACAGACCTGGCCTACCTGGAGATCCAGGACGGCGCCTTCATTCTCAAAGAACGTGCCCCTGGCGTCAGCGTCGAGGAAATCGTTGCCAAGACGGCCGGCAAACTGATCGTGCCGGACCACGTGCCTGAAATGCAGTTCGCTGCCCAGTGAGGAGAGATTCGATGCAAGAAGTCGTGATTGTCGCCGCCACCCGTACCGCCATTGGCAGTTTCCAGGGTTCGCTGGCCTCCATTCCCGCACCGCAACTCGGTGCCGCGGTGATTCGTCGGTTGCTGGAACAGACGGGTCTTTCGGGTGAGCAGGTTGACGAGGTGATCCTTGGCCAGGTGTTGACCGCTGGCAGCGGGCAAAACCCGGCCCGCCAGGCGTCGATCCTCGCTGGCCTGCCCCATGCGGTGCCGGCACTGACCCTGAACAAGGTCTGCGGCTCGGGGCTCAAGGCCTTGCACCTGGGTGCCCAGGCGATCCGCTGTGGCGATGCCGAGGTAATCATTGCCGGCGGCATGGAAAACATGAGCCTGGCACCGTACGTGCTGCCGGCTGCCCGCACTGGCCTGCGCATGGGCCATGCGCAGATGATCGATAGCATGATTACCGATGGTCTTTGGGACGCGTTCAACGATTACCACATGGGCATCACCGCCGAGAACCTGGTGGCCAAATACGACATCAGCCGCGAAGAGCAGGACGCCTTTGCCGCCGCTTCGCAGCAGAAGGCCGTGGCGGCGATTGAGGGTGGCCGGTTTGCCGATGAGATCACGCCGATCCTGATTCCCCAGCGCAAAGGCGATCCTGTGGCCTTCGCCACCGACGAACAACCCCGGGCCGGCACCACCGCCGAATCCCTGGGCAAGCTCAAGCCTGCGTTCAAGAAGGACGGCAGCGTGACCGCCGGCAATGCCTCGTCGCTGAACGATGGCGCCGCCGCCGTGCTGATGATGAGCGCCGAAAAAGCCAAGGCACTGGGCTTGCCGGTCCTGGCGAAAATCAGCGCCTATGCCAATGCCGGCGTTGACCCGGCCATCATGGGCATCGGCCCGGTGTCGGCCACCCGCCGCTGCCTGGACAAGGCCGGCTGGTCTTTGGACCAACTGGACCTGATCGAAGCCAACGAAGCCTTCGCCGCCCAGTCACTGGCCGTGGCCAGAGAGCTGAAATGGGACATGGAGAAGGTCAACGTCAATGGCGGCGCCATCGCCCTGGGCCACCCGATCGGTGCTTCGGGTTGCCGGGTGCTGGTGTCGTTGCTCCATGAAATGATCAAGCGCGACGCCAAAAAAGGCCTCGCCACGCTGTGCATCGGCGGCGGCCAAGGCGTGGCCTTGGCGCTGGAACGAGCGTAAGCGGCAAAGAGCCCGACAGTGAATGCGCGGACCCACGAACATCCGCCCATCCACTGGCAACACCACCGGCGCAACCTGGGTTGCGCCGGTTTTTTTTGCCTGCTGATTCTAAGCACAACGTACCGGCCTCATCGCGAGCAGGCTCGCTCCCACAGGGATCTCGGGCGGTTGCAAGATTGGCGTCCACCACAGATCCACTGTGGGAGCGAGCCTGCTCGCGATGGCGGTGGGTCAGCTTGCATCGATGCTGAATGTGCCGGCCCCTTCGCGAGCAAGCCCGCTCCCACCGGGGCATTGGGTTTTGAGCACAAATCGAAGAACACCATCGATCCATTGTGGGAGCGGGCTTGCTCGCGATGGCGGTGGGTCAGCTTGCATCGATGCTGAATGTGCCGGCCCCTTCGCGAGCAAGCCCGCTCCCACGGGGGCATTGGGTTTTGAGCACAAATCGAAGAACACCATCGATCCATTGTGGGAGCGGGCTTGCTCGCGAAGGCGGTGGGTCAGGCGACGATGAGCCTTCAGGTCCCCGCGCCAAAGCGGTCGCGGCTGTTGGTCAGGTGCAGCCACATGGCGGCGCGGGCGGCGTCCGGGTCCTGGCGTTTGATGGCATTGAAGATCGCCTCATGCTCAAGGTTGGCCAATTGAGCCAGCTTGCCCAAGTCTGCTTGACCGCGCTCGACCACGTTCACTCGGGTTCGCGGAATCATCTCACTGCCCAGATGCTGCATGATTTCAACAAAACAGGTGTTGTCCGTGGCTTGCGCAATGAGCAAATGAAAGCGCCGGTCGGCGTCGACGCAACTGTCGTTATTGCTGAGCAACCGCTGGTAATCATCCAGGGCCTGGCGCATCTGCTGCAGTTGGCGTTCGTTGCGGCGCACGGCTGCCAGGGCCGCTGCCTGGGTTTCCAGGCCCAGGCGCAGTTCCAGAATCCCCCGCACACCGGCGGCGGTGTCGACATTGAGCCGCAGGCCCGGCTCACCGGTCTGCTCCAGCACAAAGGTACCGATGCCATGGCGAGTTTCCACCAGCCCCGAGGCCTGCAGTTTGGAGATCGCCTCGCGCACTACCGTGCGGCTGACCCCATGGGCCTGCACAATGGCACCTTCGGACGGCAGTTTTTCCCCAGGTTTCAACTGCCCCAGCAAAATGCTCTGGCTCAGCTGAGCCACCAAGTCATGGGCCAGGTTGTGGGTGCGTTTGCGCGGCGTTGCCTCGATGTCTGGCTGCATGGGCCATGGGTCCTCGAAACGGAGCAGGCGGGTCGTGAGGTAAAAACTCCACGCCCCTTAGCTTGTATGATAAGTGCAATCATCTCAGTGATCGAACGGTTCCGCCAGCGCTAAACTGATCTCCCGCATGTTCTTTTCCTTGCCAAAAAATCCAGCAAATAAAGGCGTTTCCGAGTTTTCAAGGCAAACCATTCAAAAAAACCGACCAGCCTCCCTTGTAAGATAAAAAAATCAAGTTGTATGATGTCTATCAACATCGCCCTCCTGCGATGCCCCGCATAAAAACAACGAGTGGGAAAAACATGCAGACCCAAGAAGCCACCAAAGCCCCCATCATCACCAGCATGCAGGTCGTGCCGGTGGCCGGTCATGACGGCATGCTGCTGAATCTCAGTGGCGCCCATGGCCCATTCTTTACCCGCAACATCGTCATTCTCAAAGACAACGCCGGCCACACCGGCGTGGGCGAAGTGCCCGGCGGCGAGCGCATTCGCCAGACCCTCGAAGATGCCCGCTCGCTGGTAGTCGGCAGCCCCATCGGCACCTATCAGAAAATTCTCAACACCGTACGCCAGGCCTTCGCCGACCGGGATGCCGGTGGTCGTGGCTTGCAGACGTTCGACCTGCGCATCACCATCCACGCGGTCACCGGCCTGGAAGCGGCGTTGCTGGACCTGTTGGGCCAGCATCTGGATGTACCGGTCGCCGCCCTCCTCGGCGAAGGCCAGCAGCGTGATGAAGTGAAGATGCTGGGTTATCTGTTTTATGTCGGTGATCGCCAGCAGACTGACCTGCCCTACCGCAGCGAGCCGGACGCCGACAACGACTGGTTCCGCGTACGCCACGAAAAAGCCCTGGACGCCGACGCCGTGGTGCGCTTGGCCGAAGCCGCTCATTCGCGTTACGGCTTCCAGGACTTCAAGCTCAAGGGCGGCGTGCTCAAGGGCGACGAAGAAATCGAAGCCGTCACCGCCCTGGCCGAACGTTTCCCTCAGGCACGTATCACCCTGGATCCGAACGGCGCCTGGTCACTCAAGGAGGCCATCCGCCTGTGCCGCGACCAGCACAAGGTCCTGGCTTACGCCGAAGACCCCTGCGGCGCGGAGAATGGTTATTCGGGTCGTGAGGTCATGGCCGAGTTCCGTCGCGCCACCGGTCTTAAAACCGCCACTAACATGATCGCCACCGATTGGCGCGAAATGGGCCATGCCATCACCTTGCAGTCGGTGGACATTCCCCTGGCCGACCCACACTTCTGGACCATGCAAGGTTCGGTTCGAGTGGCGCAGATGTGCAACGAATGGGGCCTGACCTGGGGCTCGCACTCCAACAACCACTTCGACATTTCCCTGGCGATGTTCACCCACGTAGCTGCGGCCGCACCGGGTGACATCACGGCGATCGACACGCACTGGATCTGGCAGGATGGCCAGCGGCTGACCAAGGCGCCGCTGCAGATCCAGGGTGGCTGCGTACAGGTGCCGAAAAAACCGGGACTGGGGATCGAGCTGGACACCGACCAATTGGCCAAGGCTCATGAACTGTACAAAGGCATGGGACTTGGCGCGCGGGATGATGCGGTGGCAATGCAGTACCTGATTCCGGGCTGGACGTTCAACAACAAGCAGCCGTGCCTGGTGCGCTGAGTCGAACCCTCTGGCTGAGCACATACCCATGTGGGAGCGAGCCTGCTCGCGATGACGGCGGCACATCCGACATCTCCTTCTCAGGCAGACCGCATCGCGAGCAGGCTCGCTCCCACAGGATAACTGCGACTAACCCTCCGGCCGCAGAATCAACACCGCCAATGGCGGCAAGTTGAGCTCCAGCGACAGCGCCTGGCCATGGCTGGCCACTTCTTCGGTGAAGGCACCGCCGCTGTTGCCGTAGTTGGAACCGGCATAGGTGTCGGCATCACTGTTGAGCAATTCCACCCAGCGCCCGGCAAACGGTACGCCGATGCGGTAGGCCGCGCGCGGCACAGGGGTGAAGTTGGCAACCACCAGCACCGGCCGGCCTTCCTTGCTCCAACGCAACCAGGCGTAGACGCTGTTGACCGCATCGTCACCAATCAGCCACTGGAAACCCTGAGGCGCATCGTCCTGATCGTGCAGCGCCGGCTCTTCGCGATAGAGACGGTTCAGGTCGCTCACCAGCTTCTGCACCCCACGGTGCTCCGGGTATTGCAACAGGTACCAGTCCAGTTGCTGGTCGTGGTTCCACTCGCGCCATTGGCCGAACTCGCAACCCATGAACAGCAGCTTCTTGCCGGGATGGCCCCACATGAAGCTCAGATAAGCCCGCAAGTTGGCGAATTTCTGCCAGCGATCGCCGGGCATCTTGTCGATCAACGAGCGTTTGCCATGCACCACTTCGTCATGGGAAATCGGCAGGACAAAGCGCTCGGACCACGCATACATCAGGCCGAAACTCAGTTCGTTGTGATGGTGGGCGCGGTACACCGGGTCCTGCTGGATGTAATGCAGCGAATCGTGCATCCAGCCCATGTTCCACTTATAGGCAAAACCCAGGCCGCCCTGTTGCGTGCTCTGGCTGACGCCCGGCCAGGCGGTGGATTCTTCGGCGATCACCAATGCACCGGGGGTTTCCAGCGCCACCACGTCATTGAGGTGCCGCAGAAAATCGATGGCTTCCAGGTTCTCCCGCCCACCGTGGCGATTGGGCACCCACTCGCCGGCCTTGCGTGAATAGTCGCGATACAACATCGAGGCGACGGCATCCACACGCAAACCGTCGATGTGAAAATGCTTTAACCAATGCAGCGCCGAAGCGAGCATGAAACCATGGACCTCAGTGCGCCCCAGGTTGTAGATCAGCGTGTCCCAATCCTGGTGGAAGCCTTCGAGCGGGTTGCCGTATTCGTACAGCGCAGTGCCGTCGAACTGGGCCAGCCCGTGGGTATCGGTAGGAAAATGCGCCGGCACCCAATCGAGAATCACGCCGATGTCGGCCTGGTGACAGGCGTTGACGAAGGCAGCGAAATCGTCCGGCGAGCCGAAACGCGCCGTCGGGGCAAATTGTGACAGCGGCTGGTAACCCCAGGAGCCCCCGAACGGATGCTCCATGATCGGCATCAGCTCAATGTGGGTGAACCCCAGGTCCTTGACGTAAGGAATCAGCCGTTCGGCCATTTCATGCCAGGTGTATTGCCGGGCGACCTCTCCCGCCTCGTCGATTTCGCACTGCCAGGAACCGGCGTGCAATTCATAGATCGACAACGGCGCGCCCGGCAACTGCCGCTCGAGGCGATCCTGCATCCACTGCTCATCCTGCCACTCGATTTTCAGCGGCGAGGCGACCTTGGAAGCGGTATCCGGCGGCATTTGGGTGGCCAGCGCCACCGGGTCAGCCTTGAGCGGCAGAATCCCATGGGCGCCGAGGATTTCATATTTGTAACCCTCGCCTGCGCCAAGCCGCGGGATGAACAACTCCCACACCCCGGATGGATAACGGATGCGCATGGGATGCCGACGCCCGTCCCAGACGTTGAAATCACCCACCACCGAGACGCGCCGCGCATTCGGTGCCCATACGGCAAAGCGCACGCCGTCGACACCATCGACCGTGGTCAACTGCGCGCCCAGACAGGAACTGAGGTCGCGATGATTGCCTTCGGCAAACAGATAAAGGTCCATTTCCCCCAGCAGTGGCCCGAAGCTGTAGGGGTCTTCGGCCACCTGCTCACCGCCGGCCCAGCGGGTGCGCAACAGGTAGGGCTGGGCGCGGTCGAAATGGCCGACGAACAGACCCGGGGTTTCGCTGAGCTGCAAATCGCCCAGTACTTCGCCGCCATCGCGGGCCAGCACTTGCACGCTCAAGGCGCCGGGCAGGTACGCCCGGATGAACTGCCCGCCGGCACCATCGCCGTGGGGACCGAGGATGGAAAACGGGTCCTGATGTTCTGCGCGCACCAGCGCGTCGATGTCATGGGGGGACGGCAGCAACGACTCTTTGGCCTGCCCCTGTGGTTCTTTGTTCGAGACACTCATGATTCTCTCCACTAAATCGGTCCGGCTAAGTCGGAAAAGGGTTTCAGCCCGCTCAATAACCCGTACAGACCGTGCAATGGCACGGGCAGCCAGGCGGGGCGATTCTCGGCTTCATAGGCCACTTCATAGGCCGCCTTCTCCAGGCCGAACAACGCCAGTGCGGCGTCTTCGCCTTCAGCATCCTTCCACTCATGGGCAAGACTAGCTGCCGCCAGCCGATATGCCTCAACAAATGCCTGACGGGCCTCTTTCAAATAACGATCAGCCACCCGTTGCCGCGCCGCATCGGCGTCGGCGGTGCTGTCGACGGTGTTCAGGTGGATCGCCATGGCGGCTGCGTAATCGAAGGAGCGCAGCACGCCGCTGACGTCCTTGTACGGGCTGTGTTTGCCGCGGCGCTCATGCAGTGGTCGTGCCGGCTCGCCCTCGAAGTCGATCAGGTAGGCGTCGCCCTTGATCACCAGTACCTGCCCCAGGTGCAAGTCGCCGTGAACGCGGATGCGCAAGCCACCAACAGCCTTGCCGGCCAGTTCCTGGATGTGCGCCAGAACGGTCTTCTTGTGTTCCAGCAAGCGCGCGACCAAGGCTTGGTCCGCCGGGTTCAATTGGCCCTGGTTCTGCTTGAGCAGGCGTAAGGCGTTTTCTACCTGTGCGGCCACATCCTTGCCGATGGCCTGGGCTTCCTTGGCATTGGTGGCCTGGGGCGCGAAGTCCGGATCATCGGTGGCCTGGGCCAGTACCTCGTGCATTTCCCCCAGGCGCTGGCCGAGCATGCCAGCGAAGTCCTTGAGTTCGCCCAAGGCGTTGTAGTGCTGTTCCTGCTCGGACACGGCATCGGCCAACTCATCACGCAGGGCGCGCTCGAGGTTGTTCTGGGTCCATTCCCAGGCGTCGCCCTGATTGCTCAGGTAGCCTTGGGCGATCATCAACAGCGCATCTTCGCCCTCGCTGTCACGGCGGATCACCGAACCGAGCAGCGGCGAAATATTGCTGAAACCTGCGGCGGTCAGGTAGGCGCTCATTTCCAGCTCCGGGTGTACGCCCGACGCCACTTTGCGGATCAATTTGAGTACAACACTGCCGCCCACCACCACTGAACTGTTGGACTGCTCGGCGGACAGGTAACGCACCTCCGGCTCATCTCCCAGGTTCAATGGGGCCAGGCCTGCGGTGGGCTCAAAGCGCAACTCGCCCTCGCTGCAAGGCAGCACTGTACCGGCCTGCATGCCTTGCAGGACCGCCCGCACAAAACTTTCCAGGCTGAACGCATCGGTGATCAAACCGACCTGACGCACCCGGCGGACCCGAGACAGCGCCAGTTGCTGCGGCAACGCCGCGCCCACCTGGTCCTCGGCCAGCAGACCGAAGGGCAGTTGATAACGCAGTGTCTGGCCAGCGCTGGTGACGTCGACTTCGCTCAGCAGCACCGGATGCTGCGGATCGCCAAAACGTACGCCATAGACAATATTGACCTTCTCGATCGCGCTGTCTTTGCCGGCAAACCAGCGACGGTTTTGCAGCCAGCTCGGCAGGATAGTCTGCTCCAGCGTGGTGCGCGACGGTGCTTCGAGCAACTCTTCCAGGCGTTTCTTCAGGACCAGAGTGGTGAAGTCCGGCAAGCTCTGGGCCGGCTCCACATGCCAGCTCGGCATCTGGTTTTCTGTGGCCAGGGCAAACCAGTAGAAACCATATGGCGGCAGGGTCAGCAGGAAATTCAGCTGGCCGATGGGCGGGAAGGCGTTGCCCCCCAGCATCTCCACCGGAACCATGCCGGCATAGCCCGACAGGTCCAGTTCGGCGGCCTGGGCGCTACGAGACACGTTGGCCACGCACAGGATGATTTCGTGCTTGCCATCGGGGCCGGTGTATTCGCGGGTATAAGCCAGGATCCGTCGGTTGCTCGGTGACAGCATCTTCAGCGTGCCACGGCCAAAGGCCTTGGACTGCTTGCGCACCGCCAGCATCCGCCGGGTCCAGTTAAGCAATGAATGAGGATCGCCGGCCTGGGTCTCGACGTTGACCGACTGATAGCCGTATTGCGGGTCCATGATCGGCGGCAGCACCAGGCTGGCCGGGTCGGCGCGGGAGAAACCACCGTTGCGGTCGATGGACCACTGCATCGGCGTGCGCACGCCGTCGCGGTCGCCCAGGTAGATGTTGTCGCCCATGCCGATTTCATCGCCGTAGTACAAGGTCGGCGTGCCGGGCATCGACAGCAGCAGGCTATTGAGCAACTCGACACGACGGCGGTCGCGCTCCATCAGCGGCGCCAGACGTCGACGGATCCCCAGGTTGATCCGCGCTCGACGGTCGGCCGCGTAGTAATTCCACAGGTAATCGCGCTCCTTGTCGGTGACCATCTCCAAGGTCAACTCATCGTGGTTGCGCAGGAAAATCGCCCATTGGCAATTGGCCGGAATTTCCGGGGTCTGGCGCAGGATGTCGGTGATGGGGAAGCGGTCTTCCTGGGCCAGCGCCATGTACATGCGCGGCATCAGCGGGAAGTGGAACGCCATGTGGCATTCGTCACCGTTCAAACCCTGGGCGTCGACATCGCCGAAGTACAACTGGGTGTCTTCCGGCCACTGGTTGGCCTCGGCCAACAGCATACGGTCAGGGTAGTTGGCATCGATCTCGGCACGGATCTGCTTGAGGACGTCGTGGGTCTCGGGCAGGTTCTCGTTGTTGGTGCCGTCGCGCTCGATCAGGTACGGGATCGCATCCAGGCGCAGGCCGTCGATGCCCATGTCCAGCCAGTAGCGCATCACCGACAGGACGGCTTTGATCACTTGGGGGTTGTCGAAGTTGAGGTCCGGCTGGTGGGAGTAAAAACGGTGCCAGAAGTATTGGCCGGCTACCGGATCCCAGGTCCAGTTGGATTTTTCGGTGTCGAGGAAAATGATCCGCGTGCCATCGTATTTGTGGTCGTCGTCGGACCAGACGTAGAAATCCCGCGCCTTCGAACCCGGCTTGGCTTTGCGCGCGCGCTGGAACCATGGATGCTGGTCGGAAGTGTGGTTGATGACCAGCTCGGTAATCACCCGCAGATTACGCTTGTGGGCTTCAGCGATGAAACGCCGCGCATCGGCCATGGTGCCGTAGTCGGGGCTGACGCCTCGGTACTCGGCGATGTCGTAACCATCATCGCGCCTGGGCGAAGGATAGAACGGCAGCAGCCAGATGGTGTTGACACCCAGATCGGCGATGTAGTCGAGCTTTTCGATCAGACCAGGAAAATCACCGATCCCGTCGTTATTGGAATCGAAATAGGATTTGACGTGGACCTGATAAATCACCGCGTCCTTGTACCACAGCGGGTCTTTGATAAAGGTGGCAGACCGGGGTTTCTTCGCCATTTGCAACTCCTGAGAAATTCTGTAAAGCCGCTGAAACAGGCTTGTGAGGTCTTTTTGTGGAGAGGGGCTTTATCCCCGCTCGGCTGCGTTCCCTGTAGGAGCTGGCGAAGCCTGCGATCTTTTGATCTTGTCTTTTCGCTTGAAACTCAAGCGCCAGAGCAAAGATCGCAGGCTTCGCCAGCTCCTACAGGAGGCACGCCTCAAGAGGCGCTGATCCGCCATATCCCGAACGGTTGGTACGCCGGGTCGATGCGCATGAACTGGTACTTGCCGTACCACGTCCAACGATGCCCGCTCATCAAATCCTCGCCCTGGGTCTGGGCATCGTCCGGCAGCCCCATCTCCCACAGCGGCAATTCGAAGTTGGCCTCCTGCGGGTTGTGCGGGTCGAGACTCACGGCCACCAGGATGAAATTGCTGCCGTCGGCGGTGCGTTTGCCGAAATACAGGATGTTGTCGTTCCAGGCGTTGTAGATCGTCAGGCCCAGGTGCGTATGCAGCGCCGGGTTCTGCCGGCGGATGCGGTTGAGCTGGGCGATTTCGGCAATGATGTTGCCCGGCGCGGTGAAGTCCCGGGGGCGGATCTCATACTTTTCCGAGTCGAGGTACTCCTCCTTGCCCGGCACTGGCGCCGATTCGCACAACTCAAACCCCGAATACATGCCCCACAGGCCCGAGCCCATGGTCGCCAGGGCCGCGCGGATCAGAAACCCGGCGCGCCCCGACTCATGGAGAAACGCCGGGTTGATGTCCGGCGTGTTGACGAAAAAGTTCGGCCGGTAGCACTCGCGTAACGGGGACTGGTTGAGCTCGGTGAAATACGTCGCCAGTTCGGTCTTGGTATTGCGCCAGGTGAAATAGGTGTAGCTCTGGGAATAACCGACCTTGCCCAGGCGCGCCATCATGGCCGGCGTGGTGAAGGCTTCGGCGAGGAACATCACTTCAGGGTGCTGGGCCCGCACATCGGCAATCAACCACTGCCAGAACGGCAACGGCTTGGTGTGGGGATTGTCGACACGGAAGATCTTCACGCCTTCATTGACCCACCCCACCACCACATCCCGCAGTTCCAGCCACAGACTGGGAATCGCATCCGCGGCGTAAAAATCGACGTTGACGATGTCCTGGTATTTCTTCGGCGGGTTTTCCGCGTATTTGATCGTGCCGTCCGGCCGCCAGCTGAACCAGCCCGGATGCTGCTTGAGCCACGGGTGGTCCTGGGAACACTGGATGGCAAAGTCGAGGGCAATTTCCAGGCCGTGGTCGGCCGCTGCCGCCACCAGACGCCGGAAATCCTCGCGCGAGCCCAACTGCGGGTGAATCGCCTCATGACCGCCCTCCTCGCTCCCGATGGCATAAGGGCTGCCCGGATCGTCAGGACCGGCGGTGAGGGAGTTGTTCGGCCCCTTGCGAAAGCTGCGACCGATGGGATGGATCGGCGGGAAGTACAGCACATCAAAACCCATGTCCTGGATCACGGCCAGACGCGAATGCACGTCATTGAAGGTGCCATGCCGCTGGGGATCATCGGTGATCGAGCGGGGAAACAGTTCGTACCAACTGGCGAACTCGGCCAGCTTGCGCTCGACGTCCAGAGGGTATTGCGGGCTGAGACTCAAGTAGGGCCGATGATCGGCCTGGGACATGAGAGCGGCACTGCGCGGCGCCAGGAACAATGCTACCTGCTCGGCGGGTAACAAGCCGGAGAGCTCATGGTGCAACGCGGTCAACTGCTCCCTCAGCTCACCTTCACTACGCTCGGCCGCCATCTGCACCTGATTGCGTCCTTCCTGCAATTCCAGGCTGATGGGCACCCCGGCAGCGAATTTTTTTTCCAGCTCATAGCGGAAACTAGCGAACTGATCGATCCAGGCCTCGATGCGAAACACATAAAAGCCCTGCTCAGGCACATTGAACTGGCCTTGCCAGCCGTTATTGCCCAGCTCGGTCATGGCCGCGCTGTTCCAGGACTCGTCCTTCAGCGCGCGCCAAAGAATATGCACGGCCAGTTTGTCATGGCCATCGGCGAACACTTTACTGGTCACCGTTACGTCCTGCCCGGCCACGGCCTTGGCGGCGAATTGCCCACCCTCGATGACCGGCATGGTGCTTTCAATGGCAATACGTGGCAGTAACAGGGCCTGGGACAGTGGCAAGTGCGGGTTGTACGACAGGTCAGTCGGGTGTTCAGCAGTCATCGAGCATCGCTCCTTTTACGCCCCATGGACGTTGTGGCGGTAAAGGCCCAGTAGTCCTTGAAAAAATGGATCCCTGAAAAAACTCACTTAAACTCCGAACCGAACCCACGGTTAAAAGTTCAGAGTGATTTGCCCTGATGACAGCGGGATCAAACCAGGCGCAAGGTGGTCAACAAGGTTAAGCACGACTCAAGCCATGTGCGTCACGGAGACCCGTCCTGATGAATATTCCCATCCCGGCTGAAACCCCCGACCCCAACATTGACGACCCCACCCTGCCGCCACCCGGCCCTGAGCCGGAACCGATTCCGGAACAAGACCCGCCGCTCGATCCCCAGCCGCCGTTGGGCGACCCACCGAGCGAGGCGCCGCCGGAGCGGGTTTGAACCAACAGCCTAGTGGATAACAAAAAACCCACACTGGGTTATGTGTTCTGGCTGATCGCGGTCACGGTTTTTCCTCCTTCTCCAGCGCCCGGACAATCAGCGGCATCACGCTGAAGATCGCCAGCGCCAACACCGTACTGAGCACTGCCGTCGATTCCCGCCCCAGCCCGGCGGCGACGCCGATGGCGGCGGTCATCCAAAGGCCGGCGGCAGTGGTCAGGCCTTTTACGTGGCTTTCATCACCATCGTTGCCCTTGAGGATAGTGCCCGCGCCAAGAAAGCCGATGCCGGCGATGACCCCTTGCACCACACGGCTCATGGCATCAGCCTCGGAACCGGACATCTGCGGCACCAGCACAAACAGCGCCGCCCCCAAGGCCACCAGCATATGGGTCCGCACCCCGGCGGCCTTGCCCTTGTGTTCGCGCTCGAAACCCAGGATGCCGCCCAACAACGCAGCCATCAGCAGGCGCACGGTGACTCGCGTCATCTGCTGTGCATCGGTGATATCGGCGAATTCCGATTGCAGGGTGATCCAGACTTCATGCCACCAAGCGTCCATGGACGGTCCTCTTTCCAGTCGATAAACGATGGACCGCAAGCCTGGCCAGAGGTGCGCTCGACCGCTGATCAGACGTAACGAACCCCGGCCACGGGCCAGCGCCTAACGTTCAGGACATCCAGAAGGAAGCTTGGCCATGAGTGTAAGTATCGATAGCAACCAAATCTGCTCTTTCGACACCGAAGAGTTCAAGGAACAACGGCCCGCCAGCGAGCTGACCGTTATCACTGTCCCGGACAAAGCCATGTCGGCGGTTGAACTCAACGGTGGTCGGGTCTACATCACCGAGGCCGAAGCCGATGCCCTGACCGGGGCCGGGGCGGCCGATGAACGTAAGCACCTCAGGGCTACCAATAGCGATTCGGTTATCTGAGTGATCTGTGGGAGCAAGGCTTGCCCGCGACGAAAAAACTGGGTGTCCGTGGCACCGAGGAGCCTGTATCGCGAGCAAGCTTTGCTCCCACTGAGATCCTCGCCATAAAGATTTATTCGTCTGACCCCGACTGCATCAAAGTGTCGCAGGGCCGGGGCCTGAGGGGATCTGATCCGGTTTTTATCGAGATACCTGAGTCTGTTATGTAAACAGTTCGGTGGTCATAGTGCGCCGGCCAGTTACAGGCTGAGGAACGACCGACCATGAGCGAAAGAATCCCCGTCCAGTTGATACAACACTTCGACCCCGCGCCGACGAAGATAAAGACCCGGACCACCGATAACCTGATCCACACCCGCAGCTTTACCGGTTTGTTTCGCAGCTTGCGCATCGGCGGTGCGGGGGTTCTGTTCCTGTTGTTTTTCGGCACCGTATGGCTGAACTGGGGCGACCGTCAGGCGGTGCTCTGGGACCTCGCCGACAGCAAATTCCACATTTTCGGCGCGACCTTCTGGCCCCAGGATTTCATCCTGCTGTCGGCACTGCTGATCATAGCCGCCTTCGGCCTGTTCGCAATCACCGTATTTGCCGGTCGGGTGTGGTGCGGTTACACCTGTCCGCAGAGTTCCTGGACCTGGATCTTCATGTGGTGCGAGAAAATCACCGAAGGCGAACGGCACCAGCGAATCAAGTTGCAAGCAGCGCCCTGGAGCTTGAACAAGCTACTGCGTCGCTCAGCCAAACATACGTTGTGGCTGGCAATCAGCCTGCTCACCGGATTGACCTTTGTCGGCTATTTCACGCCGATCCGCCCCCTGGCCGAAGAACTTCTGACCCTGCAAATGGCCGGTGTCAGCCTGTTCTGGGTGCTGTTCTTTACCGGTGCTACCTACCTCAACGCCGGTTGGCTGCGTGAGGCGGTGTGCATGCACATGTGCCCCTATGCACGGTTTCAGAGCGTGATGTTCGATAAAGACACCCTGACCATTTCCTATGACACCGCCCGTGGCGAAATCCGTGGCCCGCGCAAGCGCGAAGTGAACCCGGCCAATGTCGGCTTGGGCGACTGCATCGATTGCCAGATGTGCGTGCAGGTTTGCCCCACCGGCATCGACATTCGCGACGGCCTGCAAATGGAGTGCATCGGCTGCGCCGCCTGCATCGACGCCTGCGACTCGATCATGGACAAGATGGGTTACGCCCGTGGCCTGATCAAGTACACCTCTGAACATCAGTTGCAAGGCGGCAAGACTCACCTGTTGCGGCCCCGGTTGGTTGGCTACACCGCCGTGCTGCTGGTGATGATCGGCGCATTGGTCGTGGCACTGGAAGAACGCCCCATGGTGTCCCTGGACGTGACCAAGGACCGCGGGCTATTCCGCGAAAACAGCCTGGGCCAGATCGAGAACATCTACAGCCTGAAAATCATCAACAAGACCCAGCAGCGCCAGGATTATCAGCTGTCCCTGGCGGACGCCCAAGGTTTTGTCCTGCAGGGCAGAACGCACTTGAGCCTGGCGCCGGGGGAAATCCTCGACGTACCGGTGTCGGTGGCAATGCTCAGCGAACGGCCCCGTAGCGGCTCCCGGGAAATGGTCTTCAAGGTGGCCGACAGTGACGAGCCTGGGACTTTCAGCGAGGCCACAAGCCGCTTTGTGGCGCCGATAAATCGTTGAGGCTTAAGATGCCGAACTTTTGTGGGAGCGGGCTTGCTCGCGAAGACGACGGCACATTCAGCATTGATGCAAGCTGACTCACCGCTTTCGCGAGCAAGCCCGCTCCCACAGGTAACTGCGCAAGCCGTGCGTTACTTTCTGAATCGTTCAAGACCGGGCCGCTATGAAACGCTACGAGAAATTCGCCGATGACATCGCTGAACTGATCCGCTCCGGCGTGCTGGGCCCAGGGCAGCGTGTGCCATCGGTGCGTTATGCCAGCCAGACCTACGGCGTCAGCCCGTCCACGGTGTTCCAGGCCTACTACCTGCTGGAGCGTCGTGGCCTGATCCGGGCTCGTCCGCGCTCCGGCTACTTTGTCAACGCCCATGCCCCCAATCCGTTCGCCGAGCCGGTGATCAGCCCCCAGGTGCATGACAGCACCGAAGTCGACGTCAGCGAGCTGGTGTTTTCAGTGCTGGACTCAATCAAGGATCCGGCCACCGTACCGTTCGGTTCGGCGTTCCCCAGCCCGACGCTGTTCCCCCTGCAACGACTGTCCCGCTCGCTGTCCAGCGCAACCCGGGATATGGACCCCCGAATGGTGGTCACGGACATGTCACCGGGCAATCCGCAATTGCGCCGACAGATCGCCCTGCGCTACATGGTCGGCGGGCTGATGCTGCCCATGGAAGAACTGCTGGTCACCAATGGCGCCCTGGAAGCCTTGAACCTGTGCCTGCAAGCCGTCACCGAGCCCGGCGACCTGGTGGCCATCGAGGCGCCGGCGTTCTACGCCAGTCTGCAAGTGCTGGAGCGGCTCAAGCTCAAGGCAGTGGAAATTCCGGTGCACCCGCGCGACGGCATCGACCTGGATGTATTGGAGCAGACGCTGGAGCGCCACCCGATCAAAGCATGCTGGTGCATGACCAGTTTCCAGAACCCCATGGGCGCCACCATGCCCGAGGAAAGAAAACAGGCGTTGGTGCAGTTGTTACGCCGTCATCAGGTGCCGCTGATCGAGGACGACGTGTACGCAGAACTCTATTACGGCCAGCAGGCACCCAAGCCGGCCAAGGCGTTCGACACCGAAGGGCTGGTGATGCATTGCGGTTCGTTCGCCAAGAGCCTGGCGCCAGGCTATCGCATCGGCTGGGTCGCCGCCGGGCGTTACGCACAGAAGATCGAACGGCTCAAACTCATGACGTCACTGTGCGCCTCAATGCCAGCCCAGGCGGCCATCGCCGATTACCTGCAACACGGTGGTTATGATCGCCATCTGCGCAAACTGCGCTACGCCCTGGAAGAACAGCAAAGCGCCATGCTCGCCGCCATCGCCCGCTATTTCCCCGCCCAGACCCGCGTCAGCCAGCCGGCGGGCGGGTATTTCCTGTGGCTGGAACTGCCCGAGCAGATGGACTCGCTGAAACTGTTCCAGATGGCCTTGGCCCAAGGCATCAGCATCGCTCCGGGGCCGATCTTTTCACCGACCCGGCGTTTCGGCAATTGTATCCGTTTGAACTACGGCAGCCCGTGGACCGAAGTGTCGGAAAAAGCCATGGAGACGTTGGGGCGGATTATTCGGTCGTTTTGAATACTGTATCGATCTGTCTATCGTCTTCGCGAGCAAGCCCGCTCCCACACTGGACTGCGGTGAACCCATGTTTGTGGCCACACAGCAAATCCAGTGTGGGAGCGGGCTTGCTCGCGAAGAGGTCGGTTCTGACAACGACCAACGAAGGGTTTACCGCCCGCCCCCCAAATCCACAAACGTCCCCGTCGCATACGAAGCCTTGTCCGACAGCAACCAGATAATCGCTTCAGCCACTTCATCGGGACGGCCGCCACGGGCCATGGGGATTGCCGACTCCAGCTTGCTGACCCGGTCCGGGTCGCCACTGAGGGCATGGAAATCGGTATAGATATAACCTGGGCGAACCGCATTGACGCGGATTCCTTCCCCGGCCACTTCCTTGGACAGGCCAATGGTGAATGTGTCCAACGCGCCCTTGGAGGCCGCGTAGTCGACATATTCGCCCGGCGCGCCCAGGCGGGCAGCCACCGAGGAGACGTTCACAATACTGCCACCCTGCCCGCCATGCCTGGGCGACATGCGCAGCACCGCGTGCTTGGCGCACAGGATCGGCCCCAGGACGTTGGTCTTCATGATCTTTTGAATGCGAAACTCGGACATTTCGTCAAGCCGGGACTTGTGGGCGACCGTGCCGGCGTTGTTCACCAAAGCGGTGACGCGGCCCAACTCAGCGTCCACACGGTCGAACAGCGCGACCACTTCGTCTTCGATACTGACATCCGCCCGCACGGCAATCGCCTGGGCGCCCTTGGCCCGAACCTGTCCGAGCACATCCTGCGCGGCGCCTTCATCGGACTGGTAATTGATGCAGATCCGATAGCCCAGGTCGGCAGCCAACAGCGCCGTGGCTGCCCCGATCCCGCGCCCGCCACCGGTGATGACGATGACTTTATCCACGTTTGCTCTCCCCATTCACGGATAGACGTGCGGCCCAAGAATAGCGTTCACGCTGCGCTTTTGCACAAGCCGTTGTGCTTGCGCTTGGCTCAGCGGGCCAAAGCCCGTAGATCCAGACGTCCATCCAGCAACGGCGGGCACCAGTAGTAGCCCCCCGTGATCGGCCGGCTCATGCGATACAGGCCGTCGGTGATGCCGTCCTCCAGGCCGCTCATGCGCCGCAGTTGGGCCTCGAAAGCGTCGAGGGAGGAACCGAACGCCAGGAACATCAGACCGGCGCGATCCCCTTCAATCCACGGCATGGAGCGGCGTACGACGAAGGCTTCTGGGGCGAAGCTTTCCTGGGCGGTGCGTTTGACGTGGGCCGACGCCGGGGCATCGTCGATTTCCTCATTGTCGCTCAGGCGCCGGCCCATGATGTTGTCGCGCTCATGGGGCTGCATGGCGGCGAAACCATCCAGGTCGTGTTGCCATTGCTGGATCGCCGCGAAACTGCCGCCGCGCACCCCATCGACACCCTGGGCCAGGGCCGCGGCGATGGCCGCTTCATCGTGAGGGTTCTCAGTGCCGTCTTCATAACCGGTCAGGTCATGGCCGGTCATGTGGCGGAAGGCTTCATTCATCTGCACCAGGCGCAACGCCGGGGCCAGAGCAGCCTCGATGGCACGGCTGCGGTGCAGCAGCTCGCCACGGTCTTCGCCGTGTAGCCAGCACCACAGCGCGTGCTGGGTCGAAGGGTTGTCCACGCCTACGCCGGCCAGGGCCGGAAACGCCCGCAGACCTTCGACCTGCGCGCCCAGCGCCTGGACCAGTGACTCGCCAAAACCGATCACCACTCGATCGTCGACTTGCAACAAGAGCTTATCGATCGCAGCCGGCAGCGCCTCGACCGATTCCAGGGCAAAAAACAAGTGACGGGCCTGAGGCGGAACAGGGGTGGCGAGAATGCCGGGCTGGTAGTAGCTCATGTGGACTCCTTTAGAAAGAGCGCAAGTTTACCCGGCGACCGGTGGTTTGTGTGGTTCGCCATGGGGCTGTCGAAGCCCGGAAGCCAAAGATTTTTGTAGGAAGTCTCTTTCAACCCGGTCAGATGACTCGCAACCCGGTTCGGATCGGCAGACTCCCGATTGCCGGACAACCGAAAACGCCCTAGATTGAGTGCCCCCAAAGCTGCTGGCAGAGCGGCTGGCATCCTCAGGACTCATGGAGAACGGTCAGACATGCACATCGCCAAATCGATACTCACGGGCGTTTTTTTCCTGGCCTGTGGAACGACAACGGGCTTTGCCCAGGAACGCGTTGAAGACACCGTCAATGCCGTGATCCAGCCCTTGATGAAACAACAGGACATCGCCGGCATGGCCGTGGCAATCACTCACAACGGTGAACGTCAGTACTTCAATTACGGGGTGGCCTCCAAGGACACGAAGCAGGCAGTGACCGACCAGACGCTGTTCGAGATCGGCTCGGTCAGCAAGACCTTCACCGCCACCCTCGGTGCCTACGCCCAGGCCCAAGGCAAGCTGTCCCTGTCGGACCCGGCCGGTCGCTTCGCCCCCGAGCTGAGCGGCAGCGCGCTGCAAGGCATCAGCCTGCTCAACCTTGCCACCTACACGCCGGGTGGCCTGCCGTTGCAGTTTCCTGGCGAAGCGGACCATCCGGACCGGATGTTCGGCTACTACCAGACCTGGAAACCACTCTACCCGGCCGGTACCCAGCGGCTCTATTCAAACCCGAGCATCGGCCTGTTCGGCTACCTGGCGGCCCGCAGCCTGGGACGACCGTTTGATGAGGTGATGGAACAGACGCTGATGCCGGGATTGGGCCTCAAGCACAGCTATGTGCGGGTGCCCAAGGATCAACTCAGCCGATACGCCCAAGGCTACGCGAAGGACGGCAAGCCTGTGCGGGTCGGACCTGGAGCGCTGGACTCCGAGGCCTATGGCGTGAAAACCAGTTCATCGGACCTGATCCGCTTCATCGAGGCTAACCTGCGGCCTGAAAAGCTCGACGCCGATTTGCGGCAGGCCATTACCACGACACACACCGGGTTCTACAAGGTCAGTGGCATGACCCAGGGGTTGGGTTGGGAGTTCTATCCCTACCCGGTCACGCTTGACGCGTTATTAGCCGGCAATACACCGCAGATGGCCCTGATGCCACAAAAAGTGGCACCGCTCGACCCACCCTTGCCCGCGCCGGCTGACAGCTGGATCAACAAGACGGGATCGACCGGTGGCTTCGGTGCCTACGCGGCATTCGTCCCTGGGAAGGATATGGGGATCGTGATACTGGCAAACAAAAACTACCCGATCGAGGAACGGGTGAAGGCCGCGCACAAGATCCTGACGGCGCTGGAGAAACAATAGGCGCCACCATCGCCTGCCCGATCCGATCAATCCTCCAGCGGCTTCGGCGCAGTCACCGGCTTGCCCGTCTTGCCAGCCTTGCCCCCCTTGCCTTCCTGGGCCGGCGCGGCTTCAGGCGCGGGAGTCGGGGCTGGCGCCGCCGCTTCCTTTTCTGCTGGAGGCAGTTTATCGACCGTGTCGAAGATGTCCTTCAGCTCAATCGCTCCTGAGTGCTCAAGCTTCTTTTCTCCGTCCTTGCCCACCAGGATGATCTTGGTCTGGGCACCGGCCCCCAACTTGAGTGAACGTATCAGCGCCATGGTGCTTTGCGGGTCCAGGTCTTTGCCGTCACGCTGCCCCATCGTGTTGAGCACGGTGTAAAGCACCAGGTTGCGCTCGGAAAAACCCTGTTTGCCGGCCGGTTCCTCCAGTGCTTTTTTCAAGCCGACCCATGCAGGATCGACGGTGCTCGGCGCGATGACAATCAAGGGGCGGGATTTGCCCTTGTCCGCGGCCAAGGGTGAGTCGCCATCCGCAGCGAACAAGGGACCAGCAATGGCCAGCAAGGTAGCGAAGGTCAACGACCGAATGAGCATGCGCCTCTCCTTTTGATATCTACGCTGTACTGATTGCGCATGGCGGCGATTGTTCCGTGACAGTCGCCCATTACCGCGTCTGCCTGCCTTGAAGCTTAGGCCTGAGGGGTCATTGCGCAACCGTGGCGCAGGAGATGAACAATTTCGTTACAAGAGTCGGGCACAACTTATGTGGGAGCGAGCCTGCTCGCGATGGCGCACAGTCAATCAAGCAGATGTTCTGCTGTACCGGCCTCATCGCGAGCAGGCTCGCTCCCACATTGATTGGTGCGCAGGTGAGTTAGAACGCCAACTTGAACCCGATCATCGCCAGCATCACTGCCAGGCATGGGCGCAGCACCTCATCGGAAATGCGCCCCGACAAGTGACTGCCCAGGTAGATGCCCGGCAACGAGCCGACCAGCAGGTAACCCAGGATGTGCCAGTCCATGTTGCCCATGCTCGCGTGGCCCAGGCCAGCGACCAGGGTCAGCGGTACGGCGTGGGCGATTTCAGTGCCCACCAGGCGCTTGGTGACCAGGAATGGATAGAGAATGAACAGTGCGACGGTGCCCAGCGCGCCAGCGCCAATGGAGGTCAGTGCGACCATGACGCCCAATATCAGGCCAGTGACGACGGTGAGTACATTGAGCCGCGAGCCGGTGGGATTGTAGTGACCGCCTGCACGATCATGGGCAAATTGCAGGAGGCGTTTCTTGAACAGAATCGCCAGGGCGGTGGCGAACAGCACAAAGCCCAAGGCTTGCTTGATGATCGCGTTCATGGCGTCGGGCGAACTGTGCAGACTGCTGAGAAACCACAGCGTCAATCCAACCGCTGGCACACTGCCCAAGGTCAGCCAGCCGGTGATGGCCCAATCGATGTTGCGGTTTTTGGCGTGAACCAATACACCGCCGGACTTGGTAATCGCCGCGTACAGCAGATCGGTACCCACTGCGGTTGCAGGGTTGATACCAAACCACAACAGAATGGGGGTCATCAGCGAACCGCCGCCCACGCCGGTCATACCGACGATAAAACCGACGACCAAGCCCGCTATGACTAAACCGACATTACCGAAATCCATTAAGCGCGACCGCATGAAATAAAATCTGGTCGCGAGCATAGCGATTTTTCTTATAACCACCTATACCGATGTGATCTATCTTTATTCCCTTTTCCTCTGACGTTACTGAACCGGCAGGAAGTTAAGAAAGAGCAGACTCTGGGCATAGTTCAGACCGATCCGCCGGTAGCGCTCGTCCAGCATTTGGGTGAGCAGGTCCAGGCGCGCAACGATTTTTCCAAACTCCACGGCAAAGCTGAGATTGCTGCCCTCCTCCGAAATCTCATTGGAAAACAGCAGCGGTTTGCCGTCTTTGTCCAGTCGTTGGCTGAGTATCCAAGTGGCTTTTTCGATGTTGCGCGCCGCGTTGCTGACAAAGCGCGGGTCGATCGTATCGGTCATGTAGAACTCGAGACGATTGCCATGGGCCGTGACCAGCATGCTGCCAATGGCGTAGATGAACGCCCCCACCCGATCCCCCAGGAACTCAGGGCTCATGGCATAGCTCAGGGCGGCCAGATCCTTCTTGCCGCCCAGGGTCGGTAACGGCTGTTGTTGCTCGATGGCCAGGCGCACCTGCTTTTCAGCGGCTCGGGCGTCGAGAAACCCGGACTTGCGCAACTCTTCGGGGTTGCGCAGATAAAGCTTGTTCATCAGCAGATAGAGGCTTTGCAGGTTGTCATGCATCGCCAGTGTGGCCATGCGGTCAACGCTGGTCTGCAGCAGCTCCTGGGGCCTGGTGTTGCTGAACTGCGTGACCATGTCCTGCCCCTGCTGATGACTGCAACCGCTGCCAAGCAACATCAACACGCCGGCCAACAGCGCTGAACAGCGACGTCGCGACACCATCACGAAATGAAAAACACCGGCCATCGAGTCTCGGTCTGGGCTTGGGGAGGCGGTGGGGCTCGCCGCTTCCTGGCCATGGATAGAGCGGCAAAAAACGTAAAAGTGCGATGGACGAGGGAAAACCCCAAAGACGGGAAAGATCCGCACCACTCAATTAGTATGACTTTTTAATTGATTAATAACGATTAATGGCTATATATCCCTTCTAGCCTTTCAAATAGAAAGACTACTAACCGAATAAACCTTCATCGCTGTCCGACTAAACACCGGACTCGACCCGCGTTCCAAACAACAACAAGACAGGAAGGAAGGTCACACCATGCTTGAATCCAGACATCTGCTCACGGCTCTCGGAGTGTCTCTGATGATCGCCACCTCTGCATCCCAGGCCGCCGGCCTGAGCAATGAACGCGCAGCGTTCGGCAAGACCAACGACGGTACCGCGGTGGAAAAATTCGTACTGCGCAACAGCCACGGCATGGAGGCCACTGTCATCACGTACGGCGGGATCCTCCAGTCACTGATCGTGCCGGACAAGAATGGCCAGACGGCCGATGTGGTGCTGGGCTTCGACGATGTGCAGGGTTACCAGAAGAACGGCAATGTGTATTTCGGCGCAACCATTGGCCGCTTCGGCAATCGCCTGGCGGGCGGTGCATTCGAGTTGGACGGCAAGCGTTACCAGGTGCCGCAGAACGACAAGAGCAACTCCCTGCATGGCGGACCGCAAGGTTTCGACAAGCGCGTCTGGAAGGCCGAACCCCATGATGGCAAGGACTCGGTGGGTGTGACCCTGACCTACCTGTCGGCCGATGGCGAGATGGGTTTCCCTGGTGCACTGAAAACAGATGTCACCTACAGCCTCAATGAACAGAACGAATTACGCATCGAGTACCAAGCCACCACCGACAAACCCACGGTGCTGAACCTGACCAACCACAGCTATTTCAACCTCGCCGGTGCCGGTAACGGCGACATACTGAAACAGGTCGCGACACTGCACGCCGCCCATTACACCCCGGTGACCGACAAGCTTATCCCCACCGGTGAGTTGGCCCCCGTGGCCGGTACGCCGATGGATTTCACCAAGCCCACCGCCATCGGCACCCATATCAAGGCTGATCATCCGCAGCTCAAATTCGCCGAACCCAAACAGGGCGGTTTCGATTTCAACTGGGCGCTTGACGCCAAGGGTGACGTGAGCAAACTGGCCGCTGATGTCCATGATCCACAGTCCGGACGGCGCTTGCAGCTCTACACCACCGAGCCTGGCGTGCAGTTCTATACCAGCAACTTCCTCGACGGCACGGTCAAGGGCAAGCAAGGCAAGGTCTATCCGCATTGGGGCGCGTTCACTCTGGAAACCCAACACTACCCCGACTCGCCCAACCAGCCGAACTTCCCGTCGACCCGGCTTGACCCCGGCCAGACCTACACCCAGACCATGGTGTTGACGTTCTCCGCGCAATAAATCCTGCCCTTCGAAAAGATCGTTCTCACCGCGGTGGGGACGATCAACCTTGAACACCTGGTCTATCCTGCTGCCACACGTCTGATGTTCTGCAAACAGGAGGTAGACATGAGGACTCTGGAACTGGCTGGCGAGGCCGTACCGGTGATTGGCCAGGGCACCTGGCGCATGGGTGAAGAACCGTCCCTTCACAAGAAGGAAGTGGCGGCCCTGCGCCTGGGCATCGAATTGGGCATGACGCTGATCGACACGGCGGAGATGTACGCCGAGGGCGGCGCGGAAGAGGTCGTTGGGGAAGCGATCACCGGCCTGCGGGACCAGGTTTTCCTGGTGAGCAAGGTGTATCCCCACAATGCCAGCCGCAAAGGCATTCCCCAGGCCTGCGAACGCAGCTTGCGGCGACTGGACACCGATTACATCGACCTTTATCTGCTGCATTGGCGCGGGCAATACCCGCTGGAAGAAACCGTCGAAGCGTTCGAACGCCTGCGCGAAGAAGGCAAGATCGGCCGCTGGGGCGTGTCGAACTTTGATGTCGCGGACCTTGAAGAACTGGCGTCACCGGCCTGCGCCACCAACCAGGTGCTGTACAACCTGCAGGAGCGTGGCATCGAGTTCGACCTGTTGCCCTGGTGCCAACAGCAGCGCATGCCAGTCATGGCTTACTGCCCGGTCGGCCAGGGTGGGCAACTGCTCAAGGACCACACCTTGACGCAGATCGCCGAACGCCATGGCGCAACCCCAGCGCAGATAGCCCTGGCCTGGCTGTTGCGTCAGGACAATGTCATTGCCATTCCCAAAGCCGTTCAGACTGAACATGTGCGCCTGAACGCCGAAGCGGCCAACCTGAAGCTCGCCCCCCAGGATCTGGCGGCGCTGGACTTGATGTTCCCGCAACCTGAGGGCAAGCAGCGGTTGGCGATGGTTTAGCACGCCCCGAGCGACGCGCTTTTCGTGGCGAGGGCGCTTGCTCCCGCTGGGGCCGTAGGAGCTGTCGAGTGCAACGAAGCTGCGATCTTTCCCCAGACACTTGAGTCTCAAGCGAAAGATCAAGATCAAAAGATCGCAGGCTTCGCCAGCTCCTACAGAGCGCAGCGGGAGCATTCCCAACAACACTGGCGCATCCGTCAGAACAACCCCATCTGCCCCCCCACCAGGGTCGAGAAATCGTCATCCACAAACGGCAGAATCGCGTCCGCCACCGGTTGCAGCTGTTTGGTCACGTAATGGTCGTAATCGATCGGTGCGCTGCGGGTTTCCAGCGGCTCGGGGCCGGCAACCGTGATCACGTAGCTGATCCACCCGCCGTTCTGGTATTGCCGCGCACGGCCCTGGCGCTGGTTGAACTCGTCAGCCAGTCGCGCGGCCCGCACATGCGGCGGTACGTTGCGTTCGTAGTCTTCCAGAGGCCGGCGCAAGCGCTTGCGGTAAACCAGCCGATCATCGAACGCTCCGGCCAGGGTCTGGTGCACATAATCGCGCACATAATCCTGGTAAGGCTTGCGGTGGAAGATCCGCCCATACAGCTCCTGCTGGAACTGCCGGGCCAGCGGCGACCAGTCGGTGCGCACGGTTTCCAGGCCCTTGTAGACGATTTCGTCACTGCCGTCGGCGCGGGTTACCAACCCGGCATAGCGCTTCTTGCTGCCCTCTTCCGCGCCACGAATGGTGGGCATCAGAAAACGTTTGAAATGGGTTTCGAACTGCAACTCCAGTGCGCTCTCCAGCCCGAACTCATCACGCACGTGTTCGCGCCACCACTGATTGACGTATGCCACCAGTTCCTGGCCAATGGACGCTGCCTCTTGCTGACCGTGGGCCCGGCGCAACCAGACGAACGTGGAGTCGGTATCACCGTAAATCACCACATGCCCCCGGGCTTCGACCAACTGCCGGGTGCGCTGCATGATCTGGTGACCCCGCAGGGTGATGGAGGACGCCAGCCGCGGATCGAAGAAACGGCAGCCACTGGAACCGAGCACGCCATAGAAGGCGTTCATGATGATTTTCAGTGCCTGGGACAGCGGTGCATTGTGTTCACGCTTGGCGGTTTCCCGGCCTTCGGCCACCCGCGCCACGATGGCCGGCAGGCAATGCCGCCTGCGGGAGAAACGTGCCCCGCGAAAGCCCGGCACCGACTGGCTTTCGTCCGGGTGGCGCAGGCCTTCGATCAGGCCTACCGGGTCGATCAGGAAGGTGCGGATGATCGACGGATACAGGCTCTTGTAGTCCAGCACCAGCACCGACTCGTAGAGCCCCGGCTGGGAATCCATGACAAAACCACCCGGGCTGGCCTCGGGCGGGCGCTGGCCTAGGTTCGGCGCGACGAAACCCTGGCGGTGCATGAGCGGCATGTACAAGTGGGTGAAGGCCGCCACCGAACCACCGCTGCGGTCCGCCGGCAGACCGGTGACGCTGGCCCGCTCCAGCAGGAACTTGAGCAGCTCGGTCTTGGCGAAGATCCGCGTCACCAACTCACAGTCCTTGAGGTTGTAACGGGCCAGGGCCGGTTTGTCCTCGGCAAACATGCGGTTGATCTCGTCCATGCGCTGGTACGGGTTGTCGATGGACTTACCCTCTCCCAACAACGTCTGGGCGACATTTTCCAGGCTGAACGAAGGAAAACTCCAGGTCGCCGAACGCAGCGACTCAATGCCGTCGATGATCAGCCGGCCTGCCGCCGAGGCGAAAAAGTGATTATTGCGCGCGCCATGCTCACGCCACTGCATCTCCTCCCCGCCTCGCCCCAGGCGTAGCGGCACGGCCAGGCGCCGGGCGTGCTCATGCAACACGCGCAAATCGAACTGCACCAGGTTCCAGCCAATGATCGCGTCGGGGTCGAAACGGGCAAACCAATCGTTGAGTTTCTTGAGCAGCAAAGTGCGCGATTCACAATATTCGAGCTGGAAATCCACGGCAGTATCGTCGCCATTGGGCGGGCCGAGCATATACACCTGACGTTCGCCGCAGCCTTCAAGGGCAATGGAGTACAAATCGCCCTGGGCGGTGGTTTCGATGTCCAAGGACACCAGACGCAATGGCGGACGATAATCGGGCGCCGGTTTCATCTGGGCGTCCAGCAGCAGGCCATCGGCGGCCTCGATGCCACCGAACCAGACCGGCGCGGTGATGAAACGCTCCATCAGGTAGCGTTCCGGTGGACGGATGTCAGCTTCGAACACATCCACGCCGGCACGACGCAACGTGGTATCCAGGCGCATCAGTTGGGCATGTTGCCGGCAATACAGGCCCAGCACCGGGCGGTGCTCGAAATCCAGCAGGTCCAGGGGGCGTAATTCAACGTCCTTCTCCCCTTGCAGCAAAGCTTCGACCTGACCGCGCTGAATCTGCGGCACGAACGCCACCGAAGGTTGCACCGGCAGGCGCAGGCGACGGGGGCCGGCGTCGGTCGCCAGCCAGAATTCGACTTCGGTGCCGGCCGGGGTATCGCGCCAATGCCGGGTCAGGACGAAGCCCTGCTGTAAATCCACCGCTGCAACCTCGAATTTTGCGTAAGTTGCGATTCTACCTGTGGCGCGGGGATTTATCTGTGGGAGCAAGGCTTGCCCGCGATGAAGACGGCGCAGTCTCCCAGGGAAACGAGGCGCCCGCATCGCGGGCAAGCCTTGCTCCCACCGTGGCGAAAAATCCCCTCGCCCCAACAGTGTATGGCCTCACTTGGGTGGTGAACTCACCGGCTATGACGCTTTTGGACGACTGACTGCCGCTTTAGCGCTTGCTCTGCGCCGTTGGGTCTACGATTCTTAAACCACCCGCAAAAACAACACCTGAGGCTTCCCCATGAAAACCGTCGCGCAGTTGCTCCGGATCAAAGACGAGAAAAACCAGCAAGTGCACACCATCTCACCGGACGACATGGTGCTGCAGGCCCTGATGCGCATGGCCGAGAAAAACGTCGGTGCTTTGCTGGTGGTGAAGAACGGCGAAGTACTGGGGATCATCAGTGAGCGCGACTACGCACGCAAAATGGTCTTGCATGGCCGCTCTTCCGTCGGCACGAAAGTGAGCGACATCATGGTGTCACCCGTGATCACGATAGACCCCCACCAGAATGTCGAAGCCTGCCTGAGCATCATGACCGAAAAGCATCTGCGGCATTTGCCGGTGGTAGAAAACGGCAAGCTTGTCGGTCTGCTGTCCATTGGTGACCTGGTCAAGGAAGCGATTGCCGAGCAGGCCGACCTGATCCGACAACTGGAGCAATACATTCGCGGCGAATGACCCGCTCGGGCGGGTTGCTCAATCTCAACCGCCTTCTATATTGAAGGAGTTGTTCCTGCCGAGCATCCCGATGGCCGATACCGACCGACTGATCATTTGCGAACATTGTGATGCGGTGTACGAGCCGATGGTGCTCGCTGCGCATCAGAAAGCCTCGTGCGTGCGATGTGGCGCGGTGATCCAGCGCTACAACGGCCTGACCATTGAACAGCGCCTGGCCTTGAGCGTAACGGCAGCGGTGTTATGGGCCTTCGCCAACATCTATCCTGTGATGAGCATCCGTCTCCAGGGCCTGAGCAACAGCGCGACGCTGTGGGATTCCATCGTGGCGCTGAGCCAGGGCCCCATCACCTTCATCGCCCTGGTGGCCGCGGTGGCGATCATCATCGCACCGGTCTTTCAGTTGGCTCTGCTGATCTGGGTGCTGGCCTATGCCTACGCCAACCAACGAGCGCCGGGGTTCAGCCTGTGCATGCGCGGCCTGGAAACCCTGCGGCCGTGGAGCATGCTGGAGGTTTGCCTGTTGGGTGCGCTAGTGGCGGTGATCAAACTCGCCGGGCTGCTGGACGTGCTGCCGGGCATCGGCCTGTTTGCCCTGGCCGCCCTGAGTCTGCTGATGATCCGCATCGCCGGACGCGACGTGCGCGATTTGTGGGACAACCTATGAACCGCGAACCGTTGCCTCCCCCGCCCTTGGCCCGCGACCTGAACCTGTGCCTGTGCCACAGCTGCGGCCTGGCCTGTGACATGAGCGACGAGCCCGAAACCTGCCCCCGCTGCGACGCCCCGTTGCACCGGCGCAAACCCGACACGCTCACTCGTACCTGGGCTTACATGCTGGCGGCGTTGGTGTTCTACATTCCGGCCAACCTGCTGCCGGTGATGAATACCCAGATGCTCGGGGATGGCGCCGACAGCACCATCATCAGTGGTGTCATCGAATTCTGGCAAGGCGGCGCCTGGGACATCGCCCTGATCATTTTCATCGCCAGCATCGCGGTGCCAGGCATCAAGTTCGTGGTGTTGACCTTGCTGCTGGTCACCGTGCAGCGGCGCAGCACCTGGGCCCAGGTTCAGCGGGCGAAACTGTATCGGCTGGTGGAAGTCATCGGTTATTGGTCGATGCTCGACGTGCTGGTCGTGGCGCTGGTGGCGGCGCTGGTGAAGTTCCAGGCACTGAGCGATATCGAACCGCGACCGGGCATCCTGTTTTTTGGCCTCGTGGTGCTGTTCACCATGCTGTCGGCCATGAGCTTCGACCCGCGCCTGATCTGGGACACCCCACCATCCGAGGAGGCCATGGATGAAGTCGCAAGCCACTGACGGGCAGCAACCGGCACCCGGTCGCGCCCACGTCACCAGCCGCCGCTGGACGGTGTCGCTGGTATGGATAGTGCCGATCATCGCGGTGCTGGTAGGGCTGTCCCTGGTGGTCAATAACTGGCTGCAGGAAGGTCCGACCATCACCATTACCTTCAAGACCGGCCAGGGCCTGACCGCCAACAAGACACCGGTGAAATACCGCAACGTGGTCATCGGCCAGGTCACCGACGTGCAGTTGAGCGACGACCAGAAGAACGTCACCGCTACGGTCAAGCTGGCCAAGACGGCGGATACCTTCACGCATGAGGACTCGGTGTTCTGGGTCGTACGGCCGCGCATCGGGGCTGGCGGCATTTCCGGGATCGATACCCTGCTGTCGGGGGATTTCATCGGGGCCGACGCCGGTCAGTCGAAGGTTCGTGCCAAGTCCTTTACCGGCCTGGAAGCCCCGCCACCGATCACCTACGGAGAACCGGGCAAGCGCTTCACCCTGCATTCCCAGGACCTCGGCTCACTGGACATCGGCTCGCCAGTGTACCTGCGCAAGATTCCCGTGGGCCAAGTGGTGTCCTATGCGCTGGATGCCGATGGCAAAGGGGTCAACATCGACGTATTCGTCAATGCGCCCAACGATGTCTACGTCACCGAAAACACCCGGTTCTGGAACGTCAGCGGCGTGGATGTGAACGTCGGGGCCAACGGTTTTGCGGTCAAGACCGAATCACTCTCGGCGCTGCTGGTAGGCGGCATCGCGTTTCGGGCACCGGAATACAGCCCCAACGACACCCCGGCCAACGAGGACAAGACGTTCGAGCTGTTTGCCGACCAGCAGAGCGCCCTGGCCCCGCCGGATGGCAAGGCGCAATACCTGGCTTTACGTTTTGATCAGGCACTACGCGGCTTGCGGGTCGGGGCGCCGGTCGAATTCCTGGGCGTCGAAGTGGGCAGGGTTGTAGCCATCAACCTGGATTTCGATGAGAAGCAACGCAGCTTTCCGGTCAACGTCGGCGTGGTGATCTACCCTCAACGCCTGGGGAAAGCCCATGAGAAGCTGCTCAAGTCCCTCAATCACAACCCGGACGACGAAGCGGCCGGCGCTCGCCTGATCGGCAGTTTCGTCGAGCGCGGCCTGCGTGCCCAGGCCCGCAGCGGCAACCTGCTGACCGGGCAGTTGTACATCTCGCTGGACTTCTACCCCAAGGCCGAAAAAGTCGCTTTCGATGCTAACGCTCGCCCCGTCCGCGTGCCGACCATCCCGGGCAGTCTCCAGCAACTGCAAGAACAACTGCAGGCCATGGTCGAGCGAATCAACAAGCTGCCCCTGGAAAGTGTGGCCAGCAACTTGAACGGCAACCTGGTGGAATTGCGCAAAGGCCTGGCCCAGTTCAACAGCAAGACCTTGCCAAGCGTGCAAAACACCTTGCAGGACGTGAGCAAGACCCTGCAATCGGCCAACTCGACCCTGGCCGAAGATTCGCCGCAACGCGAACAACTGACCCAGACCCTGGACGATCTTGGGCGTATGTCGCGTTCGTTGCGCGAGCTGTCCGACTACCTGAGCCGCCATCCCGAATCACTGCTTCGCGGCCGCCCCAAGGATGCACCGGCGCAAAACCTCACATTGCCGGTGAAAGAATGACTACAGGAGCACGCCCCATGCCGCCGATGCTGAAACTTACCCTGGTTGCCTTGGCGCTGCTGCTTGCTGCCTGCCGCGGCGACCCGATTCAGTACCACACCCTCAGCCCCGCTCAACCGGCCGGCCAGCCACGCACGAACATGGACATCCAGCTCGAGCAGGTGAGCGTTCCGCCTCAAGTGGACCGCGCGCAAATGGTCATTCGCCAAGGCAACAGCGGGCTGGCGATTCTGGAAACGCAGTGGTGGGGCGCCAGTCTGGCCGATGAACTGCACAGCAGCCTGGACGAACAACTGAGCAACCCCGGCGCCCCGAAGTTATTGCTGCGGGTGGAAGTGCAGCGCTTTGATTCGATCCCCGGCCAATATGCCCGCATGGACGTGCAATGGCGCCTGCGTGAGCTGAGCAACGAAGCCCGTACCCTGACCTGTCGTAACAGCCTGCAAACGCAGGCAGGAAGCAGCATCGACGAACTGGTGACGGCTCATCAGCAAAATGTCCGGCAGTTTGTCGGCCTCGTTGAGCAAGCTGCTACCCAAAACGCGTGCCCTTGACCAGGGGCGTGCGCTCCTTTTGAACGTTCGCTCCAGGAAAGCTCGCAGCCTCGTTACACTCGTCAGCTCCTACAAGGGCCAGTGCAGCGACAGCACCGGCGCAATGCGCGGATGGCGGTCGATGCGCTCCAGTAGCTCGTAGAACGGTGGCCGGGCCTTTAGCATGGCCTGCCGCGTGTCTTCCCACTTCGTGACCACCGCCGCCAGGATATCCAGTGCGCCCGGCTCGGCACCGCTGAGAAAAGGGCGAGCCGAAAACTGATCGGCAAACAGCGCCCAGTTGCGATACAGCCGCTGCCGGGTGCCCGTTACCAATTGCTGCCGGGTCGCTTCATCAGCGTCGACCAGCCAACGCTCTGGAAAATCGATGATGCCGATGGGCGTGTAGCAATTGGCGACGATATAGACCAGGCCCCGTATGGCTTGCGCACGCTGGGCGGGATCTTCCGGCAGCAACTTCGATTCGGGGAAAACCAGGCCGAGGTGAATCAGAATTGCCGCAGCCTCGGTCAGCACCGAACCGTCCGGTAACTGCAAGGTCGGGACCTGTATTTGAGGATTTAACGTTTTGAGTTCTTTCGCCGCCTCGTTGTCTTCGGTCGAATAGGCATCGACACGGCGATAGGGCACACCACACAGGCACAGAGCGATCTCCACAGCCGAGGAGCCCGATTGCCTGTAGCCGAATAACTGATACATGAACTTGCCTCCTGCGTTGGGATAGCCGGTAGAACCCGCAAGCCGATCAGTGTTCCACCCGGCAGACGACACGCACACTCTTGAGCCTGCCCGCAATGCAGGCTGGACCGATCATTGATGTCGGCTGGCAGCAACTCAACGAGCTATCACCGCCGTCGATATTCACCATCAGGCCAATGAAGTTCTCTTGATTGGCGCCCCGGACAACAATAGCTCCACACCAACCCACTGCATCCCCGGAGCACACCATCATGAAACGTCAAATCATCCTCAGCCTCGCTTTCTCGGTACTGGCAGCCAACGCATTCGCCGCCGCCTCCCACCCGGTCGTTGCCGAAGGTGGCTCTGATCGACTGATCGAAAAACGTGTTGCCGAAGGCGGCTCCGATCGCCTGATCCAGAACCGCGTTGCCGAAGGTGGCTCTGATCGCCTGATCCAGAACCGCGTTGCTGAAGGTGGTTCTGATCGTCTGCAACAGAATCGCGTTGCCGAAGGTGGTTCCGATCGTCTGAAACAGAACCGCGTTGCCGAAGGTGGCTCTGATCGTCTGCAACAGAACCGCGTTGCCGAAGGTGGCTCTGATCGTCTGCAACAGAACCGTGTTGCCGAAGGTGGTTCCGATCGTCTGCAACAGAATCGCGTCGCTGAAGGTGGTTCCGATCGTCTGACTCAGAACCGTGTATGAGTTGTTCAATCCAAATGCGTGACGAAACCCAACTCAATGTGTGGCGAAGGAGCCCCCTCGCCACAATGCTTCAAACACCTCTGGAACCTAACGCATCACAATGAACGCCCGGCCTTATCCGCCGGGCTTTTTCATTGCCCACTGATTACCTAGCGCCCCGCAGCCCGGGTCATACAACGCCGGTAACGCTCATCCACCCGCTTGGCGAACCACGCCGTGGTCAGCTTGCGCGTGATTTTCGGGCTCTTGAGCACGATTCCCGGCAACACCGCCCGGGGTAACTGTTTGCCCTCGGCCTTCTCAGCCAATTCGAATACCCGCTTGTACAGTTTGCTGTCCTCGAATGCCAAGCTGTCGCCCTGCTCCAACTGGTCGCGAATGGTCGGGTTGCGCATCCCCAGCGACTTGCCCAAGGTGCGCACCGCCAACTCGGTGCTGCCTGGCATGATGGAATCATGCAAGATCAAATCGCCGTCGAGGGCCAGGGGGATGCCTGAGGCACGACTCACCGCATGCTGAAATGCCGCGTTACGACTGGCGTACCACCCGGCATTGAAATCGGCGAAACGATACAGCGGTTCGGTGTAGCTCACCGGATACCCCAGCAGATGCGCAATACCGAAATACATCCCGCCGCGACGACTGAACACCTCCCGACGAATCGACCCCTCCACCGCATAGGGATAATCCCGGGCATTGGCCTGGGCAAACGCGATGCTGACCTGCATCGGCCCGCCGGTGTGCACGGGATTGAAGCTGCCGAACAGCGTCTTGCCCAAAGGCACCATGCCAATGAAGTCATCGAAAATCGCACTCAACTCCTTCTCGCTACGCGCGGCATTGAGCCGATCACTGTAGCTTTTGCCATTGGGCGAACGCACCTGGAGCGCGCCGCTGATCAACAGACCTGGAATGTGCATCTTTGCCGCCCGACGGTCGATTTCCTGCCGGGCGATCTTGCCCAACCCCGGCACCGCCGGATCAGCCTGGAATGTCGATTCCTGTTCAGTCACCGCCAGGACAGAACAGATATTCTGCGTCGTGGGTGAGATTTGCTGAGCGGCAAAAGCCACGTAGATATCCGTCGCCCAGCCTTCGCGATCGACGGTCTTGGCCGGCAGCAATCGCACGATCTGCGCCTTGACCTCGGCGGGTTGACGCTCAGGCTCCTGCGCCTGGCGGGTGCCGCAACCGGCCAGGGCCAGCAACGCGGTGAGACTTATCATCAAACGATTGAGTTGCATGTTGCTCCATCAAGTCTGTTATTGCGCAGCAACCATACGATCAAAAGCAGACATGGGCTATGTCCCGTTCATCTGGGCAACAAAATAGTCCGGGAACAACACGAGTTCGACCGCCACCAGAATCCTCCCGGCGAAGCACGCATTGTGGGAGCAAGGCGTGCCCGCGATGTCGGAGGCATAGCCCGCATTGATGCAAGCTGGCCCACCGCTTTCGCGAGCAGGCTCGCTCCCACAAAGGGCGCTGCGGTGAAGATGATTTTGTGCCCGACATTGATCAACTGTGGGAGCGAGCCTGCTCGCGATGACGGTGGCACATCCAGCATTGATGCAAGCTGAGCCGCCGCTATCGCGAGCAAGCTCAGCTCCCACAGAAACTGCAGTTCGACTTCAAATCCCGCTTAACGCCAGATCCATCGCAAAATAGGTGAAGATCAGGTCCGCACCGGCGCGTTTTATCGCGCCAAGACTTTCTCGCACTACGCGGGCTTCGTCGATGGCGCCGGCCTGGGCGGCGAACTTGATCATCGCGTACTCGCCGCTGACCTGATAGGCCGACAGGGGCAGGTTTGAAGCCTGGCGAATGTCGCGGATGATATCCAGGTACGCGCCGGCAGGTTTGACCATCAGTGCATCGGCCCCTTCCTGCTCATCGAGCAATGATTCGCGCAGGGCTTCGCGGCGGTTCATCGGGTTCATCTGGTAGCTTTTGCGGTCGCCTTTCAAAGCACTGCCGCCCGCCTCGCGGAACGGGCCGTAGAGCGCAGACGCGAATTTGGTTGAATAGGCCATGATTGCCGTCTGGCTGAAACCGGCTTCGTCCAGGGCTTTGCGAATGGCCTGGACCTGCCCGTCCATGGCGGCGGACGGCGCAATCACATCGGCCCCGGCACGGGCTGCCGCCACGGCCTGTTTACCCAGGTTGAGCAAGGTCCGGTCATTGTCCACCTCATGCCCATGAAGCACCCCGCAATGGCCGTGATCGGTGTACTCACAAAAACAGGTGTCGGACATCACGATCATTTCCGGTACCGCGTCCTTGCAGATCCCGGCCATGCGCGACACCAGGCCGCGCTCGTTCCAGGTGTCGCTGCCATCGCTGTCCAGGTGATGGGACACGCCAAAGGTCATCACGGCCTTGATACCGGCACGGGCATAGCGCTCGATCTCACCGGCCAGTTTCGATTCAGGAATGCGCGCCACGCCCGGCATGCTCTTGATCGGCACAAAGTCATCGATTTCTTCTTCGACGAAAATCGGCAGCACCAGATCGTTCAGGGTGAACTCGGTTTCCTGGAACAGGCTGCGCAGACTCGCATTGCGACGCAGGCGACGTGGACGTGCTTCGGGGAACTGGCTAGACATGGGACTCCTGGAAAATGGCTGTTCGATCGCAGGGGACAAAGCTTATGCCCTCACCGTCCTTGGGCACAAACGTCGGCCGAAAAACAGAGTTTTACCGGCCGGGCAATAATCGGCTTACAAGGTCAGCGAGCCATTGATGCAGGTCACCACCGCACCACCAATCCAGACGTCCTCGCCCACCTGCTCAACATGAATCCGCCCCGCCCGGCCCATGGTCAAGCCCTGGCTGACCACATAGCGCGACGGAGCCAGTCCCTTGGCCAACATCCACTGGGCCAGCCCGGCGTTCAGGCTGCCGGTGGCAGGATCCTCCGGCATGCCGTCGCCGGCAATGAAACCGCGCACTTCAAATTGCGCCTCGTCGCCATCCACGGCCGGTTGCCAAGGTGCGATGACACCCACGGCCAGATCCAGCAACTGCGGGTAATCGGGCTTGAGTGCCAACACTTGCTGGCGACTCTTGAGCATCAAGGCCAGCCAGCCGGCACCATTATCAACCCACTGCGCCTCGACAATCGCCTCGGCCTGCAACCCCAGCCCCTTGCGCACCCGCTCCAACACTTCAGCCTCTAACGGGCCGGACTTGAGCAAGGGCGGCGCCTGAAAAGCCAAGCCGAAATCGCTGCGGCGAATTCTTACCAGGCCAACGCCACACTCCTGCACGATCTGCGGCCCTTTCGGCACGCCTCCAGCCTCCAACCAGGCATGACAACTGCCCAGAGTCGGATGGCCGGCAAACGGCAGTTCAGTCGAGGTGGTGAAAATGCGCACCCGGTAATCGGCCTCGGGATGCTGCGGCGCCAGCAGAAAAGTGGTTTCGCTGAGATTGGTCCAGTTGGCAAAAGCGGCCATGCGCTCGTCACTGATCTCGTCTGCCCCGAGCACCACCGCCAGCGGATTACCCTTGAGCGGCACTTCACTGAACACATCCAATTGCTTGAAATTGAAACAGCTCGTCATCGGTCCACTCATTCCGGAATTTTCAACCCGCGTGCCACCGCCGGCCGCGCCAGGAAACGCTCCAACACCCGCGTAACATTCGGGAAATTCTGGATACCCACCAACTCCCCCGCTTCATAAAAACCGATCAAGTTGCGCACCCATGGAAACGTGGCGATATCGGCGATGGTGTAGCGCTCACCCATGATCCAGTCCCGGCCTTCAAGACGACCCTCAAGCACCTTGAGCAGACGTTTGCTTTCCTCGACGTAACGGTCACGAGGTCGCTTGTCTTCATAGTCCTTGCCCGCGAACTTGTTGAAGAAACCCAACTGCCCGAACATCGGTCCGATCCCGCCCATCTGAAACATCAGCCATTGGATCGTCTCGTAGCGCGCTGCCGACTCCTGGGCCAGCAACTGTCCGCTCTTGTCCGCCAGATAAATCAGAATCGCCCCGGACTCGAACAACGCCAACGGCTGATCCCCCGGCCCATGAGGGTCGAGAATCGCCGGGATCTTGTTGTTGGGGTTCAAGGAGAGGAACTCCGGGGACAGCTGATCGTTGCTGGCGAAATCCACTTTGTGAGGCTCATAAGGCAGGCCGATTTCCTCCAGCATGATCGAGACTTTCACGCCGTTGGGGGTCGGCAAGGAGTAGAGCTGGATCCACTCCGGGTATTGGGCGGGCCATTTTTGGGTGATGGGGAATGGGGTTAGGTTGGGCATGGAGCGGGTTCCAAAATGAGTGGACAAAGGCAGCATAGTCCAAAATTATTTTAGTGGTGTCAGGCAATCTGTACTTGCACTACTGCTCCGCGAACTAAAAACTCATCTAGCATATACCTATTGATTAGGCTCTCTCAAAGACTCCATCCAGAGAAAAAAATAATCTTTCTGCAGCTGAGGATCACTAACTATATCCTGATCATCATAATCAAATATATTCACGAGATCCAGCCTGGACGCAGGCTTACCCAGAACACATTCATAAGCCACTATTCCAGAGGTCATCTGCGACGACATACTTGAAGGACGCACATTTCGTTTGGCCCCCTTACATAAAAATTTCGAATCTGAATGCTCTTTTATAATCTTCCCAAAACACTCATATACATCTACCCCAGTGTAAATTTTCGACCAGCCACTTTCAAAGGTGAGTTCAATACTTGGCTTTTGCTCATCCACATCGAGAATCACCTCCTCCCGATGTTCACCCTTGATTATTGAAATAATTTGTCTATCCGTCATTTTTATTCCCTCTGAGGGTTAGGCAAAGAATAACCTACGTAAGTACCATCCTTCTTTAGAGGAGTAACACCAATTATATCCTCCGGCTTTACTCGACCAGGAATTGCAATCTCATGCTCATAGCTAAAAGGTAAATACTTTGCTGGAATCTCCTTATTTACATCACGCCCATAGATTTTTTTCAACACATAGAGATACCCTTTCCGGGTTCCATATTTTGTTCCGAAATCAATCCCAACATCAACACTCGTTGACGTACTAACATAATTACTTGGTGGATTTCTGTTATCCAAAGCATGCAGTAGCAAATCGGTACTTTTTCCCAAGCTTACAAAGCCCTCCTTAAAAATTATCTCTGGCCCCCTCAAATCTCCGCGATAAAGATATGCCGGCTTTGGTGGGGGTGCTTCACCCTCCCCCACCAAAACCTTCGTCGTCGGGCTTTCAACCCCAACCGCCGACCTGCACCCACCCTTCCCCGGACAATCCACCAACCCCAACGGATCCACCCACCCCGTCGGGTTCAGGGTGTAGCGATATCCGTTAAGCCCACCCGCCAGTTTGCTCGGGTCGGGCGTCAAGTAACGGCCGGT
>NZ_FOPO01000021.1:0-34233 GCF_900113505.1 Pseudomonas sp. NFACC45
TTGACGGTGCCGGTGGTTTGCCCGGCGGCGATGGTGATGACCGAGCCATTGCTCAAGGTCACGGTGACCGGCGTCTGGGCCGGGTTGGTCAGGGTAGCGGTGTAGGTGATTTGGCCGCCTTCGGTAACGGTGTTGCCGGCCGTCAAAGTAACGGTGGTGGTGTCCACGGTGTCGGTGATCTGGGTCACTGCCGGTGTGGTGGGCAAGGTCACGGCAATGCCGGTGCCGCCGGTAGTGCCGGTGACCGTAACGCTGATCTGGCTAGCGTCGTTATAGACGGTGTCGTTCGGCGCCAGGGGGACGTTGACGCTGCCGGTCAGTTGCCCGGCGGGAATCACGATCACTGCGCCGTTGGAAAGGGTCACGGTCAGGTTGGTCTGAGGCGCCTGGGTGACGGTCGCGGTGTAGACCAGTACGCCGCCGGCCTCGGTCAAGGTTGGGGTGGCGCTCAGAGTCAGCGTCGAATCAAGCACTGCGTTGGCAGTGGTATCGGCGTCGGTGTCGCCGCCGGTGATGTCGTCGTCAGCGGCCGCGGCTGCGCTCAAACCCTCAGTCGGGAACCCGATGGTCGGGTCGACGCTGCCAGCGGTGGCATCCAGCATCACAACGCTGTGGCCGCCCCCGGCGGCCCCGCCCGTACCTGCTGCAGTGGCGCCAGCGGCGGTGGCTTCAAGGGCGGTCGTCGGGTCGACCCCGGCGGCAATGGCCTGCTGCAGTTCTTCTACCGACGGCGCAGCCTGGGCAGTGGCCTGGGCGAGATCAGTGGAGGAGTCCGGGGCACTGGCGCTCCACTGGGTGTCGCGACCCAGGTCCAGCGTGCGCCCATCGGCCAGCTCCAATGTAACGGCGCCAGCAGCGCCGGTGTCCAATTGATCGCCTGTAGACAGGCGGTCACCTTCAATGAGCACACGCCGGATGCCTTCGGGGGATACGACGAAAACCTGACCAACAATGCTTTTGACGACGGCAATAACACTGCTCATTGAAGACTCTCCGGGTGCCACGTTCAGTAGACTTCCATGTACCGGACAGCCTGGGGCTGCGCCGGTCTGGACGCTCTTGCTTCGCTAAATAAGGTTGTTTTGACGCTTTGTTGTGTCAATATTTTGGCTTGTTTTTTGGTTTATTTTGTTTATGCCAAACTATTGACCTTCTGCCGGCCATCCTAAACAATCGCTTCAGTAATGTCACATTGATATTTAAGCGGCGACCTGTTCTTTCGGTGCATGATTCACTGCCTGTTTCGAACTTTCCGACATACGGTCATCCCGGTTGCCATCATCCGATGCAGCGCCACCTTTCGCTGTGATTCAAGACAAGAGTTTCGGGAATAATCCAACCATGCGTTTGCACGTGTTCAAGGCTTTACCTTTCGCCCTCGCCGCCAGTTTCGTACAAGCACAAACCTTGCCGCAGGCTATGCAACAGGCGCTGGATGTCCATCCTGAGATTCAGGCCGGTGTGAACAGCCGACTGGCGGCGGACTACCAGCTCAAGGCCGCTAAAGGCGGCTACCTGCCTAGAGTGGACCTTGCAGCGGGGTACGGTCGCGAAGGTACTGACAGTGTGACGACCCGCTCGGGCAGCAATAACCATTGGGAAACCTTGAACCGTAGCGAGTCCAGCCTGCGCCTGACGCAAATGGTTTTTGACGGTTTTGCGACGTCCAGCGAAGTGGGGCGTCAACAAGCCACCGTCAATGCCCGTGCCTACTCATTGCTGGATGCCTCCGAGCGCACCGGGTTGACCGTGGCCCAGGTTTATCTCGATGTGCTGACCCGACGCGAGTTCGTGCGCCTGGCCGAGGAAAACCTCAAGAGTCACGAGCGTATCTTCGATCAAATCAAGCTGCGCACCGACCGTGGGGTGGGCAGCGGCGCCGATCTGGATCAGGCTGAGGCGCGCATGGCCCAGGCCCGCAACAACCTGATCACAGAGCAGACCAACCTGGCCGACGCAGAGACCAACTACCTCAGCGCCGTGGGTCAGATGCCCGATCAACTGGAACGCCCCGCCGACTTTCTGGCACTGCTGCCGGCCAATCTGACTGAAGCTCGTGCCCAGATGCTGGAAAACAGCCCGGTGTTGCGTTCGGCCGAAGCAGACATCGCGGCTGCCGAGCAACAGTACGAAGCCGCCAAGTCGAGCTTCTACCCACGCTTCGACGCCGAGTTGGGCCGTACCGCCGACAACGATCTGGATGGTCAGAACGGTCACAACAACGAATGGCAAGCTATGCTGCGCATGCGTTTCAACCTGTACGCCGGTGGTAGCAACAAGGCGGATCTGGAGTCCAAGTCGTATTTGTCGAACCAGGCCTTGGACATCCGCAACAATGCCCTGCGTCAACTGACTGAAGAGTTGGGCTTGGCCTGGAACGCCCTCAACAACGCCAATGCCCAAGTGCCGATTGCCCAGCAGTACGTCGATCACAGCGCCAACGTACGCACCGCCTACCAGCGGCAGTTCGGCCTCGGCGAGCGGACCCTGCTCGACTTGCTCGACAGTGAAAACGAGCTGTTCAGCGCCTCCCGCCGCCTGGCGGAGATCAAGAACGTGCAGTTGTTCAGCCAATATCGGATCAAGGCAACCATGGGGCAGTTGCTCAAAAGTCAGGGGGTTGTCGCGCCGTTGGCATCCGTTGTGCAGAATGACGTCAAGCCCAGGGTCCAGTTGCCTGGGATGAATTGAGTCATCCATCCCGTTTCGATCAGCAAAGAGTGCCCAGCGTGGAATCAGAAGTCAGTCGAGTCGAACTCATCCATGATCCGCGCACGCTGCATGACGACCCGTTGCTGGACGGCTTGCTGGCGCTTTGCATGCTCCATCAGAAGCCGGCCAGCGCGGCGATGCTCACCACCGGCCTGCCGTTGCCCAAGCAACGATTGAGCGTCGAATTATTGTCGCGAGCGGCGGCGCGTGCCGGTCTGCAAGGCCGGGTGCTGCAACGCCGGCTCGAGCAGATACCGACCATCGCCATGCCGGCCCTGCTGTTGCTCAAGGACGGTCGCAGCGCGGTGTTGCTCGGCTGGGTCGGCGATGACCAGGCGCGTTTGCTGCTCAGCGAAAGCGACGGCGGTGAAGTGACGGTCAGCCGTGAACTGCTGGCCGACGACTACAGCGGCAAAGTGTTCTTCGCTCAACCGCAACACAAATTCGACGTGAACCACGGCACGCTCATTCCTCGGGCGCGTTCGTGGTTCCGCGACACTCTCAAGCGGTCGCGCTGGCTGTACGCCGACGCCATCGCCGCCAGCTTGCTGATCAACATTATCGCCATGGCGGCGCCGCTGTTCGTGATGAACGTTTACGATCGCGTGGTGCCGAACCAAGCCGAGTCCACCCTGTGGGTGCTGGCGATCGGTATTACCGGCGCCTATGTGTTCGACCTGATCCTCAAGATGCTTCGCAGCCTGTGCCTGGACCTGGCCGGCAAGAAAACCGACCTGATCATTTCGGCGACGCTGTTCGAGCGCATCGTTGGCATGGCCATGAAGTATCGCCCGGCACGGGTGGGCAGCTTTGCCCAGAACATCCATGAATTCCAAAGCCTACGGGACTTTCTCGCCTCGCTGACCCTTACCAGCCTGATCGATCTGCCGTTCACCTTGCTGATCTTCATGGTTATCGCGATCCTCGGCGGGCATCTGGTGTGGATTCCGGTGCTGGCCTTTCCGATTGCCCTGCTGATCGGCTACGCCTTGCAAAAGCCCCTGGTGGCGACCATGGAGCGAACCATGGCTCTGGGCGCCGAGCGTCAATCGAGCCTGATCGAAACCCTGGCCGGTCTGGATGCGGTGAAGGTCAACAACGCCGAGAGTGAGCGCCAGTATCAGTGGGAACAAACCATCGGCACGCTCAGCCGCCTCGAGCTGCGGGTGAAGATGCTGTCCGGCCTGGCGATGAACATCACCTTGCTGATCCAGCAGTTGGCCGGGGTGATCATGATTGTCTTCGGCGTCTATCAGATCATCGACGGCAACCTGAGCATGGGTGGATTGATCGCCTGCTACATGCTCAGTGGCCGTGCCCTCAGCCCATTGGCGTCGCTGTCGGGTCTGTTGACTCGCTATCAGCAGGCGCGGGTGACCATGGTGTCGGTCGATCAGATGATGGAGCTGCCCCAGGAGCGCAATTTCGAAGAGCGTCCGTTGAGCCGTAAGGTCTTGCAGGGTGCCATTGAATGCCGTCAGTTGAATTTCACCTACCCGAACCAGCAGAACGCTGCGCTGAAGAACATCAACCTGGTGATCAAACCAGGGGAAAAGATCGGCATCATTGGCCGTAGCGGCTCGGGTAAGAGCTCCCTGGCCAAGTTGCTGGTGGGCCTGTATCAGCCGGACGACGGTGCACTGCTGGTCGATGGCGTGGACATCCGCCAGATCGACGTCAGCGAGTTGCGCTACAACATCGGATATGTGCCACAGGATATCCAGCTACTGGCCGGCACCCTGCGGGACAACCTGACCTCCGGCGCCCGTTACGTCGAGGACGAATTGGTGCTCCAGGCCGCCGAATTGGCCGGTGTGCATGAGTTCGCGCGGCTGCATCCGCAAGGCTATGAACTGCAAGTGGGCGAGCGCGGGCAGAACCTGTCCGGCGGGCAGCGACAGAACGTCGCCCTGGCCCGTGCGCTGCTGCTCAACCCGCCGATCCTGCTATTGGATGAACCCACCAGCGCCATGGACAACACCGGCGAGGAGCGCTTGAAACAGCGCCTGGCCGCTGTGGTGGAAAACAAGACGGTGCTGCTGGTGACGCACCGGGCATCCTTGTTGTCGCTGGTGGACCGCCTGTTGGTGATCGACCGCGGGCAGATCCTCGCCGACGGCCCGAAAGCCGCGGTGATGGAAGCGTTGAAGAAGGGGCAGATCAGTGTTGCTTAAGTCGGGTTTGAAAAGTGCCGTGGGCCGTTATTTCAAGGGCTCGGACTCGCTGCATGGTCAGCCTCTGCCAGAGGTCAACAAAGCCCTGATCGAAGACGCCCCGCGGGTGGTGCGGCTGACGATCTGGGGGATCATCGGCTTCTTTGTCTTCCTGTTGCTGTGGGCCAACTTCGCGCAGGTCGACGAAGTGACCAAGGGCGACGGCAAGGCGATTCCGTCGTCCAAGATCCAGAAGATCCAGAACCTGGAAGGCGGGATCGTTGCCGAGCTGTTTGTCAGCGAAGGGCAGATCGTCGAGGCCGGCGCGCCGTTGATTCGCCTGGATGACACGCGGTTTGTCTCCAATGTGGGGGAAACCGAAGCTGATCGCTTGTCCATGTTATTGCGGGTCGAACGTTTGAGTGCCGAGGTCGATGATCGGCCGCTGAACTTCCCTGAAGATGTGCTCAAGGCTGTACCGCGTCAGGCCGCCAGCGAGGAGTCGCTGTACATCAGCCGCCGCCAACAGCTGCACGATGAAATCGGCGGGTTGCAGGAGCAGTTGATTCAGCGCCAGCAGGAACTGCGCGAGTTTGTTTCCAAGCAGTCGCAATATCGCTCGGCCCTTTCACTGCAGCGCCAGGAGATCAACATGTCCGAGCCGCTGGTCGCTCAAGGCGCGGTGTCGCCGGTGGAAGTGCTGCGGCTCAAGCGGGCTGAAGTCGAAACCCGTGGACAACTGGACGCCACGACTCTGGCGATTCCCCGCGCTGAATCGGCGATCAAGGAAGTGCAGCGCAAGATTGATGAGACGCGCGGCAAGTTCCGCAGCGAAGCCCTGACCCAACTCAATGAGGCGCGTACCGACCTGAACAAGGCTCAGGCCACCGGCAAGGCTTTGGAGGATCGGGTAAGCCGTACACTGGTCACCTCGCCGGTGCGGGGTATCGTCAACAAGTTGCTGGTGAACACCATCGGTGGGGTCATCCAGCCCGGCAGCGACCTGGTGGAAATCGTACCCCTGGACGACACGCTTCTGGTGGAAGCGAAAATCCGTCCCCAGGACATCGCCTTCCTGCACCCCGGTCAGGACGCCACGGTGAAATTCACCGCGTACGACTACACCATCTACGGTGGATTGAAAGCCAAGCTGGAACAGATCGGTGCCGATACCATTACCGACGAAGACAAGAAAACCACCTATTACATCATCAAGCTGCGCACCGAACGCAGTCACCTGGGCACCGCTGAAAAGCCCCTGTTGATCATTCCGGGCATGGTGGCCTCGGTGGACATCATCACCGGCAAGAAAACCGTGCTCAGCTACTTGCTCAAACCCATCATCAAGGCCCGGGCCGAGGCGTTGCACGAGCGGTAATTGAACCAGTCCTGTCACGAGCTTGCTTGCGGTGGCCGGCTTTCTTCAAGGTGGTGTCCATATCACCAGTAATCCGGCTTGATGGCAGGGGCCTTGTGAGTGGGCACTCGGTCAGGGAACTGGTGGGACTGGAGTTCGTCGCAGGTGACAACGCGACGCATCCAGTCGGCGTGCTCTTTTAAAGAGCCGGGAGCCAGGCGTTTGGATCCGGTTCGGTAGGGGAGTACGACACCGATTTTCAGGTAAGGGAAGTCCTCGCGAATCGCTCTTAATGCGGGTGCCATATCAGTGTCGCCCGAGACTAGCACTAGTTGGTCGATACGTTTTTCCCACGGCAGTGTTTCCTGCCTTGAAGCCATGCGATACATGCTGATCGCAATGTGGACGTCCGTTTCCTTTTCTTCCAGCTTCCAGATAGCAACCGTGTCCTGACGTGAGGCGCCGATTTTTCTGCTGACGTAGCGGGGGGCGTTGGCACGTTCGAGCTGATGGCGTCCGTAGTGAACGGTGACTTTGCTGGCCTTCAGTGCGCGGACGTATGAGTCTTGAGCCTCTTTGGAAATGATCCCTCGCGTTGCCAGTTCCGGTTTGACGGAGGACGTGAAGTAATCAACGGAGGCGAGCGAGCTCCGGGGATTCTCGACGCGAGCGATGTGCGCCAATAGTTGTGCCAGATTCAACCATTTGTGTGGTGTGCCGGCGAGCAATCCATAAAAAACGTTATAGCCGTCAACGAAAAAAGCGGTACGCACAAACTCAATCCCCATAAACGAAAAAACCGGCCGAAGCCGGTGTTTTCACCCCAACGGCCAGAGAATCTAATCTCTGCGTACGGGGTTGAGCAGTGAGCAAATCCTAAGCCCGGGGTGATTCTAAGTCAATCATGGGTGAACAAGCTCCTGCACCGGCAGGATGAGTTTTGTATGCCTCTACAGCGAAGGGTCAATACGTTTTTAGCCCGGTTTGTCAGCGAGTATTACAGCTGAGGCCGAAATGAAAGCCGGTTGCTAGATGAGACGAATAATCCATCGCTTACTGCCTATTTGAGCGAGCGGATACTCCTAGGCCCTTGTAGGATTTGATACCGAGATACCTAAGTAAAAAATCAGGGCTTTTTAACCGTCTTCCTGTCTTTTTGAAACAACAGATTTCCGCCCCATCACGGCTACTCCCTTGACGCCCCCCACCGCTGTCGTAGACTCCGCCCATCCGTCAGGGAGTAGCGGTTATGCGGCGTTCAGCTAGTTGGGTTTGGGGGTTGGTCTTTGTAACGTGCTGGGTGCAGGCGCAAACGCCTGCTTCCGATGATCCGCTGCTCGAGAGCGGCATCAGGGCCAGCGCGCCGAGCGGCAATGAGGCGCGCGGGGTGCTTCGGGCACGGGATCAGGCGGTGCTTGCCAGTGAGTTGGCCGGGCGAATTGTCGAGTTGCCGTTCAGTGAGGGGGAGTCTTTCAAGCAGGGCGATACCCTGGCGCGTTTCGATTGTTCAGCGTACCAGGCTCAGCTCAATGCAGCTCGGGCTGCGAGCCGTGGTGCCAGTGAAGAACTGGCCCATAACAAGCAATTGGCAGCGTTGAAATCGGTCGGGCGTTTCGAAGTGGCGCGCGCCGAGGCCAGGCTTAGCGAGGCGCAGGCGCAGTCCCAGGTTTATCAGGTCCAGGTCAAGCGCTGCAGCGTGATCGCGCCGTTCGATGGGCAGGTGGTGGCGCGCGAGGTCCAGCGCTATGAAAGCGTGGCCGCCGGCGCGCCGTTGCTGGACGTGGTCGACAACCGCACTCTTGAAATCCATCTGCTGGTGCCTTCGCGCTGGATGGGCAGGCTCAAGCCGGGCCAGTCCTTTACCTTTGTCCCCGATGAAACTGGCCAGCCGCTGCAAGCGACGGTCAAACGCCTTGGCGCGCGCATCGACGAGGGCAGCCAGACTTTGCTGCTGGTGGCGACGCTGCCCGACGCCAAGGGTCTGTTGTCCGGTATGAGCGGTACGGCGCGTTTCGCGGAGTTCAAGTGAACGCGCCGATCATGGGCAGCGCCGAACAGGTATTTGCCCGATTCCTTGACCTGGAGCGCCAGACGCGGGCCGCGCGTACCCCAGCGCAGCTGAGCTATAGCCTGGTCAACGATGGTCAGGCCCTCTTTGGGTTTCGCCATGCCGCGCTGTTGATCGCTGGCAAGGTCCAGGCGGTGACAGGTGTCAGTGCGGTGGAGCCGAACGCACCGTTTGTGGCGTTTGTCGAGCAGGCGGTGGCGCAGTTGTTCAAACAGGGCGTACTGAGTCAGGCTCGGGTGATTGCCGCTGATGGGGTGAGCGACGCCATTCAGGCGGACTGGCGAAGCCTGTCGGCGGGGCAGGTGTTCTGGCTGCCGTTGATCGATCATCAGGGGCAGGTATTCGGCGGTTTGTGGCTGGCCCGTGACCTGCCATGGCCCCCCTCTGAACAAGTGCTGCTGTCGCAACTGGGCGACACCTACAGTCATGCCTGGCTGGCGCTGCAACCGCGCAAGCCGTGGCGCTTGCGTTGGACCCGCAAGCGTCAGGTCGCCTTGGTGGCGGTGCTGCTGCTGGGCTTGCTGGTTCCTGTCCGTCAGTCGGTATTGGCTCCGGCCGAAGTCGTGCCGCTGGGCGGGCAGGTAGTGGCGGCACCGCTGGACGGCGTGATCGCCGAGTTTCTGGTCAAACCCAACCAGAGCGTCAAGAGCGGTGACTTGCTGTTGCGCTTCGAAAGCACCAGTCTCAAGGCCCAGGCCGATGTGGCCGAGCGCGTGTTGGGCGTGGCTGAGGCGGAGCTCAAGGCCAACTCTCAGCGCTCGTTTGCCGATGCCGAGTCGAGTTCGAAGATCGATCTGTTGGCTGCTCGCGTCGAGCAGAAACGCGCCGAACGCAACTACGCAATCGAATTGCTCAAACGCAGCGAAGTACGCGCCGAACGGGACGGTATTGCGGTATTTGCCGATGCAGAACGTTGGCTCGGCAAGCCGGTGCAGACGGGTGAGCGGTTGATGGAAATCGCTGATCCGAATCAGGCCGAATTGCGTATTGAGCTGGCAGTGGGCGACGCGATTGACCTGGCCCCTGGTGCCCAGGTGGCGTTGTTCCTCGACAGTGATCCGTTGCAGCGACACCTGGCCAGGCTCGAACGTTCGGCCTACGAGGCGCAACCCACTGCTGCCGGGCAATTGGCGTATCGCCTGGACGCGCGTTTCGATGACGCGGCGCCGCGCATCGGTCTGCGGGGCACGGCAAAAATTTTCGGCGATCGCGCCCCGCTGGCGCTGTACCTGTTGCGGCGACCCCTGGCCGGCTTGCGCCAGAGCGTGGGTCTGTAGCATGGAACTGCCGAGCCTGCGGCCAGACCTGCAATTGTCCCCGGCGGCCCCGGACCCGGACGGCTCCCCTCAATGGACCTTGGCCGATCCGGTACGCGGGCGCTATTTCAAGCTGGGTGCGGCGGCGATGCGCATGCTGCGGCACTGGTCCCTCGGTGACCCGGAGCAGGTGTTGCAGGCCGCGAACCGTGAGCCGGGCCTACCGCTCAATGGTGAGTCGCTGGAGCAATTGCTGGGCTTTTTGCGAGATCACGATCTGATCAGCGCCATGGACCCGCAACAGCGCGACAGCTATCAGTTCAAAACGGCCGCCCAGCGTCAGAGCCTGTGGCAGATCCTGCTGCACCAGTATCTGTTTTTTCGCATTCCGTTGTGGCGCCCGGATGCTTTTCTCAACCGCGCCTGGCCTTTTCTCGCCCGGTTCGGGCCCGCCATCCTGCGTTATGGCATGCCGCTGACCCTGGGCGTGGGTATTTTTCTGGTGTCGCGGGACTGGCAGCGCTTCGTGGCGACTTTTCCGCACCTGTTCAGCCTGGGTGGCGCGCTGGCGTTCGGAGTGGCGTTGTTCTTCGCCAAGTTATGCCACGAGTTCGGTCATGCTTTCATGGCCAAGCGCGCCGGTTGCCGTGTGCAGAGCATGGGCGTGGCATTCATGGTGCTGTTGCCGATGTTCTATACCGACGTCAGCGACGCCTGGCGGATCAATGATCGTCGTGCCCGGCTGCTGATCGGCGCCGGTGGAGTGTTGGCCGAATTGTTGCTGGCGTGCATCGCCTTGCTGGCCTGGTCGCTGTTGCCCGACGGACCAGCCCGCACCGCCGCGTTCATGTTGGCCAGCGCCACCTGGATCACCACGTTGATCATCAACCTGAATCCCTTCATGCGCTTCGACGGTTATTTTCTGCTCAGTGATTTCTGGGCCGTGGATAACCTTCAGGGGCGAGCGTTTGCATTGTGCCGCTGGCGCTTGCGCGAAGCCTTGTTCGGCTATGGCGCGGCGGCTCCGGAACCCTGGACACCGAAAATGCGTCGGCGCCTGCTGGTATGGGGATACGGCGCCTGGTTATGGCGCGCGGCGTTGTTTCTCGGTATTGCCCTGGCGGTCTATCACTTGTTCTTCAAGGTGTTGGGCATTTTCCTGATGTTGGTGGAATTGGTGTGGTTCATTTTTATGCCCATCGTGAACGAATGGCGGCAGTGGTGGAGCCGGCGCGAGCAGGCCCATGGTCCGCGAGTGCTGCTCAGTGGCCTGGTGTTACTGGCGTTGGCGTTGGTGCTGCTGTTGCCCTGGCGCAGCGCCGTCGAGGTGCCGGTCATGCTTGAGGCCGGTCGTGCCAGCGCCTTGCATGCGCCGGTGGCGGCGCGGATCAAACAGGTGAATGTGCATGACGGCCAGACCGTGGCCCAGGGCGAGGTGTTGATCGAGCTGGAGTCGCCGGACATGGCCTCGCGCCTAGCGATTGTGCGTCGGGAAATCGAGATCCAGCAGCTGCAGATGCGTCGCCAGGCTGGGCGCAGCGAAACCGCCGCCGATGCCGGGATCGTCGAACAACAACTGGCCGAAGCGGTGGCTGAATACCGGGGCCTGGCCGCCCAGCGCGAGCGCCTGCTGTTACGCGCGCCCCATGCCGGACAGGTGCGCGATCTATTGCCGCAGTTGTCGGTGGGGCGCTGGTTGTCACCCACCCAGCCGCTGGCGCGGGTGGTACAGGCTGACTCCCGGTTACGCGGCTACCTGACCGAGGCCGAGCTTTGGCGGGTCGAGCCCGGGGCCACGGGGCGGTTCATCGCGGACGATCCAATGCACGCCTCGATTGCTGTGCAATTGAACGAGATCGATACCAATGGCGTGGCCTGGGTCGAGCAACAGGCGTTGACGTCCGATCATCACGGGCCGATTGCGGTGCGCCGTGACTCGCAACAACGCGCCGAGCCGGTGCAGGCGCAATATGGCGTGCGTTTGAGTGCAATGGATGACACACCTGCTCCGGCTCAACCGCTGCGTGGCGTAGTGGTGTTGCAGGGGCACGGTGAATCGGTACTGGGAGCGACCTGGCGTCGGCTGGCGGCGTTGGGTGTACGGGAAAGCGGGTTCTAAGGAGCAGGCATGGAGTCAGTCGCGGCAGAGGGTCTGGTAGTGAGGCCATCGCGGGTCAATGATGGCCCGTTTTTGCAGAGCCTTTATCAGGCCGCGCGAGCGGACCTGCAATGGATCGATGGCGAGCCGGAGCAGGTGCAGCAGGTGGTCGCGCAGCAGTTCCAGGTGCAGGAGCAAGGCATGGGAGCGCACTTTCCTAATGCCATGCATTACGTCGTGGAAAAGCTCGGCACCGCTATCGGTGCGTTGAGCGCTGATTTTGGCCCCAATGAGATTCGCGTGCTGTACCTGGCCTTCATCCCCCAGGCGCGCGGACAGGGGTACGGTCGGGCGGTGCTGCAAGGGGTGCAAAAAGCCGCGCAACAAATCCGCTGTCCGGTGGCGACCGTCGTCTGGGCCAGCAACCCCCACGCCCGCCAGCACTACCTGGCGCTGGGGTTCGAAGTGCAAGAGCGCAACCCGGCCGCAGAACGGTTGGTTTGGTATCCGAAAGGAAGCTGAGCAATTCTTGCAGGTGCTATGAACCCTTGTGGGAGCGGGCTTGCTCGCGAAGGCGGCTGACCAGTAACAAATCAGCCAACTGACACACCGCCTTCGCGAGCAAGCCCGCTCCCACAATAGACCTCTGCGAATACAGGTTGGTACTCGCTTCTCTGCCGCTAGTTGAACGCGATATAGAAATACCCCACCGTCGAATCGCGTCCCATCGGCGGGATTCGCGACACAAACACCCCTTCGAGTCTTCCCAGCTCTGGCACCTCCAGCCCACAGAGCCCGTCCACGAAGTCCGTGCGATGCAGGCTGTTGAATTCCACGCTGAACGGCATGCGCTCGGCGCTCGGCATCTTCGCCCGAGGTGCTTGCTCGAGGGTTTCGAACCTTACGGGCAGGGTACTTCCGTCGGGTAGGGTCAAGCTGCTGGTCTGGCCCAGCAGCGCTTGGAAATGGTGGCTATGAACCTGTAGCAGCATATCGACACTCCAGCAGGCCGGAGGGCCGCAGCCCTCCGGCACGCTATCAGTTACGGGACGGGAAGATGCCTTGCAGGGCAATGCTGAAGTTGATTGCCAGGAACGGGTTCATGATCTCCATTGGCTGCCCGTTGCCTGCGGGGGAAACCGTGCCGCTGACGGTAGTGGTCACCCCCTGCAGCGACACGGGTGAGGCGCCAATCTGGTCTGAATAAATAGCGGCCGAGCCTGGCCCGGTACCCGAGGTGCCGATGAACGAGTTGGTTGCCGTTGGCGTATTCACCGGATTGCTGGCCGGGTTCGCCAGTTGTAGGGTGGTCGCAGCCGTGATGCCCGTGAGGGCATGAGTGTGCGCGGGCAGGTTGGCCTGCGTCGCGGTGACGCTTTCAGTGCCGGAAACAGTGCCGATGTCCCGCGGGCTCAGGCCTATGCCGGTGCCCATACCCATGGGCAGGCGACCTTGCAGGTTGGGAAGCATGAAGGAGGTCTGGCCGTTGCCTCCGTAGGTCACGCCGATCAGGGCAAACAAGGTTTGATATTGGGAAAGGGCCAGTGTCTGCCCGTTGCACAGTGCCCAACCTCTGGGCGCGAAGTCAAAGGCGAACGACTGGATAGTGCCGATGAATACTTCCATAGAATCCTCATCCATCAGGTTATTGGTATGGCGGCTGGTCACGCACGGCTGAGCGTAGACGCGGTTGTTTCATCCTGCCGGGAGAAAAGCACGGAAAAACCCTGCCGTTTGGCTTAATCGATTCAGGTCAAGAAAGCCTCCATACCGTCCATCTTTTTTACAGTTATCGAGGGGGTTGATGGCAAAGTAGTACTAGGCGGTAATTATTTCATCGGCTACGCTTCGCGATACAAAGGGACTACAAACAAGGTGAAGGGATTGTCGCAGTTTCACTTTATTTCCGGCTTGCCGCGCTCGGGCTCGACCCTGCTCTCTGCCATTTTGCTGCAAAACCCGCGCTTTCATGCCGGCATGACCAGTCCCGTCGGATCGCTGTTCAGCAGCGTCCTGCAGCAATGCAGCGCCGGCAGCGAGTTTGGTTCGGTGATTGACACCGACCTGCGCCGCCGCCTGTTGCGCGGGCTGTTCGACTCCTACTACGCCGACAAGGCCGACAAACCTGTCATCTTCGATACAAATCGCCAATGGTGCGCGCGGTTGCCTGCGCTGCATGACCTGTTCCCCCAAGCCAAGATCATCGCCTGCGTGCGCAACGTCGCCTGGGTACTGGACAGCCTTGAGCGGCTTTACCGGGCCAATCCGTTCGAGAACACCAAGCTGTTCAATGACGATGATGAGCGCAACACCGTCTACAGCCGCTGCGAAACCCTTGCCCAGCGCAACCGCCTGGTGGGATTTGCCTGGACGGCGCTCAAAGAGGCGTATTACGGCGAAAACGCCGAGTCCATGTTGATCGTCGACTACGACCTGTTGAGCCAGGCCCCGGAGCGGGTGATGCGGCTGGTGTACGAGTTCATCGGTGAGCCGTGGTTCGAGCACGATTTCAATCACTTGACCTACGACGCACCGGCCTTCGACCAGGCGCTGGGCGTTGCCGGCCTGCACAAGGTCAAGCCCAAGGTGGCGCTGCAAACCCGGCGTACCCTGCTGCCGCCGGATCTGTTTGAGAAGTATGCCGAGTTGTCGTTCTGGCGCGATGGGTCCGCAAGCGCCGCCAATGTCATTCGTATGAAAACCGACGCCGCGGTCAGCTGACTCGCGGTTTTTTTCATTTGCGTGTTTAAAAAGTTCGAATCCAGGTGAACGTCATGTGGTGGAGCAAAGGCAAATCGCGGGTAACCGAGGGCGCACAGGCCCTGGCATCGCCAATGATCATGTCCCTGGAGCCGCGAATGCTGTTCGACGGCGCGGTGGCGGCTACCGTGGCCGATGCCGCACAGGCGGACGCCCAACCCACCGCAGACGCGGCCAAGACGCCTGCCGCCGACCAGGCTTCAGACAGCCATGCGCCTCAGGGCCAGGCCGATGCCACCCAGGCCGCTGTGCCGGGCAAGACCGTGGTGTTTGTCGATTCTCGGGTCAAGGACTCGGCAGGCCTGCTTGAAGGCGTTGCGCCCGGTACCCAGGTGGTGCAATTGGATGCCACCAAGGACGGCCTGCAACAGATCGCCGATTACCTGGACACCCACCAGGGCATCAGTTCGGTGCAGATCATCGCCCACGGTAATGCCGGTGACTTGTGGCTGGGCAGCGCCTACCTGTCGGCAGATAACGTCCAGGCCCGTGGCGAAGTGCTGGCGCAGATCGGCCAGGACATGAACGCTGGTGGCGATATCCTGATTTACGGCTGCTACACAGCCGAGGGCGACAGCGGCCTGAAGCTGGTCAATTCACTGGCGCAGTTGACCGGCCGCGACGTGGCGGCCTCCACCGACCGCACGGGGCTTGGCGGCGACTGGGAGCTGGAAATCGCCACCGGCAACATCGAAAGTGCCAACGTGCTCTCGACCAAGGCCATGAACGAGTACCAGTGGGGCCTGGCCACCTGGACCGCCACCAACAATTTCAATTCCGGCATCGGTTCTCTGCGCGCAGCTTTGGATTCTGCGCAGAACGGCGACATCGTCACCTTCAATGCCAACATGACCGTCGCGCTGACCCAGGTGCTGGTGGTCGACAAGAACGTCACCATCGATGGCGATCTCAACAATGACAACGTGGCCGACGTCACCCTCGACGGGCAGTACCGTACCCAGATCATCAACGTGACGGCTGGCACCACGGCCACCCTTGATGGCCTGGTGATCACCCGGGGTATGACGGCGGGCAACGGCGGTAATGGCGGCGACGATGCGCTGGTGTCCAAGGGCGGCGGGATTTACAACGCCGGCACCCTGACCCTGAGGAACGTCACGGTCACCGCCAACGCCGCTTCGGGTGGTGGGGGCGGCGGCGGTGTGACACCGCAATACTCCGGTGGCGCCGGCGGTGGTGGCGGTGCGATAGGCGCCAGTCCAGGCAGTATCGGTGGTAGGGGCGGCGACACCCTCGGGTATATGGGGTCTTCCGGATCGGTTGGCCAGGGCGGTACCGGCGGCAGTAACAACGGCAGCCAGGGCGGTAGTGGCGGTTCCTCTATCGGTGGCGGCGGCGGTGCGGCTTATCCTGGCTATAGCACTGGTTCTTCCGGTGGCACGGCCAGCAGCGCTGGATTGTCCATTGGCGGTGGCGGCGGTGGTAACGGCTATAACGACATCGGCGGTGCCGGTGGCGGAGCGGTCGGTGGTATCTACAACGACACGGGCGCGACCCTGCGGATCATCGGCAACACGGTGATTTCCAACAACGTCGGGGCGGGCGGTGGCGGTGGCGGTGGCGGCGGAGGTGGCTACACCCAAACGGGCGGTGCCGGTGGCGTCGGTGTCGGCGCCATCTGGAACAAAGGCTCGATCCTGATCACTGCGGCCAACTTCGCAGCCCTGGCCGGCAACGTCGGCGGCAGCGGCACTGGGGGCTCGAGCGCTGGCAGCGCGGGCGTTTCGCCAGCGTCGGTGGCCAACGTCTATGGCGACGGCGGCACCATCAACACCAACTATGTGCCCGACGAGACGCCGCCCACCGCGACCGTCGTGGTGGCCAATACCAACCTGAACTCCGGTGGCACGTCGCTGGTGACCATCACCTTTTCCGAAGCCGTGACCGGCCTCACCGCAGCCGACCTGACGGTGCAGAACGGCACCATCGGCACCTTGACCAGCGGCGACGGTGGCATCACCTGGACCGGCACCTTGACCGCGGCCAGCAACATCGCCGACACCACCAACATCATCACCCTGAACAACACCGGGGTTGCCGACCTGGCCGGCAATGCCGGCGTGGGCACCACCGACTCGAACAATTACGTGGTCAACGACACCGTGGCGCCCACGGCGTCCATCGTGGTCAGCGACACTGCCCTCAGGGTAGGTGAAACCTCGGTAGTAACCATCACCTTCAGCGAAGCGGTGAGTGGTTTCACTGCCGCCGACCTGACCGTCGCCAACGGCTCGATCAGCGGCCTGAGCTCCAGCGACGGCGGCATCACCTGGACGGCTACCCTGACACCGGACGCCAGTATCACCGATACCAGTAACCTTGTGACCCTGAACAACACCGGGGTCGCTGACCTCAATGGCAACGTTGGCGTTGGCACCACCAACTCCAACAACTACGCCATTGATACCCTGCGCCCGACAGCAACCATCGTCGTGGCTGACACGGCACTGAGGGCAGGCGAAACGTCTCTGGTGACCATCACCTTCAACGAGGCGGTGAGCGGTTTCACTGTCGCCGACCTGACGGTGGCCAACGGTACGGTCACCGGGTTGAGCAGCAGCGACGGTGGTATCACCTGGACCGGGACACTGACCCCGACCGCCAGCATCAGCGACACCACCAACCTGATCACGCTGAATAACAGTGGCGTTGCCGATCAGTCCGGGAACGTTGGCACCGGCACCACCGATTCGAACAACTACGCCATCGACACGCTGCGTCCCACCGCCACCATCGTGGTGGCCGATACCGCGCTGAACGTCGGCGAAACATCCCTGGTGACGATTACCTTCAGCGAGGCGGTGACCGGTTTCACCCTGGCCGACCTGACCGTCGCCAACGGTTCGCTGAGCGGGCTGAGCAGCAGCGACGGCGGCATCACCTGGACCGCGACGCTCACCCCGAGCGCGTCCATCAGCGACGCCACCAACCTGATCATCCTGGCCAATACCGGTGTGGCGGACGCGGCCGGCAACGCCGGCACCGGTACCACCAGTTCCAACAACTATGCTGTCGACACGGTGCGCCCGACCGCGACGATCGTCGTCGCCGATAACGCCTTGAGTGTCGGCGAAACCTCGCTGGTGACCATCACCTTCAACGAAGCGGTAACAGGCTTTACCACCGCCGACCTGACGGTCGCCAACGGTACGATCACCGGCCTGAGCAGCGGCGACGGTGGCATCACCTGGACCGGTACGCTCACACCAAGCGCCAGCGTCAGCGACACCAGCAACCTCATCACCCTGGACAACACCGGCGTGGCTGACGCGGCGGGCAACGCTGGTACGGGCACCACCGATTCGAACAACTACGCCATCGACACCGCGCGTCCGACCGCCACCATCGTGGTCGCCGACTCGGCCATTGGCGTCGGCGAAACCTCGGTGGTGACGATTACCTTCAGCGAGGCGGTGACCGGTTTCACCTTGGCCGACCTGACCGTTGCCAACGGCAGCCTGAGCGGGCTGAGCACCAGCGATAACATCACCTACACCGCGACTTTCACGCCGAGCGTGGGCGTCAGCGATAGCACCAACCTGGTCACGCTCGGTAACACGGGCGTGGTGGACGGCGCTGGCAATACCGGCAGCGGCACCACCGACTCCAACAACTACGCCGTCGACACCCTGCGCCCGACCGCCACCATCGTGGTCGCCGATACGGCGCTGAGCGTCGGCGAAACCTCGCTGGTGACCATTACCTTCAGCGAGGCGGTCAGCGGTTTTGACAATTCCGACCTGAGCGTCGCCAACGGTACGCTGAGTGCGGTCAGCAGCAGTGATGGCGGCCTCACCTGGACCGCCACCTTCACTCCGGCCCTCGGCGTCACCGACACTTCCAACGTCATCACCCTGAACAACACCGGGGTCAGTGACGCGGCGGGCAACACCGGCACCGGCACCACCAACTCCAACAACTACCAGGTCGATACCAACGTACCGACGGCGACCATCGTGATCGCCGATTCGACGTTGAGCATCGGCGAGACGTCGTTGGTGACCGTGACCTTCAACTCGGCGGTCAGCGGGTTCGACAATTCGGACCTGACCGTCAGCAACGGCACGCTCAGCACCATGAGCAGCACCGACGGTGGCGTCACCTGGACAGCCACCTTCACGCCGAGCGCCAGCATTTCCGATACCAGTAACGTGATCACGCTGGACAATACCGGCCTGATCAACGGCGCGGGCAATGCGGGCGTCGGCACCACGGACTCCAACAACTATGTGGTCGATACGGTGCGCCCCACCGCGACCATCGTCGTGGCCGATACGGCCATCGCCGCTGGCGAGACCTCGCTGGTGACCATCACCTTCAGCGAGGCGGTGACGGCGTTCACCAGTGCCGACCTGACGGTGGCCAACGGCGTGATCTCCGGCCTGAGCAGCAGCGACGGCGGCATCACCTGGACCGCAACCTTCACGCCGACCGCTGGCGTCACCGACTCCAGCAATGTCATCTCGCTCAACAGTGGTGGCATCGTCGACTTGGCGGGCAACTTCAACGTCGGCACGAGCGATTCCAATAACTACAGCGTCGACAGCCAGCGTCCGACCGCCACCATTGTGCTGAGTGACTCCGCGTTGAGACCGGGCGAAACGGCTCAAGTGACCATCACTTTCAGCGAGGCGGTCACTGGCTTCACCAACGCCGACCTGAGCGTGGCAAATGGCACATTGAGCGCCGTGAGCAGCATCGACGGCGGCTTGACCTGGACCGCCACTTTCACGCCGGACCTGGGCGTGACCGACGCCACCAACCTGATCGTCCTGGACAATACCGGTGTGAGCGACGCAGCGGGCAACACCGGAACAGGCACCACCAACTCGGCCAACTACGCAGTCGAGACGCGGGTGCCAACCGCCACCGTCGTGGTGGCTGATAACGCACTCAGCGTGGGGGAAACCTCGCTGGTGACCATCACCTTCTCGGAAGCGGTCAGTGGGTTTGATAATGCTGACCTGAGCGTGAGCAATGGCACACTGAGCAACGTCTCGTCCACCGATGGCGGCGTGACCTGGACGGCCACCTTTACCCCGGCCAGCAACATCAGCGACACCAGCAACCTGATCAGCCTGGACACCAGCGGCGTGGTCAACGTTTCGGGCAACAACGGTGTCGGTGTGGTGAACTCCAACAACTACGCGGTCGACACGGTGCGCCCCGGCGCCACCATCACCGTGGGCGACACCCGCCTGGGCATCGGCCAGAGCACCACCGTGACCATCAGTTTCACCGAGGCGGTGTCCGGTTTCGACCTGTCGGACCTCAGCGTTGCCAATGGTGTGTTGTCCAACCTCGCCAGCAGTGACGGCGGCCTGACCTGGACGGCGACCCTGACGCCTACCGCGGGCGTCAACGATGCCACCAACTTGATCCTGCTCGACGCCAGCAATGTGCAGGACCTGGCCGGCAACGCCGGCGTGGGCATCGCCATTTCCAGTAACTACGCACTCGACGCCACCCGGCCGACGGCAACCATCGTGGTCGCCGACCCGAACCTGACGGCGGGCGAGACGACCCAGGTGACGATCACCTTCAGCGAAGCGGTGACGGATTTCGATCTGTCGGACCTCAGCGTCACTAACGGTGAACTCACCAACCTGAGCACCAGTGACGGCGGCAGGACCTGGACGGCCACGTTCACTCCAACGGTAAACCTCACGGACCCGAGCAACTTCATCGCCCTGGACACCGGTAACGTCAGTGACCTGTCGGGCAACGCCGGAGCAAGCGTGGCGGTGTCCAACAATTACGCCATCGACACCGTGGTGGCCAACGATGTGAAGCCACCGCCGGAGTTCCTGACGTCCGACCCTGTCACGGTCGTGCCGCCTTCCGAGGTGCCGTTGCAACCGATCGTTTTTACACCACCAACCGGTGACCTCGGCTCGCCGCTGGGCTTTCCACCGCTGTTTGAACAACGGGACGTGGGCGGCGGCATTCGACCGATTGGCGACATCTTCATCAACCGTGGCGCATTGGCGCCGAGCTACATCGCCCAGGTATTCAGCTCCGACGCGGCGGGCGATGGCTCCGGCCAGGGCTTCCTGGGCTTCGGTGGCGGCGATGGCGGGGTGTTCGGCAGCAGCACGATTTCGGGTCTGTTCAATCAGGACACCGGCTCCGACGGGGAATCGCTGGACGCCTTCGACAGCCAGTCGATGCAGGGCGGTGATGGGTCTCAAGGGGTATTCGGCGCACCAACCCTGGGCCAGCAACTGCAACACATCAAAGACACTGAACAGCGTCAGGTCGACAGCCTGGCAATGGCATTGCAACAGGTCGGCATGAGCCAGGCGCAGGCTTGAACAACTAAAAAAATTGGGGCAGCCAGGGGCAATCCAGGGAATGAATAGAAGTCAGAAGTTATTCGCAATGAGTGTGCTGGCGTTGACGGTCAGCGGATGTGCGGTCACCAGTGAGCCGATCGAGCGTAGCGTCAGCGAGCAGCGCGCCCAGACCGATCTGCAGAACATGTACAAGGATCAGGAGCCCCTCAGCGGCCCGCTGACCCTGCACCAGGCCATGGCCCGTGCAGTGAAGTACAACCTGGAAGGCCGCTTGAAGATCATGGAAGAGGCACTGGCCAAGCGTCAGTTGGACCTGGCCAGTTTCGACATGCTGCCGCGCATGGCTCTGGACGCGGGTTACGTGGGCCGCAACAACGTCAGCGCTTCCAGCAGCCAGAGCGTGGAAACCGGTACCCAGTCTCTGGAACCTTCGACTTCCCAGGACCGCGACCGCGAAGTGGCCGACCTGACCATGGTCTGGAACGTGCTCGATTTCGGCGTGAGCTACATCAGCGCCAAGCAGGCCGGGGACCAGCGGCTGATCGTGCAGGAGCGTCGGCGCAAGGTCATCAACACCATCGTCCAGGATGTGCGTTCGGCTTACTGGCGAGCCATGGCCGCCGAGCGCCTGCTCAAGCAGATCGACAGCCTGATGGTCCGAGTCGATACGGCTCGCGGCAACAGTCAGAGCATGAGCGAGCAACGCATTGGCGACCCGGTGCAGGCACTGGGTTACCAGCGTTCGCTGATCCAGGCCACCCGCCAGCTCGAAGAGCAGCGCCGGGCGTTGTCCCTGGCCAAGACGGAACTGGCGACGCTGATCAACCTGCCCCTGGGCACCGAGCTGACCTTGGCCACCCAGGATGAATACGTCATCCCGGAGCTCAAGGTCGACCTCGCGCGTCTTGAACAGGAAGCCCTGACCAGCCGCCCGGAACTGCGAGAGCAGGACTACCAGACGCGCATTACCGCCGCTGAAACCCGCAAGGCCATGCTGCGCCTGTTACCTGGGCTGGAGTTCTCCGCTGGAGGGCATTACGACAGCAACTCGTTCCTGGTGGAGCAGGGCTGGGCTGACTATGGCGTGAAAGTCACCTGGAACCTGTTCAACGTGATCTCCGCCCCGGCGGCCATCAACGTGGCCAAGGCCGGAGAAGAGGTGGCGGCGGCACGGCGTCAGGCCATGTCGATTGCCGTGCTGGCGCAGCTGTACGTGGCCAATGCCAATTACCGCGAGGCGCTGCGCCAGTTCAAGACCAGCCAGCAGTTGGCGGATATCGACGGGCAGATCGTCGGTCAACTGCGCAACCGCCATCAGGCCGCAGGCTTGGGTGAACTGGACCTGATCCAGGGCGAACTCAATACGCTGCAGGCTGATTTGCGGCGGGATCTGGCCTATGCCGACCTGCGCAACGCCTACGGCCAGATCTTTGCCAGCGCTGGCCTCGACCCGTTGCCCGATGAAGTGCAATCGACCCAAGTGCAATCGATTGCCACGGCGCTGGCCAACCGCGAAGCGGCGTGGGCCCAGGGCGATATCGCGGTGCCGACGGCAGCGGTGACCCAGTAACAGGCCGCACGTAGGGTGCGCCCGGCGTTTTCCCGGCTGCCGGTAACGGTGAACCTGCCTTTGCTGTTGCAGGCACTGGCAGCCGTTGAGGACGATCACTGGCATGGCCACTTCAACAGCGCCTATTACAGCGGTGACTGGAGTGGCGTGGCGCTGATTTCGGCGGCCGATGCCTTGACCCCGTTGTCCCCTGGGCGCGGTCAGCCCGTGCACCGCGCGCCTTGGTCGGACGATGACCGTTGGCACGAAGCGTTGCGCGACTGGCCGCTGGAGATCGTCTCGGCCCGGCTGCTGCGACTTGGGCCCGGTGGCTGCATCCACGAGCATCGCGATTATGACCTGGCGGGGGCGGACGCCGATCTGCGCCTGCACGTTCCACTGCTCAGCCCGCCAGGCGTGGATTTCTGGCTGGATGGGCAACGGATTCCGATGACGGCGGGTGAATGCTGGTTTCTCGACTTGTCGCTGCCTCATCGCGTCGATAACCACAGCACTCAGCCACGGATTCATCTGGTGCTCGATTGCCGCCCCAGCCCATGGCTGCAAAGGCAGGTGGCCGCTGGGTTGCTCAGCACACCGGCAATCGGGGCTGAGCGAAGTGATCTGCTGTGCTTTGAGCAACTCGTTGAAAGCGACCCGCAACTCGCCCGGACCTTGCAGAGCCTGCATGACGTGGAGGCATTCATTGAGTGTGCAATAGCGATGGCTGCCGAACGCGATTTGCACTTTACCCGGGAGCAATTGCAGGCGGCCATGCGCAACGGTCGCCGGCAATGGAGTGACCAGTGGAAGGCTTGAACCTGGACGGCTGGCTGCCGATCCGCGTGTGGCAAGCGGCGGGGCAGTGGCAGGTTGACTGGTGCTGGTTCGGCGAGGCGCGATTGTCGCAACCGTTCTTCGGCGACGCGGTGGAGCAGGCCCTGCGGTTGCCTTTCAACCAGGCGTTCCGCCGCCAGACCCCTTTAAGTGTCCTGGACCAGTGGAGGCAACAAAGCCCGGGCCTGCCCCCGAGTGCATTCATCTTCCATGCCTCCCGCTGCGGCTCGACGTTGATCAGCCAGATGCTTGCGCAACTGGACGATCACATCGTCATTTCAGAGCCGCCGCCTCTGGATGCTCTGCTGCGCAATGCTATGCCACCCGTTGACCGGAGCATGGCGCTCATGGGGCTGATGTCGGCCTATGGGCAACGCCGCCGAGGCGTGGAAGAGCGCTTGGTGATCAAGCTCGATGCCTGGAACATCGGTGAGCTGGCACTGCTGCGCGAGTGCTTTCCCGCCACGCCCTGGCTGTTCGTGTACCGCGACCCTTTGGAAATCGCCGTTTCCCATTTGCGTCGTCCCGGCATGCACATGGTGCCGGGGATGATCGGGCCGAGCGTGCTGGACGACGGATTGCCCTTCAGCGGCCAGGAAGATTTCGTCGCGCGCCGACTGGGACGGCTGTTGCAGGTGGGGCTGGAGCGCTGCCATGAGTTTGCCGGGCTGACGGTTAATTACGCTGAGTTGCCTGATGCGATGGCAGGTCGACTGGCAGAATTTTTCGGACTCAATGACGCCCAGCGTCGCCAAGTGTTTGCGATGGCGGGGCAGCATGCCAAGCAGCCGGGGCAGGCGTTTGCCGGTGACAGCGAGGACAAGCGTCGGGAGGCTTCGTCAGGGCTGCGCCATCAGGTGATGCATTGGGCGCAGGGGCCCTATGAGGCGCTCGAAACCTGGCGCGTTGGCAGTTGTTCAGTTGGCATCAATGTCGACTGACCCAGCGCCATCGCGAGCAGGCTCGCTCCCACATTTGTTCTGTGTTGCCGCTATATCCCCGATTCTCTGTGGGAGCGAGCTTGCTCGCGATGACGCCGGTACATCCAACATCACTGCAAACTGACCCTCCGCTTTCGCGAGCAAGCCCGCTCCCACAGGATGAACGCATTAGCTTCAAACCAGGGCCAGCTGAGCGCAACCCTCACCCCCAACGCCGAGGCTCCCCAACCAGCTGCCCCTGCACCCCAAACAACCCCATCTCACGAATCACCGCCAACTCCCCTTCCGTCTCAACCCGCTCGGCGATCAACGGCAGGTCGATACTGTGAGCAGCACGCTGGATCGCCTCGATGAACAAACGCTTGTCGCTCTCTTGGTCGATGGCACGAATGTAGCTGCCATCAATCTTCAGGTAAGCCAACCCCAGCCGCGACAAGTTACCGATCATGCTGAAACGCCCACCAAAACGCTGCAGGCTCAGGGAGAACCCCAGCTCACGCAGCTGCCGGGTCAACTGCTCCAGCACGGCTTGCTCCGGCAGTTGCTCTTCACCAATCTCCAGGGTCAAGCGCGGCCCAAGGTTGGAATGGGCCCGTAGGATTTCAAAGACTTTGTTCAGCGCCTGCGGATCGGCCAAGGTCGCCGAAGACAGGTTCAACGCCAGGGATTGTTCGTGCCCGGCCATTTGCTTGAGCACCTGCTCGAGCATCAAACGGTCCAGCCGCGCGGTCCAGCCGAAGCGCTCCAACCATGGCAGGAAACGCCCGGCGGGGATGGTCTGGCCCTGCTCGTCCAGCAATCGTGACAGCACTTTGTAATGCAGCACCACTTGGGTGTCCTGGGCGGCCACCACCGGCTGGAAGTAAAGCTCGAAGCGCTGATTGCTCAAGGCCTGGTCGAGCAGATTGTGCCAGGCATGGTGATCGTCACCGACACTGGCCGAGGCGCTGTGGTCCAGGCAGGCCCAACCCGGCTCACCCTGGCTTTCGGCCTGGGCCAGGGCCTGGTCGCCGAGCTGGAGCACCGCTTGCGGCGAGTCGCCATGAACGAATGGAGCAAGTCCGATGGAGGCCACCGAAGCCACGTCGGTCGCACCGGTGGCATGCAGGCTCGCCAACGCGCTGTCGAGGTTCTGCGCCAGTTGCAGCGCTTCCTCGCGCACCAGCCCCGGTGCCAACACGGCGAACTCCCCGCCGCGAATGCGCGTCACCAGGTTGTGGGTTTCAGGGTAGCGGGCGCATTCACGTTGTAATTGTTCACCCACGGCCTTGAGCAACTGGTCGGTGCGCTGCCCGCCCAGCCGTTGGTTCAGTCCGGCCAGGTCCTTGACCCGCAGCAACAGCAGATAACCGGAACTGGCCTGCTCGGGATTGCTCACCCGGGCGTGGAGCTGCATTTCGAAATATCGCCGGTTGGCCAGGCCCGTGAGATTGTCCTGATAAGACTCGACCCGCAGTTTTTCGCTACGCTCAGCCTGCTCCTGAAACAGCGCCTTGAGCTTCTCGACCATCTGGTTCATCGCCTGCACCACCCGGCGCAGTTCCGGGGTGCGCGGCAGCTCCGGCAGGCTCAGGAACTCGCGACGAGCGATGGCATGGGATTGATGCACCATGTAGTCCAGCGGCTTGAGCTGACGCCGCAGCAGCAAGGCCCCCAACACCGCGCTCACCGCGCCGCACAGCAGCAGCCAGCCCAGACTGCCCAATGCGCTCTGCCACAGCTTGGCGAGGGCGAACATCGGGTGGCTGACCACTTCGACCCGCGCCGCCTGCTCCCAACCGCGGCTGACAATCGCATCGCCACCGGCCGGCTCCAGACCGATGAGCTTGATGAACCATTGCGGCACGTTGCCGGCGTCGGGCGTGCCGGTGCGCTCGACCAGGGTTTTGTCGGTGGCGACATCGACCACACGGATGGTTGCGTAATAGCCGCTGTCGAAAATCGAGCTGACCATCAACTCCACCATCGCCGGGTCGTCGATGTTCGGCGTCAGCGACAGCGCCAGCGCCGTGGCTGCGTCCTGGGCGTGGGAGCGCAACTGGTTGACATACTGGGCCCGCGAGCTTTCCAGGCTGACCATGAAGCTGCCGCTGAAGGCAACCACCAGGAACAGACAGATAGCGATCAACAGCTGTTTGAACAAGGACATCTGAGCGCGCGCTCCTAGTTAGTCGTCTCGACCGGAAAACCTTCGGCCTGCATTTTTTTCAACACATCCTGCCACCGGGACAGGCGCTTGGTGTCACCCACTTTCTTGTTGCCCTTGGCGCCTGGCAGCCACAACCCCTCGGCATTGAAAGAGTAGACCGGCAACAGATCGGTCCGCTGGCTGGCCGGCAGGATGCCGTCGATCAGGCTGTCGAGTACCAACGGCATGGCATCGGGGGTCGCGTAGTAGGTGAGCACCATGTGCGCACGGTTCTGCCGCAGCGCCTTGACGTAGGTGATGCGCAGCTTGTCACTGGACACCCCCAGGCGACGCAGGCTGAAGTACTTGGCAATGGCGTAGTCCTCGCAATCCCCGGCCCCTTTCCACAGAGCCTGGATCGGGGTCTCCCAGTAATCGACCTGACGCCACAGGTCGATGTCTTCGACGTAGCGCACCCGTTTGTTGAAAAACAGGTTCACCACCCTGAGCTGCTCTAGCTCCGGCGTCTGCTTCTGGGTCGCCAACAATTGCTGCCAGGCATCGATCCGTTGCTGCCCTTCGCCCAACGGCCCATATAACGCTTGCGCCCGCCGGCTGATCTGCGCAAAGTCCCAGTCAGCCTGCAGGCCGCCCAGCATGAGGCCGGCCAGCAACAATGCCGAAAACAGCCAGCGCAAGGACCTGGGAACAGGGAAAGGTGCAGCCAAGGGAAATACGTCCAAAAAGGGCCGTGGGAAATGCGTTGGATGGTGAAGCCTGGCCCGGCAAAAGACAATGGCAAGGTGCGATCACCACAAGCAGACTAAACTTTAGTTCAGGAACCGGGGCCGCGAGGTTTTGACGGCTTGGCAATCTGTAACTAATGTTGGCTTGGATCCAATTTTTGTTACTACCAGTCAGGGTGCGTTGTCGTGACACAGAAGCCCAAACCGCTAAGCACTATCCAGGTCAACGGGCCCATTCCCGCTGCCCAGGCCCGCTCCATTATCGAAGAGTCCCTGCGCGAGGCCATACTCGACGGGCGCCTGCCCTGCGGCACCGCCCTGCGCCAGCAGGAACTGGCCGACCTGTTCGGCGTCAGCCGCATGCCGGTACGCGAGGCCTTGCGCCAGCTCGAGGCGCAATCACTGCTCAATGTGGTTCAGCACAAAGGCGCCGTGGTGGCCCCGTTGATCACCAACAATGCGATCGAGACCTACTCCCTACGTTCGGTTCTTGAATCTTTCGCTTTACGCCTGTCCATTCCCCTGCTCGATGCCGAGGACCTGGCCATGGCCGCCCATTACATCGAGCAACTGGAAGCTCAAACCGACCACGCTGAAATCGGCAGGCTCAACCGGCTGTTTCACATGTCGCTTTATCACAAGGCACCCAACAGTAAACTGCTGGACCTGATCGAGCGCGAGCTCAATGAGGAAGAACGCTTCTTGCGCTTTCATCTGTCGTCCATGGGCTTGGGCAAACTGACCCAGGACGATCATCGCGCGCTGCTGGAGGCCGCTACGGCCCAGGACATCGACAGAGCGGTTGCCCTGTTGGAGCTGCATCTGGAAAAAGCCTGCGTCACCATCCGTCGCTATCTGGAACAACAACCAAGCCGGTGACCTGACGCCCGCGCCCTGAGGGGCGCATCACTTTCTTACACATCCCTCCTACACGGTTTCTCGCCCGCCCGACGAGGCCGCAGCGTAGCCGCGCCCTGTCGCCCCCATCAGTTCAATGGCACTGCCATCGATTTGGGCCCACTCTTGCGTTTGTCGATTAAAAAACAGACCTGAAGAAGTCAGCGCCTGGCCGCAGCCAGGCGAATCGAAGCCAACACGCAAGGAGCACCGCCCAACCGGCGGGATGATCGGAAGTCCGACCGATGTCCCCCCATAAAACAACAACTTCTTATTTCCCTGTCCCCTGAAGTGCTCCGAGTGAGGCATTCACTCAACTTCTTCAATTCTGATACTTCTCTATCGGAAGGAGCGGCTTCGCCTGAATAAAACTTATATTAAAAGTTTTAATACCCCTCTTCGCGCCCAATAAACAACCCTCTTTAAATAATTAAAAAATTACTTGCCGCTTACTTGTTCGGTGTATTAGCTTTTTATCCGTCGAGTCGTTATCGACCGCTTACGTTTATGGCCAAGGCCCGAAAAACCTTACCCAGATGCCATAAATGCGCCGTTAAGCCGAGCACTTACATACTTTCAAAACTTATGGACTCCGGTTCAGGCACCCGCTCGCTTTTTTATTAAAAGCCGGGTGACTTTTCCGAACAAACATCATTGATGAGGACGTTCCGATGTTACCCACCAAAGAACAACTATCTCTGAAAAAACACGCCCTTGGCGAACACCCGGTTTTTTCCGAAATAACATCAATCGATCTGCTGCGCCGTTTTATGCAAAGCCATGTCTTTGCCGTGTGGGACTTCATGTCACTGACCAAACGGCTGCAACGGGAGCTGACCTGTGTCCACCTGCCCTGGTTACCGCCGGCCGACCCACACGCTGCACGTTTGATCAACGAAATCGTCCTGGGCGAGGAGTCGGATGACCGCCCCGGAGCTGGCTATTGCAGCCATTTCGAACTGTACCTGGACGCCATGCGCGAGGTTGGCGCCGATACTCGCGCCATTGAGCAGTTCATCACCCTGCAACAGGAAGGCGTCAGTCCCGAAACGGCCCTGGAGAGCGTCGAGGTGGAGCCGGCGGCGGCCCGGTTCGTCCGCCAGACACTGCAAACCGCGCTGCACGCACCGGCCCACAGCGTGGCCGCCGCCTTCGTGCATGGTCGCGAGAGCGTCATCCCGCAGATGTTCCAGCGCATGCTGGACGCTTGGGGTATCGGCCTGGATCAGGCGCCGACGTTCCGTTATTACCTGCAGCGGCACATCGAAGTCGACTCCGAGGACCACGGCCCCGCAGCGGAAAAACTCTTGGCCCGGCTGATCGATGGCGACCCGCAACGCGAAACCGAGGTGCTGGCCGCCGCACTCGCTGCTGTCCAAAGCCGCACCGCGTTGTGGGACGGGTTACGCCAGAGCATGGCCGAACCAGTTGCGCAGGTGGCGCCATGAACGCCGTCGAATACCAGTCCTTCGCCGACGCCTGGGAAAGCCGCGCCACGATCCGCACCCGGCCACGGCGCCGGGTCGAAGACGACGACAAGTTGATTTTCCCCATGAGCCGTCAGCCCCTGGTGCACAGCCAGACCTTCCTCAGCCACTGCCCGCAATTGCGCGACTTTGCGCTGGTGCAGAGCCTCTACAAGTTCATCAACGATGTGGTGATCTTCGAGACCGAGCTGGTGGACCACACCGCCCGGCGCATTGCCAAGAACAGCTTCGGCATCGAATTCCCGTTCGCCTGCCGCTACGACGCAATGACAGTGGTGGTGGACGAGGATTACCACGCACTGGTGGCGATGGACTTCATGCAACAGACCATCGAGATGACCGGCATTGCACCGATCCCATTGCCCGATCAGATCGAGCTCAGCCGCGCCATACCGGCAACGCTGGCCCAGGCGCCGGAGCATCTGCTCAGCGCCGTGGAACTGATTTGCATCGCCATTGCCGAGAACACCGTGACCAACGAAGTGGCGGCCTTCGCCCGGGACGACTCGGTCAAGGCGTCGATCAAGGGCCTGATGGCCGACCACTTGCTGGATGAGGGTCGGCACTCCGGGTTCTGGACGCGACTGGTGCAAATCTACTGGCGCAGCGCGCCCGAAGCTGACCGCGAGGCGATTGCCCGATTGATGCCCGGCTTCATCAGCCAGTACTTGGCGAGCGATCTGCAACAGGCGTTCGATTTCCAGCTGATCGCACACCTGCCCGTCGACGAATCGGTGCGTCAGTCGCTGCGCGAAGAAGCCGGTGCGCTGGCCTACCCCATCAATCGTTTTCATCCGTTGGTGGGCAATATCACGCGCTTTTTTCGCAGCAGCTCGATGCTGGCGTCCCCCTGCGTGCGTGACGCCCTGGCCGACTACCTGACCCCATGAGGATCCGCCCATGAGACGCCTCGAAATTGCACTGTCTGGCACAAGCCAGGCCATGACCGACCTGGCCCAGGAGCTCGAACTGCACGGCCACGGTCTTGTGCATCTTGAATCAGCGAACCACCACGCAGCGGTCGACCTGTTGATTGATGACGGGACGCTGCCCTGCACCCTAGACGCCCGCGCAAACCTTCAGGTGCGCGTGGCGCTCCAGTTTTTTTCCGGCCAGGCATTGCCACAACCGGTGGTGGTTTTTCGAGACAGCGCGCATCGGCCGTTGTCCCAGGAAAAGATCGCTCCGCACGGCGGTGGCAACGGCCAGTCTTTGCGACTGCGCACCTTGGCGGCGGTGGTCGAGCACGGTGCGCGACTGGTCAGCCAGCTTTCCCGGGACGAAGCCTGCTTCGATCACTGGCCGGCGGTGCAGACCGACGCCTGCGATGAATCGTTGCAGGGACTGGATGTGTTGGAGCCGCTGGCCTTCGAGCACCACCTCAATCGCCCCCCAGTGCCTTGGTTGCTGGCTGCAGCCGAAGTGCCGGTGATGCATGACATCGAACAGCGCATGCTCGATGACGGCACGCAACCGGCGCTGTGGGTCGAGGGTCAACTCGTCGACTACAAATCCTTGCGCAGTCTGGCGTTGCGCTTGCAGGCGTCGATACTCAAGCAACTGGCAGGGGCAAAACCTGGGGTGATTGGTGTCTGCCTGCCCAAGTCCACGCAGTTGTACGCAGCTATCCTGGCGGTGCTGGGTTGCGGGGCGGTGTACCTGCCGCTGGACCCGCAACACCCCGCGCAACGACGGCGCTTTATCCTGGAGAACGCCAACGCGGACCTGCTGCTGCACGACGGTGACAGCGGCCTGGGCGAGCTGTCGCTGCCGACGCTGGATGTACGCAAGCTGCCTGCACCCCAGCCCGGCATCCCGGCCTCGCTGATCCGCCGCGTGGTGGACATCAACGAACCGGCCGTGGCCATCTACACCTCCGGCACCACCGGCCAGCCCAAAGGCGTGCTGCTCAGTCATCGCAACCTCAGCCATTTCTGCGCCTGGTATAGCGACTATGTCCGCTTACAGCGTGACAGCCGGGCATTGCAGTTCTCCACCATCAACTTTGATGCATCGCTGCTGGATATCCTGCCGACCTTCATCCAGGGTGCGAGGCTGGTGGTGCCCAGCGAAGACCAGCGGCGCGATCCGCAGCAACTGGTGGCATTGATTGAGCAACAACGCGCCACTCACGCTTTCCTGCCGCCCGCGCTGCTGAGCGTGATGCCGCTGGATGCGCCGTTGGGGCTGGCGCACCTGATTACCGGCGGTGATGTCTGTGAGCCGTTCGTGATCGAACAGCTCGCACCGCAGTGCAGTTTCCACAACATCTACGGCCCGACCGAAACCACGGTGCTGGTCACCACCCGGCAATTCAGTGTCGGTGACAACAACCGCAACCTCGGTGTGCCCATCGCCAATGGCCGGGTGCTGATTCTGGATGAGCAGCTGCAACCGGTGCCCCAAGGCATACCGGGCGAGCTGTACATCGCCGGGCCTGGGGTCGGCCTCGGCTATCTGAACGACCCGGCGTTGACCGCGAGCCGCTACCTCAACCTGACGCTGCCCGGCGGGGCAACGCTGCGGGTTTATCGCACGGGCGATATCGCCCAATGGACCGACAACGGCATTGAGCTGTGTGGTCGGCGCGATAACCAGGTGAAGATCCGCGGCTTTCGGGTCGAGCCCGAGGAAATCGAGCATTGCCTGCGCGACAGCCAACTGTTTCGCCAAGTAGCGGTGGGCATTGATGAACGTCGGCGAATCCTGGCGTTTCTGGTTCACCCCCGGGAAGAGCGGGCCGGCGCCGCCCTCCAGGCTTTACGCGAGCATGTACAAAACGCGCTGCCCAGCTACATGCACCCGGCGGCCTACGTGCAATTGCCCAGCCTGCCCTACACCAGCAATGGCAAAGTCGATCGCCGGGCCTTGCTCGCCACGGCGGTGCAAGTACAGGTTGGCAGCCATCGGCGCCAGCCGCAGAACGTTCTGGAAACGCAGCTGCGGCAACTGTGGGCCGAGTTGCTGGAGCTGCCGGTCGACGACATCGCCACCGATGAAAGCTTCTTCAATCTCGGTGGCCATTCGATCCTGTTGTCTCAACTGTTGCTCGGGGTCCGCGAGGCCTTTGGGCGCAGCCTGTCGATCAATCGCTTCATCGAAGCACCTACGCTGATGACGCTGGCGAAGTTGCTAGACGATCCTGAGCAAAACAGCACATCGACCCTCAGCCCCCAGGCCTTGATCGATGCGCAAGCGGAACTCAACCTCGATCCGCTGCCTGTCAGCCAGTGTGGTGATGTGCACAAGGTGGTGGTGACCGGGGCCAACAGTTTTCTTGGGGTACACATCGTTGAGGCCTTGCTGGCCTGGGGCGCCACCGAAGTCGCATGCCTGGTGCGCGAATCGGGTGGACAAAGCGCGGCCGAACGCTTCGCCCAGGCCCTGCGGGACAATCGGCTGAACCACCTGGACCTGAGCCGCGTCAGTGTCTACGCCGCCGACATCACCCAACCGCAATTGGGTTTGCCCGACGATGTCTATGCCCGCATCGACCGCACCTTCGGCGCATTGGTGCACAACGCGGCCCATGTCAATCACGTGCTCGACTACGAGTCTTTGGCGCGGGACAACGTGGAGCCGATCTTCGAATGCCTGCGCCTGTGTGAAGGGCGCAGCAAGAAGATCTTCAACTTCGTCTCCACGCTGTCGGCGTCCAGTGCCCTGGATGCCGACGGCCAGGTCCTGGAGCAGCCCGCCGCAGAGACGCCACCGATCTACATCAAGAACGGCTACAACCTGTCCAAATGGGTCGGGGAGCGGATCCTGCAGCGGGCCCGGGACCGTGGGGTGTGGGTCAATCTGTTTCGCCCGGGCAACATCAGTTTCAACAGCCTGACCGGGGTCTGCCAGCCCCACAAGAACCGGCTGATGCTGATGCTCAAAGGCTCGATCCAGCTCGGCCAGGTGCCGGATCTGTCACTCAACTTCGACCTGATGCCGGTGGACTTCCTGGCGCGCTTCATCGCCTTCCATGCCAGTCGCTATCAGCCAACGCAGGCGGTGTTCAACCTGCACAACCCCGAGCCCTTGAGCTGGGACGCTTATGTGGCGTCGTTTCGTGACAGCGGCCGCACATTTTCCCTGGTCAGCGTCGCCGACTGGCAACGGCAATTAGGCCGAGTCAATGCCGACAACGCCCTGTTCGGCGTACTGGGTTTCTACCTCAACGGCTTCGAGGAAGACATCGGCGACATCTCGTTGATCAACCACGCCAACGCCCGGGCCGGCGTCAGGCAGATGGGTGCCCGCTACCCGGAAAAATCCCCGGCCCTGCTGCGCCGCGGTGCTGATTACCTCAAGGCCATCGATTTCATCTGAAGCACCCTCAACTGTAAAAAAAGGAGCAAGACCATGAATGCACTTCAACCCGACACTTTGATCAAGAACCCCCACGCCTGCGAGGTCGAAACTTCAGTGGAAGTACCCGCCAACGCGGCGAGCGTCTGGGCAGTGGTGGGTAATTTTGCGGGGTTCGATCAATTCATCCCGGCACTTGAGCACATCGAAATGACCGGCGATGGCGTGAGGTCCCTGCGCAAGAAGTTTTTCCGCGACGGGCAGAACCTTGTGGTGGAACAGCTCAACAGCCGTGATGACCAGGCCATGCACATGACCTGGACGCTGATCTACAACACCCTAGGCATCGATAACCTGTGGGCAGCGATGCACGTCGTGCCCCTGGCGGACAACCGCTGCCGCGCCACCTGGACCATCATCGCCGACCACACCGATGCTCATACCACGTCCGGCTTCCGGGATTTCCTGCAAGGGTTTGCCGATGAGGCGATGGGGAATGTGCAAGTGATGTTCAAGTAAACACCACTCCCTTGTGGGAGCGGGCTTGCGCGCGAAAGCGGTGGGTCAGCTGACGATGATGTTGGCTGTGCCGCCGTCATCGCGAGCAGGCTCGCTCCCACACTGATTT